>NZ_JBICUP010000022.1:0-65182 GCF_043198215.1 Micromonospora sp. NPDC048830
TCTCGCGCCGGGCACTTTTACTACGTTACCCGCCGGTTTCCGCCCTGTCAAACCGGACCCTCCCGATCTGACCCGCTTCCACCCGAATCACGGGCGCCACGGAACCAATGCGGCTGTCGCCGTATCCATTCCATGACTTCCGGTAGGCCGGCCGCCGCGGTAGCCCGCAGCTCGCCCGGTTCCCCACCGGCGATGAACCATACCCGGTCGGCTCCGCCCCACCAAATCCGCCCTCCGGCAGATCCGGGGCCCCGCCCGGCACGGACTCGCGAGGAGATACAACCCCCGCGGCCCGAAGCTCATTCCCGCGCCCGGCCTTCAGGGATTCGCCCTGATTCGTCCGTTCCGCGCTGGCAGAGGAAAAGTTACGCCCCCGCCGGATTGATCGTCAAATCCGGCGGGGGCGTCCCGCGTCACACGTCTGCGTACGCCACTATCGGCGCAGCTCCACCCCGGCGAAGGACTTCTTGCCGCGGCGCAGCACCAGGTACCGGCCGTGCAGCAGGTCCTCCGGGCCCACCGTCGCGTCGACCTCGGCGATCCGCCGGTTGTTCACGTACGCGCCGCCCTCGGCGATGACCCGCCGGGCCTCCTTCGTGCTCGGCACCAGGCCCGACTCCTTCAGCAGGCCGGCCACGTCGGGCAGCTCGGCGAGGTGGACCAGGCCGGCCTCGGTGAGGGCGGCCCGCAGCGTCTCCGGGGAGAGGTCGTCCAGCGACCCGCGGCCGAACAGCGCCTGGCTGGCGACGACCGCCTGGGCCATCTCACGCTCGCCGTGCACCAGCGAGGTCAGCTCCTCGGCGAGGGCCCGCTGGGCGAGCCGGGCCTGCGGCCGTTCCGCGGTCTCCTTCTCCAGCTGCTCGATCTCCTGCCGGGAGCGGAAGCTGAAGTAGCGCAGGTAGCGGGTCACGTCCCGGTCGTCGGCGTTGAGCCAGAACTGGTAGAACGCGTACGGGCTGGTCAGCTCCGGGTCGAGCCAGACGGCGCCGCCCTCGGTCTTGCCGAACTTCGTGCCGTCGGCCTTGGTCACCAGCGGGGTGACGAAGGCTTGCACGGGCCCGGCCCCCCGGCGGCGGACGTAGTCCACGCCGGCGGTGATGTTGCCCCACTGGTCGGAGCCGCCGAACTGGAGCTGACAGCCGTGCCGGCGGTGCAGCTCGTAGAAGTCGTTGGCCTGGAGCAGTTGGTAGCTGAACTCGGTGAAGCTGATGCCGCTCTCCAACCGGGCCTTCACCACCTCCCGGGCCAGCATCTTGTTCACCGGGAAGTGCTTGCCGACGTCCCGGAGGAACTCGACCACCGACATCTCGCCGGTCCAGTCCAGGTTGTTCACCAGTTGCGCGGCGTTGTCCCCCGCGTACGAGACGAAGGGGGCGAGCTGCTCGCGGATGCGGGCCACCCAGCCGGCGACCACCTCGGGCGGGTTGAGCGACCGCTCGGCGCTCTCCTTCGGGTCACCGATCTGCCCGGTGGCCCCGCCCACGAGCAGCAGCGGCCGGTGCCCCGCGAGCTGGAGCCGGCGGGCGGTGATGACCTGCATGAGGTGGCCGACGTGCAGGCTGGCCGCCGTCGGGTCGAAGCCCACGTAGAAGGTGGCGGCAGGGCCGTCGAGCAGCGCGCGCAGCTCGTCGGGGCCGGTCGAGTCCTGGATCAGGCCTCGCCACTGCAGGTCTTCGGTCAGGGAGTCCCGCCCGGACGGCGGGAGGCTGCTGTCGGTCACGGTCACCGATTCTCCCCCATCCCCCGGGGCCCGCCGCACCCGGTTTCGCGCTGATCACTGCCGTTAGGCTGGGCCCGCTGCGCGGATGCGAGGAGGAGCGTCGTGGAGATGCCGGACCTGACCGGTGGTTTCGTGGCCCTGCTCGGCCTGGAGTTCGGCGAGGTGAGCGGGCACAAGGTCGTGATCCGGTGGCGGGTCCGCCCGGAGCTGCACCAGCCGCACGGGATCCAGCACGGCGGGGTGTACTGCGCGGTGGTGGAGACGGCGGCGAGCGTCGGTGGGTCGCACTGGCTCGGCGACAAGGGCCGGGTGGTGGGCGTGTCCAACCAGACGGACTTCCTGCGCGCGGTCCGCGAGGGGGAGCTGACCGCCGTCGGCACCCCGGTGCACCGGGGCCGCAGCCAGCAGCTGTGGCAGGTGGAGATCACCGACGAGGCGGGCCGGCTGGTGTCGCGCGGACAGGTCCGGTTGCAGAACCTCCCGCCCGCCTGAGCCGTCCGCCAATGCCCGGTTCAGGGCGAAAGTAGCGGTTTCGCCGGTTAGGGTCGCGGCGATGAGACGACCCGAATCGCGTCCGGCGTGAGGAGGCTTTTCGCCGCCACGCTCGGCATCCTCTCCGCCGTCGGCGGCTTCGTGGACGTCGGCGACCTGGTGGCGGCGAGTCAGGCGGGCGCCCGCTTCGGCATGGCGCACGCCTGGGTGCTGCTGCTCGGGGTGGCCGGCATCTGCGCGTACGCGGAGATGGCCGGACGGATCGCGGCGGTCAGCGGGCGGGCGGTGTTCGACCTGGTACGGGAGCGGCTGGGCCCACGGGTGGCGCTGCTCAACCTGGTGGCGTCGTACCTGGTGACCGTGCTGACGCTGGCGGCGGAGCTCGGCGGCGTGGCGCTGGCCCTGCAACTGGCGTCGGGGCTGAGCTACCTGGCGTGGGTGCCGGTGGCCGCCCTCGCGGTCTGGCTCGTGCTGTGGCGGGTGGGGTTCCAGGTGATGGAGCGGGTGTTCGGGCTCGCCGGGCTGGCGCTGGTGGTGTTCGCCGTGGCGCTGCTCTGGCTGCCGACCGACTGGGCGGCGCTGGGCCGGGGGGTGGTGCACGGCGGCGCGGCGGGGCACGGCTGGGGGGCGTACTGGTTCGTCGCGGTGGCGTTGTTCGCCTCCACCGTCAGCCCGTACGAGGTGTTCTTCTTCTCCTCCGGCGGGGTGGAGGAGCGCTGGGGCAGCGCGGACCTGGCCAACGCCCGGTCCAGCGTGCTGATCGGCTTCCCGGTCGGCGGGTTCCTCGCCCTGTCGCTGATCGCCACCGCGGCGGTGGTGTTCCATCCGGCGGGGGTGACGCTGGACTCCCTCGAACAGGTGGCGCACCCGGTGGTGCTGGCGTTCGGGGGCGTGGGCCTGGCGGTGGCGGTGGTGGCGTTCTTCGCGGTGACCTTCGGCGCGGCCCTGGAGACCGGGCTGTCGGCGGCGTACGCGGCGGCGCAGTACTTCGGCTGGCAGTGGGGCAAGTGGGTCCGGCCGCGGGAGGCGGCCCGGTTCCACGCCGTGCTGCTCGTCAGCGTGCTGCTCGGGGTGCTGATGCTGCTCACCACCGTCGACCCGATCCGGCTCACCGAGTACATGCTGGTGCTCAGCGCGGTGGTGTTGCCCCTGACGTACCTGCCGATCCTGATCGTGGCGAACGACCGGACGTACCTGGGCGACCGGGTCAACGGGCGGCTGGTGAACCTGCTCGGGTCGGTGTTCCTGCTGGTGATCGTCGCCGCGTCGGTGGCGGCGATCCCGCTGGCGGTGGCGACCGGGATGGGCCGGTGAGGCTCCAGCTCAACGGGCGGCTGCTCGACCGGCAGATCGTGGACCGGGACGGGCGGCTGGTCGGCAAGGTCGACGACGTCGAGTTCGCCTCCGACGCCGACGGCGTGCCGTACGTGCACGCCCTGCTGACCGGGCAGGTGGCGCTGGGGCAGCGGATCGGCGGGCGGGTCGGACGGCTGCTGGTGGCGGTGGCCCAGCAGTTCGTCGAGGACCTGCCGGCGGCCCCGGTGCGCATCCCGTACGGGCTGGTGGAGCGGGTGGACAGCGCGGTGCGGCTGCGGGTGCCGCTGGACGAGTTGCCCCCCTCCCCCGTCGAGGCCTGGCTGCGCCGGCACCTGATCGACCGGATTCCGGGGGCCGGGCGTGCGAGCGGGTGAGCTGCTCGGCCGCACGGCGTACGACCTGCACGGCCGGCGGCTGGGGCGGGTGGTGGACCTGGTGGTGCGCGGCGGCCCGGACGGGCGGCTGCGGCTGACGGACCTGGTGGTCGCCCGGCACTGGTACGGCGGGATGAGCGGCCGGCTGATCGGGCCGGAGCGGCACCCGTCCGGGCCGTGGCTGATCCGCGGCGTGGCGCGGCTGCTCAGCCGGGGCAGCCGGCAGGTGCCGGCGGACGTGGTCCGGTTGGTCCCTTCGGTGCCCGGCTTCCCGTTCGGTGAGCCGGGCGGCGGCCGGGGCTGAGCGTCCCGCCGGCCGCCGGGCCGTCCCGCGCCGCTCGCGGCGAGGTTCAGCCGTGGGGCCGGGTCGAGGACCGGGGCGGCGTAGGGCTGTAGGTGCCCCGCGGGCGCGCCGGCGAATCCTCCCGGCCGGGGCGCCGGTCAGGCCGGCGTGGGCCGTGGCAGGTCCAGCACGTACGAGCCGCCCTCGGGGCGGAAGCCGAGCCGGTGGTAGTAGGGGGCGATCATGCCGGGCGGGCTGACCACCCGGCGGTAGCCGCGTTCGGTGAACAGGCTGCTGCGCCGGTAGACGAACTCGCCGGGGGTGAAGTCGCGGAACCGTTGGGTCACGTAGTCCAGGTCGACCTGGACGACGTCGCCCTCGGCGTGGGCGAGGACCACCCCGACGACCTCGTCGGTACGCAGGACGAGGAACGCGGAGCGCCCGCCGGTGTGCGCGTCGAACTCGTCGAAGCGGAAGCCGGGGTTGAACCGGGCGATGTCGGCGGCGTGCACCCGCAGGGTGTGGGCGAGGAACTGGTCGTCGACGCCGACCTCGACCACCTGGTACGTCCGCGCGTCGTGCCGGGTGGCGAGCATTCCCCGCAGGTACCACAGGTTGATCACGGCGAGGACGACGTTCAGCCCGACCATCGGCCAGACCTCGAGGGCGGCGTTGTAGCCGATCAGCACGAAGCAGCCGACGAGGTTCAGCGCGCGCAGCCGGAGGATGCGCGCCTGCAGCAGGGACCAGACCAGCAGTGCGGAGCCGGTCCAGCCGATCATGTCCAGCCAGTTCACCCCGCGAGAGTAGTGCGCACCAGTTCAGCGCGCCTCCGCCGGCCGGATGCCCACGACGGGACGGCCGGCGCGGCAGGCCGGGTGAAACGGCCGGCGGGTCACCGGCCGGCGAGTTCGAGGACGTACTCCTCGACCTCGGTGCCGCGGCCGTTGGCGTACCCCTTGTCCTCGCCGCACACGACGAAGCCGCACTTGCGCAGGACGGCGAGGGAGGCGGCGTTGTCCTTGGCGGCGCGGGCGTGCACCGGGCGCTGGGGCAGCTCGGCCAGCAGCGCGGCCAGGGCCCGGGTGGCGTAGCCGCGGCCCCAGCGGGTGCCGTCGATCCAGTAGCTGACCTCGGTCCGCTCGTCGACGGGGAACGCGGCGACGTGGCCGACGACCGCGCCGTCGACGGTGATCGTGCGGTTGACGATCCTCGGGTCGGCGCGGATGCGCCGCCAGTGCGCGTCGAACGCCGCCCGGTCCGTCGGGTCGGCGGGGCCGAAGGCGGCCATCCAGTTGGCCTCCGGGTCCTGCTCGAAGGCGAAGAAGTGCGGCAGGTCGTCGTCGCGCACCGGGCGCAGGCGCAGGTCCTCGGTCACCGCCGCAGGCTACCGGTTGGCGCCCTGCCGCCGCCGCACCCCGGCGGCGTTGACGTCGCCCGCCCCGGCGGGTTGATCAAGAGGTTTGCGTCGGATTCCGGCCGGGCGGTGACGCGAACCTCTTGGTCGTCGAGCGTGGCGGGGCCGGCAGCAGGGCGATGATGGCCGGGAGTGCGTGGGCCAGTTACTAATGGTGCATGGCGCCCATCCCATCCCGCCCCGAGAACCTCGACCGGACCGCCGCCCTGGCCCGTGCGGTGGTGGCCCGGCTCGCCCCCGACGAGCTGCCGTCCTTCGACCTGCTAGCCGGCCCGTACCTGTCCGGGGTGGACGCCTCGGTCGAGGGTGGGCGACTGGAGTTCGGGGTGACGGAGGCCGTGGCCACCGTCACCCCGGTGGTCACCCTGGTCTGCGCCACCGTGACGGCCGCGCTGCTGCGGGGCGCCGAGGGGGAGCTGGAGCAGCTCGGCGGCGGGGCCACCCGGCGGCTGCTCGCGGCGTTCCGGCGCCGCCCGGCGCAGGCGCCGGCGCCGGAGGGGGCGCCGGAGGCGGCCCGGCCGCGGTGGTCGCGGGACCAGCTCGCCGAGGTGCGGGCGGTGGCCGCCGACCGGGCCGCCGCGCTGGGCGTCGAGCCGGCCCTGGCCGGGGCCATCGCCGACGCGGTGGTGGGCGCGCTGGCGCTCGCCGGGAAGCCGGAGACGTGAGCGGTCCGACGGGTGCGGACCCGTCCGGACGGATGCCCGGCGACGGCGACGAGACCGACGGGGAGGCGGGCTCGCTGAGCGACCGGCCCGACGTGGATCCGGCGTCGCTGTACGGCCGGCCCGCCGACACCGGCTTCCTACTGGCGCCGCTCGCGGTGCTGGTGTTCACCACGGCGGCGCTGCTCGCCACGACCTTCGGGCTGACCGTGCTGGTGCCGCCGGGGTGCGGGCTGAGCAACGTCTTCGACTACCCGTGCTCCGGCATGCTGCCGCGGATGTCGAACTTCTTCAACCTGCTCGTCGTGCCCGGGGCCGCGCTGTTCCTCTGGCAGAGCCGGCTGCACCGACGCCGCACCCGGCCGCTGGTGCCGGGGATGTTCCCCGCCGCCGAGGCGGTGATCGCCCGGATGCTCGCCTCCGTCGCGCTGCCCCGGCCGGTGCCCGTGGTGCTCGGCCCGAGGCTCGGCCGGCGGGCGTTCACCGGCGGAACCGGGGCGAAGCCGTACGTGGCGTGCGGCCCGGAGCTGCTGGCCCTGCCCGGCAAGGGCGCGGCGGGGCGGCAGGTCTTCGAGGCCGTGCTGCGGCACGAGCTGGCCCACGTCCAGAACCGGGACCTGCTGCGGCACCACTTCGCCAGCTCCCTGCGGATTTCCACCCGGACGGCGGCGCTACTGACCGGCCTGCTGCTTGTCGCCGAGCTGGCGTGGGCGGAGCGACCGCTGAGCCCGGGCGCCGTGGTCGGGGTGCTCGTACGGGCCGCGCTGCTGGCGGTCGCCGCCGAGCTGGTCGCCCGGGCGTTCTTCCGGACCCGGGAGCACCAGGCCGACGTGCGGGCGGCGGGCGGCGACCCGGCCGGCATCCGGGCGGCCCTGCACGGCGGCCGGGAACGCCGCCGCGGCCTGCGGGAGCACCTGCTGAGCCGGCATCCGACGGTGGCGGCCCGGCTCGCGGAGATCGACGGCGGCGCCACCGTGCTGGCGTTCCCTCTCGGCCAGGTCCTGGCGGGCGGGGTTTTCACCGCCGTCGGGCTGACCAACGTGCAGGCCTTCCTCGATCTGCTCGTGTACCAGGAGGTGCTGGAGCCGCCGGGCCCGTCGGACGCGGTGTCCTGGATCCCGCTGCTGGCCCTGCTGGGGGCGGCCGGGCTGCCCACCGGGCTGTTCCTGGCCCTGGGGGTGTCGCGGGACGCCCGGGGCCGACGGCTCACCGGCCGTCCGGTCCGGCCGTGGCGGATCGGACTGGTGTTCGCGGTCGGGCTGGTCGCCGGGCTGTTCCTGGCGCCGTACGCGCCGCTGCTGTACCGGACCGCGCCGGCGGGTCCACCGCCGCTGGCGGGCCTGGCCCTGGCCGCCGCGGCCGGGGTGGCGCTGTGCCACTGGCTGACGGCCACCGTCCGACCGCTCCGGTCGACGGGGCGGGTCCCCGGCGTCCTGCTCGTGGCGGCGCTGCCGGTCGCGGCCGGCGCCCTGGTGCTGTTCTGGGAGACGCTGCTGCGGTACCGGACCAACGAGGTCGGCTGCGAGCACCTGGCCGGATGCGGGCCGTGGGGCCTGTTCCGGATCGCGGTCGCCGGCCTGGCCTCCCCGTGGGTGGCCGCCATGCTGGTGCTGGCGACGGTGACCCTGCTGACCGTCGCGGTACGTCGGACCCGGCCGTCCCGGGCGGTGCTGCGTACGGCCGGGACGGTCACGCTCGCCGGCGCGCTGCTGGCGGCGCTGCCGCTGCTGCCCGGGGCCGACGCGCTCGCGGCGGACTGGTCCCGGCTGGACCCCCGGCTGAGCACCGGGTCGGCGCTGGTGCTCCAGGCGGCCCTGCTGGTCGCCGTGGCGGTGGCCGCCACGGCCCCGGTCGGCCTGGCCGGCCCGCTGGCGGGCGGCGCCGCGCTGGCCGTCGCCACGGCGGGGCTGATCTTCCGGCTGATCGATGCCGCCCGCGAGCCCGTGGCGCTGGGCGTGGAGAACCTGCGCTACCAGTCCGGCGTCCTGCTGGGCGAGGTGCTGGCCCTCGCGCTGCTGGCCGCGGTGGCCACGCTGGGCGTCCGCGCGCTGGCGGCCCGGCTGCGCTCCGGCCGGACCGGCCGGCCGCCGCTCCGGCCCCGGCAACGGGTCGCCGCCGGCCGCCCGGTCCGGCTCGACGCCGGGCCGGTCAGCCCGTCGGGGGCAGGGCCGTCGGGTAGCCGTACAGGTCGAGCAGGCGCACCCGGGCCGCCTGGAGACGGTCCACCACCACGCTCATGAAGCGGGTGGTGAGCTGCCGGCCGAACGCGTCGTCGGACTCCATCAGTCGGCGTACCCCGGCGGCGGTGAACTCGACGGCGGTGCTGCGCTGCACGGCGACCGCCCCGAACTGCCACCGGTACGGCGGGAACAGCCACGACCAGCCCAGCACGCCCCCGGGGCCGATCGCCTCGATCCCGACGTCGCCCCGGCCGGGCACGGGCACGTCCAGCGCCACCTCCCCGCCGCGGACCAGCCAGAACCGCTCGGCGGGCTGGCCGGCGCGGAACAGCCGGTGGCCGGGGTGCCAGACGACCGGGCGGGCGTATCCGGTCAGCCGGATCAGCCAGGGCTCCGGCACGCCGGCGAGGAACGGGTGGGCGCGGAGCATGTCGAGCGGGGTCATCATGGCGTCTTCCTCCGTCGGCGTGGCCCGGTGCGGCGCCGGCCGGCGCCGCGTCCCGCCCCTCTCACGGTGCCCGTTTCCGCCCCTGTTGTCGAGGGTCCCGACTCCTATCCGACCCGGCCACGGCGCGGCTTCTCCGGCCGCCGATCGGGCCGGTCAGCGGGTCGGGGGCGGGGCGGTCGGGTAGGCGTACAGGTATCAGGCCGAGTGGACGTGCACAATGATGACCTGGACGTCCTTCGAGCCGTCGTAACGAAGGTCGTACGTGATGCCTTGTAGTCCGTCAGGGACTCGGCCGTGAGGAAGTAGGTGACCTCGCGGAAGTCCGGCTTGGTGTTCATGCCGTTCAGGCGCAGCCGGTCCGTCCTGGCGCTGATCGTCCCGGTGGGCCCTTCGATGTCCAGCGCCATGACTCCGTCGGTGATGTGGACGTCCGGCGCCTGGCTCGTGCCGCTTTCCAAGCCGACGCTCTCCTTGGTCAGCCGCCCCGAGGTCATGTCCAGGCGGGCCACCCTGGAAGCCTTGATCTGTTCGATGCCGGCGGCATCCAGGGTCGCGTACCCGTCCGCCACTGGGGCTCTGACCGTGGGGGTTGCGTCAGCCCCGCCGTACGGCACGACGCAACCCGACAGAAGCAGCGGTACGAGCAGAAACAAGGCGGCGATGCGCTTCACACCCATTCCCCAGTGACGTGTGACGGTCAGACCAGTAGATCACCAGTGTGGGGCGGTGGACTCGTCGGCGGTGCCGCGACTCCTGTCCGACGTGGCCACGGCGCGGCGTACGCGGCGGCGTGTCCGGGCAAATGCCGGAGGTCGGCGGGCCGGGCGTCGACAATGGTCTCTGATCGGACCCGGGAGCGCTGATGAGCCGACCTGTCGTGGTGGGCGTGGACGGATCACCGTCCAGCCTGGCCGCCGCCGAGCACGCCGCGCGGGCCGCCAGTCGGCGGTCCCGTCCGCTGCTGCTGGTGCACGGCTACCTGCACCCGCTCGGCTACGGTGTGCCGCTCAACCCGTACGACCTGGGGGTGCCGGCGCCGACCGGGGAGTCCCGGCGGATGCTCGAGGAGGCGGCGGACGGGCTGCGCCGGCGCTGGCCGAGCCTCGACGTCGGCGTGCGCCAGGTCACCGGCGGTCCCGCCGCCAGCCTGGTGGAGGAGTCCCGCCGGGCGGAGCTGGTGGTGGTCGGCAGCCGGGGGCTGGGCGGCTTCGCCGGGCTGCTGCTGGGGTCGGTCGGCGCCCAGGTCGCCGCGCACGCGCACTGCCCGGTGCTGGTGGTGCGCCCCGCGGAGCAGCCGATCCCGGTGGACGGGCCGGTGCTGGCCGGGGTGGACGGGTCGGAGCGGGGGCGGCTCGCGGTGGCCCTCGCCGCCGACGAGGCGGCCCGCCGGGACGTCCCGCTGGCGTTGGTACACGTCCGGGCGGCCGACGACGCGTGGCCGGGGCCCGACGCGCTCGGGGAGGCGGGGGCGGCGTCCCGCGCCGAGTCGGACGACCTGCTCGCTGAGTCGGACGACCTGCTCGCCGGGGCGGCGACGGAGGTACGGGCGGCGCATCCGGGCCTGGCGGTCGAGGAACGGCCGGTCCGGGCGGCGAAGCCGGAGCGGGCGCTGGTCGAGGCCAGCGGCGGCGCGGCCCTGCTGGTGGTGGGCACGCGCGGGCGCGGCGGCTTCGCGGGGCTGCTGCTCGGCTCGGTCGCCCAGGCGGTGGTGCAGCACGCCCACTGCCCGGTGCTGGTCGCCCACCCGTACGAGGCCGGGGCGGACTGAGCCGGCCGGCGCGCGGTCCCCGGGCAGACCGGACGAGCCGTCGCGCGGTCAGCCGGGCGGCCGGGACGGTCGTCGCCCGCGAGCAGCTCGTCGAAGCTGGTGGTCAGCGCGAACGGGTCCGGCGGGACAGCGGCCGGACGGCGGCGTACCTGCTCGGCCAGCTCCGCCGCGGCCCGCACGATCCGGCCGCGCAGCGCGCCGTCGGCGGTGCCGCCCGACCAGTCCTCGGGCGCGGCGAAGACGGCCGTGGGCACGACCACCGTCCGCAGGTACGCGAACATCGGCCGGACGGCGTGCTCCAGTGCCAGCGAGTGCCGGGCCGTGCCGCCGGTGGCGGCGATGAGCACCGGCCGGTCCACCAGCGCCTTGGCGTCGAGCACGTCGAAGAACGACTTGAACAGCCCGTTGAACGACGCGTTGAAGATCGGGGTGACCGCGACGACGCCGTCGGCCCCGGCGACGGTGTCCAGGGCCTGCCGCAGCGCGGGCGACGGGAAGCCGGTGCGCAGGTTGTTCACCACGTCGTGGGCGTGGTCGCGCAGCTCGACCGTGCGCAGCTCGGCCTCGACGCCCCGGCCGGCCAGCTCGGCGCGGGCGGCCGCGGCGAGCTGGCCGGCGAGCAGCCGGGTGGACGAGGGCTGGCCGAGGCCGGCCGACACGACGGCCAGGGTGCGGCGGGTCACCGGCGGGCCTCCATCCCGGCGGCGGCCGGCGTCGCGTCGCCCGTCCGCGCGTCCCGGGCGGCCTTGCGCGAGGCGTGGGCGGGCGCCTCGGGCACGTGGGCGGGGCGCAGCGCGGCGAACTCGCGGCGCAGCACCGGCACCACCTCCTCGCCGAGGATGTCGAGCTGCTCCAGCACCGTCTTCAGCGGCAGGCCGGCGTGGTCGACGAGGAACAGCTGGCGCTGGTAGTCGCCGACGTAGTCGCGGAAGCCCAGGGTACGGTCGATCACCTGCTGCGGGCTACCCACGGTCAGCTGGGGTCTGCGCCGTGAACTCCTCCATCGACGGGCCGTGCCCGTACACCGGGGCGTTGTCGAAGTACGGCCGGAACTCGCGGACCGCGTCCTGCGAGTTCCTCCGCATGAACACCTGGCCGCCGAGCCGGACGATCGCCTGCTCGGGTGAGCCGTGGCCGTAGTGGGCGAAGCGCTGCCGGTAGAGCCCCACCATCCGCTGGGTGTGCTCCTTGGGCCAGAAGATGTGGTTGGCGAAGAAGCCGTCGCCGTAGTAGGCCGCCACAGCCGGTGCAGCAGGGCGTAGTTCTCGACGGCGAGGGGGATGCCGTTGCGGATGTCCTGGCCGAACCAGGGGTAGACCGGCCCGGTGTCGCCCCGGCCGAGCATCAGGTCGACGCGCCCGTCGGCCAGGTGCTGGAGCATCGCGTAGTCCTCGGCGATCTTCACCGGGTCGTTGGTGGTGATCAGGGTGGTCGCGGTGGACAGCAGCAGCCGCTCGGTGCGCGCCGCGATCCAGCCGAGCATGGTGGTCGGCGAGGACGTCGAGGCCGACCTCCCGGGGGCGCCATGTCGGCGGCATGGCGGGATCCGGCCGCCCACGACCGCCCCATGTCGCCGACATGGCGGCGCGACAGGCGCGGCGGGCGCGGCAGGCGCGGCAGGCGCGGCGGGCGCGGCAGGCGCGGCGGGCGCGACAGGCGCGGCGGGCGCGGCAGGCGTCAGGGCCGGGCGGCGCGGGGCACGTGCCGGCGGTACGCGCTCACGGTGGGGTCGCCGGCGATCCAGAACCGCCACGGCACGTCGTGCGCACCCGTCACCCCGACCCGCGGGCCGGCCACGACGGCCGCCTCGGGCACCGGCTGCACCGCCGGGCGCAGCCGTACCGGCCCGTCGCCGAGCAGGTAGGACCCGTACGCCGCGCGGTCGATGCCGAGCGCGGCGCAGAGCCGGGCGGGGCCGCGGGCGAGGTCGACGTCTCGGCGTACGGCGGGCCGCCGGGCGCGGACGACGTCCAGGCCCTCGACCACCTCACCGGCCCGCAGCAGGACGGCGGAGGCCTCCCCGTCCGGCCCGGTGACCACGTTCACGCACCAGTGCATGCCGTAGGTGAAGTAGACGTAGGCGTGCCCGGCCGGGCCGAACATCACCGCGTTGCGCGGCGTACGCCCGCGGTGGGCGTGCGAGGCGGGGTCGCCGGCCGTCCCCGCGTACGCCTCGACCTCGGTGATCCGGACGGTGGCACCGCCGGCGGACAGCAGGCAGCCGAGCAGGCCGCGGGCGGCCGGGACCACCGGGCCGGCGAGCAGCGCGGCGAGGTCGCCCGCCGGCCCGCCGTCGGGGTACGCGCCGGTCACCCCCGGCGTGGGGGCGGGCGGCGGGACGGCACGGCTCACGCCCCCGACCCTATCCGGCCCGCCGCCCCACCCGTCGGCGACGATCAAGAGGTTCGCGTCAGGGTGCCGGCACCGCGTGACAGAACCTCCTCGATCGGCCAGGCCTGTCGGGCTCAGCCGAGCGGCTGTTGGAGGTTCACCAGGTTGCCGCAGGTGTCGTCGAAGATCGCCATGAGCACCGGGCCGGTCTGCGTCGGTGGGGTGGTGAACCGGACGCCGCGACCGGTGAGCCGCTCGTGCTCCTTCGCCAGGTCGTCCACCCCGAAGATCATCACGGGAATGCCGGCCTCGCGCAGCCCGCGCTGGTACGCCTGGGCGATCGGCGTGCCGTTCGGCTCCAGCAGCAGCTCGACGCCCTCGGGGTCGGCCGGCGAGACGACGGTGAGCCAGCGGGCGTCCCCGCCGAGCGGGATGTCGTGCTTGACCGCGAAGCCCAGCACGTCGGTGTAGAACTGCTTCGCCTTCTCCTGGTCGTCGACGAAGACGCTGGTGACGGCCACCTTGATCATGAGATTCCCCCTTCTCCTCGTCGCCCAGCTTTCAGGGTCTACTTATATAAGTCAAGGACGTTAGAGTTAAACATCTTGTTGACATCACTTAGTTTGCATGGTCGGATGGCGGCATGACCGAGCAGGACCCGTTCGCCGTGCCGGACGCCGGACGGGCCCGGGCGCACCGCACCCACGCCGCCCTCACCCGGATAACCGAGCGACACGCGGGCGACGACACGCGCCGACGGCGCTACGCCCACCCGTACGTGCCGGACCCGTACGAGGCGGTGGCCCTGGTGACCGCGCTGGCCGCCGGCGGCGCCGAGCTCGCGCCCGACGAGGAGCCGGTGGACGCCGCCGACCTGGTCGCCGCGCTCACCCTCGTCCCCCACCTGCGGGCGGAGGTGGACGCGCTGGAGGCGGGGCTGCTGCGGCTCGCCCGGGACCGGGGGCTGACCTGGCAGGCCGTCGCCCACGGGCTGGGCCTCGGCACGGCACAGGCCGCCCGGCAGCGCTACGAACGACTCACCGGCCGCGTCGGCGGCGGTGCCGACGGGCAACAGGAGGCGTGATGGACCGCGCGGAGATGCTGGCGTACTGCCTGGCGAAGCCGGGCGCCTGGCTCGACCAGCCGTGGGAGGGCGACGTGGTGGTGAAGGTCGGCAGCAAGATCTTCGCCTTCCTCGGGTCGGAGACGGGCAACCGGGTGGGCGTGAAGTGCGGCCCGACCCGGGAGGTCGCCGACGAGTGGCTGCACCGGTTCCCCGACGACGCGGTCCCGTCGGCGTACATCGGGCGGTCGGGGTGGAACAGCCTGCGCCTGGACGGGGCGATCCCGGACGACGAGCTGCGCGAGGCCGTCGACGGCTCGTACGAGGCGGTGGTGGCGAAGCTGCCGAAGCGGGAACGCCCGGCGGCACCCTGACGACGGCCGAAGCGAAGAAAGGGTCCCTTGTCGACAAGGGACCCCTTCTTTCCGCGCGGCGGGCCGGGCGCAGGTCGCTCGCCCGGCCCGGCGTGTGTCAGCGGGGCACGACCCGCTCGGCGGCCCACTCCCGCCAGCCGGCGAGCTGGTCGGCGGCGGCGGCGAGCTGGTCGGCGACCGGCCCGGGGCCGGTGGAGCCGGGCGTGGTCCGCGCGGCGAGCGCGGAACGGACCGACAGCACGTCGCGCACCGACGGGTCGAGGTGCTCGCTGACGGCCGACAGGTCGGCGTCGGAGACCTCGTCGAGGGCACAGTCCCGGGCGGCGCAGAGCGCCACCAGCTTGCCGGTGATCTCGTGGGCGTCGCGGAACGGCACGCCCCGGCGCACCAGCCAGTCGGCGACCTCGGTGGCCAGGGAGAAGCCGACGGGCGCGGCGGCGACGAGGCGGTCGACGCGTACCGTCATCGTGGAGATCATCCCGGCGAGGGCCGGCAGCAGCAGCTCCAGGGTGTCGACCGCGTCGAAGGCCGGCTCCTTGTCCTCCTGCATGTCCCGGTCGTACGTCATCGGCAGGCCCTTGAGCATGGTGAGCACGCTCATCAGGCCGCCGACCAGCCGGCCCGACTTGCCGCGGGCGAGCTCGGCGATGTCCGCGTTCTTCTTCTGCGGCATGATCGACGAGCCGGTGGCGAACGCGTCGTCCAGCTCGACCCAGCCGAACTCCTGCGACGTCCAGAGCACCACCTCCTCGCCGAGGCGGGACAGGTGCACCCCGATCATCGCGGTGACGAACAGGAACTCCGCCACGAAGTCCCGGTCGGCGACGGCGTCCATCGAGTTGGCGAAGGACGTGCGGAAGCCCAGCTCCTTGGAGACCGCGACCGGGTCCAGCGGCAGGCCGGAACCGGCCAGCGCGCCGGCGCCGAGCGGGCTGATCGCGGCCCGGTGGTCCCAGTCGCGCAGCCGGGCCAGGTCGCGCAGCAGCGGCTGCACGTGCGCCAGCAGCCAGTGCCCGAAGGTGACCGGCTGGGCGTGCTGGAGGTGGGTCATGCCGGGGGCGGCCGTGTCGACGTGCCGCTCGGCCTGCTCCACCAGGGCGTCGGCCAGCTCCACCAGCCGGGCCGCCACGCCCCGGGCGTGGTCGCGCAGGTAGAGGCGCAGGTCGGTGGCGACCTGGTCGTTGCGGGAGCGGCCGGCGCGCAGCTTGCCGCCGAGGCTGCCGAGGCGTTCCAGCAGGCCCCGCTCCAGGGCGGTGTGCACGTCCTCGTCGTCGACCGTCGGGCGGAACGCGCCGGAGGCGCAGGCGGCCTCCAGATCGTCCAACGCGGCCAGGATCTTCCCCAGTTCCTCGGGGTCGAGCAGGCCCGCGCGGGCCAGCACCCGGGCGTGGGCCCGGGAACCGGCGATGTCGTACGGAGCGAGGCGCCAGTCGAACTGCACGCTGACCGACAGCCGGGCCAGGGCCTCGGCGGGTCCGCCGGCGAACCGCCCGCCCCACAGGCTCGTACGGTTGGTTCCGGCGCTGTTCTCGGTGAGGCTCTTGTCGTCCACGTCGCCCATTCTGGTTGTCACGCCGATCACCCGCCCAACCGGGCGTCCCGCGCGGCGGCGAGCCTGCTGGGCAGGCCCCACAGCTGCACGAAGCCCCGGGCGAGCGACTGGTCGAAGGTGTCGCCGGTGTCGTAGGTGGCCATGCCGAAGTCGTACAGGCTGGCCTCGGAGCGGCGCCCGGTCACGGTGGCCCGGCCGCCGTGCAGCGTCAGCCGCACCTCGCCGCAGACGTGCCGCTGGGCGTCGTCGATGAACGCGTCCAGGGCCCGCCTCAGCGGGGAGAACCACAGGCCGTCGTAGACCAGCTCGGCCCAGCGCTGCTCGACGCCGCGCTTGAACCGGGCCAGGTCCCGCTCGACGGTGACCGCCTCCAGCTCCTGGTGGGCGGTGATCAGGGCGATCGCGCCCGGGGCCTCGTACACCTCGCGGCTCTTGATGCCGACGAGGCGGTCCTCGACCATGTCGAGCCGGCCGACGCCCTGGGCGCCGGCGCGCCGGTTCAGCTCCAGGACCGCCTGGTACGGGGTGACCGTCTCGCCGTCGATCGCGACCGGTACGCCGGCGTCGAAGGTGATCACCAGCTCGTCGGGGTCGCGCGCCTCGGCCGGGTCGGCGGTGTACGCGTACAACGCCTCGACGGGCGCGTTCCAGATGTCCTCCAGGAAGCCGGTCTCCACGGCCCGGCCCCACAGGTTCTGGTCGACCGAGTACGGCGAGCGCGCCGACACGTCGATCGGCAGCCGCCTCTCCTCGGCGTACGCGATGGCCTTGTCCCGGGTCCACGCGAAGTCCCGGGCCGGGGCGACGACCCTGAGGTCGGGGGCGAGCGCGCCCAGGCCGGCCTCGAAGCGCACCTGGTCGTTGCCCTTGCCGGTGCAGCCGTGCGACACGATCGTGCCGCCGTGCCGGCGCGCGGCGGCCACCAGGTGTTTGACGATCAGCGGCCGGGACAGCGCGGACACCAGCGGGTACCGGTCCATGTAGAGGGCGTTGGCCCGGATCGCCGGCAGGCAGTACCCGGCGGCGAACTCGTCGCGGGCGTCGACCACCTCGGCCTCGACGGCGCCGCAGTCGAGGGCGCGCTGCCGGATGACCCCGAGGTCCTCGCCGCCCTGCCCGACGTCGACCGCGACCGCGATCACCTCCGCGCCGGTCCGCTCCGCCAGGTACGGGATGGCCACCGAGGTGTCCAGCCCTCCGGAGTACGCGAGGACGACCCGCTCGGTCATGGTGTCGTACCCCCTTCCGGGTTGCCCTCCCCGCGGGACCACGCGGCGAGCCTCTCGCCCAGCGCGGCCCCGCCGACGGCCTCGCGGGCCACGACCAGGACGGTGTCGTCGCCGGCGATCGTCCCGACGACCTCGGGCAGGCCCGCCCGGTCCAGGGCGCTGGCCAGGTAGTGGGCCGCGCCCGGCGGGGTGCGCAGCACGGTGATGTTGCCGCTGGAGTCCACCTCGTTGAGCAGCTCCCGCAGCAGGCGCACGAGTCGGGCGGGCGCCGCCTCGGCCTCACGCAGCGGGCGGTGGCCGTCCTCCGGGATCACGTACACGGCGCGCCCGTCGCCGCCGCGGGCGGTGACCGCGCCGAGTTCCTTCAGGTCCCGCGAGAGGGTGGCCTGGGTGACCTGGGCGCCCTCGGCGGCGAGCAGGTCGGCCAGCTCGGTCTGCGAGCGGACGGCCCGGTCGCGGATCAGCTCGACGATGCGGGCGTGCCGGGCGGCGCGGGTGAGCGGGGCGGTCATGGTCGGTCCTCGAGGAGAAACGTCAGCAACGCCTTCTGGGCGTGCAGCCGATTCTCCGCCTGGTCGAACACGGCGCTCTGCGGGCCGTCGAGCACCTCGTCGGTGATCTCCTCGCCCCGGTGCGCCGGCAGGCAGTGCAGCACGATCGCGTCCGGCGCGGCCTGCCCGAGCAGGGCCTTGTTCACCTGGTACGGCAGGAACGGGGTGAGCCGGTCCAGCCCGTCGGCCTCCTGGCCCATCGAGGTCCAGGTGTCGGTGGCCAGCACGTCGGCGTCCCGGGCGGCCTGCACCGGGTCGCGCAGCACGCGTACGGACCCGCCGGTGCCGGCGGCGATCTCCTCCGCCCGGGCCACCACGCCCGGGTCGGGGTCGAACCCGTCCGGCCCGGCGACCCGGACGTGCATCCCGGCGGTCGCCCCGGCCAGCAGGTACGAGTGGGACATGTTGTTCGCGGCGTCCCCCACGTACGCGAGGGTCCGGCCGTGCGTGCCGCCGCACCGCTCGCGGACGGTGAGCAGGTCGGCCAGGAGCTGGCACGGGTGGAACCCGTCGGTGAGCGCGTTGACCACCGGCACGGTGGCGTGCGCGGCGACCTCGGCGATCCGGTCGTCGCCGTGGGTGCGCAGCACGATCGCGGCGACGTAGCGGGAGAGCACCCGGCCGGCGTCGGCCAGGGACTCGCCCCGCCCGAAGTGGGTCACCTGGGTGTCCACGACGAGGGGATGCCCGCCCAGCTCCGCGATACCCGCGTCGAAGGAGATCCTGGTGCGCAGGCTCTGCTTGTCGAACAGCACCGCCACCGACCTCGGGCCGGCGAGCGGCCGGTAGGCGAACCGCTCGGCCTTCATCCGGGCGGCGAGGTCGAGCACGGCCGCCTGCTCGGCGGGCGTGAGATCGTCGTCACGCAGCAGGTGGCGGGTCATGCGATGGTCTCCGTCGTGGTCGGGCTCGACGCGGTCGAGATCTTGGCGGAATCCGGCCCCTCGGGTGGCCGTTTCGTACCAAGATCTGCCGCAGCTCCCCGCGTCGTGGCGTCGAGGACGGCGGGGAGGGCGGCCAGGAACGCGTCGGCCTGCTCGGCGGTGAGAATCAGCGGCGGGGCGAGCCGGACCACCCCGGGCTGCACCGGGTTCACCAGGAACCCGGCCTCGCGCAGCGCGGCGGCCACCGGGCCGGCCACGTCGGCGGTGAGCACGACGCCGAGCAGCAGGCCGGCGCCGCGCACCTGGCCGACCAGGGGGTGACCGAGCGCCTCGATCCCCCGGCGCAGCCGCTCACCGACCCGCTTGACGTGGTCGAGCAGCCCCTCGCCGGCGATGGTGGACACCACCGCGAGGGCGGCGGCGCAGCTGATCGGGTTGCCGCCGAAGGTGCTGCCGTGCGAGCCGGGGCCGAGCAGCTCGGCGGCCCGCCCGAACGCCAGGCAGGCGCCGATCGGCAGCCCGCCGCCGAGGCCCTTGGCGAGGGTGACGACGTCGGGCTCGACGCCCTCGGCCTGGTGGTAGAACCAGTGTCCCGTACGGCCGATGCCGGTCTGCACCTCGTCGAGCACCAGCAGCGCGCCGCGCCGGGCGGTGATCCGGCGAGCCTCCGCGAGGTAGCCGGCCGGGGGCACGACCACCCCGTTCTCGCCCTGGATCGGCTCCAGGATCACCATGGCGGTCGCGTCGGTGACCGCCGCGTCGAGGGCGGCGGCGTCGCCGTACGGGACGTGGGTGACGTCGCCCGGCAGCGGCCGGAACGGGTCGGCCTTGGCGGGCTGGCCGGTCAGCGCGAGCGCCCCCATGGTGCGGCCGTGGAACCCGCCGTGGGTGGCGACCACGTGGGTGCGGCCGGTGCGCCGGGACAGCTTGAACGCCGCCTCGTTGGCCTCCGCGCCCGAGTTGGCGAAGTAGACCCGACCGGGCCGGCCCGCCAGGGCCAGCAGCAGCTCGGCCAGGGCGACCGGCGGCTCGGCCACGAACAGGTTGGACACGTGGCCGAGGGTGGCGACCTGCCGGGACACGGCGGCCACCACGGCCGGGTGGGCGTGGCCGAGGGCGTTGACCGCGATGCCGCCGAGCAGGTCGACGTACTCCCGGCCGGCCTCGTCGACCACGACGGCGCCGGCGCCGGAGACCAGCGCGAGCGGCGGCGTGCCGTAGTTGTCCATCAGGGACGCGCCCCAGCGCTCCACGAGCGTGCTCATTTAGCGCTCACCATCGTTCCGAATCCTTCCGAGGTGAAGACCTCGAGCAGTGTGGAGTGGGCGACCCGGCCGTCGACGATGTGCGCGGCAGGCACTCCCCCGCGCACCGCCCGCAGGCAGGCCTCCATCTTGGGAACCATCCCCGACTCCAGGGACGGCAGCAGCCTCGCCAACTCGTCGGTGCTGATCTCGCTGACCAGGCTGTCGGTGTCGGGCCAGTTCGCGTACAGCCCGGGCACGTCGGTGAGGACCACGAGCTTGCGCGCGTCCAGCGCGATCGCGAGCGCGGCGGCGGCGGTGTCGGCGTTGAGGTTGTGCAGCACCCCGTCGGCGTCCGGCGCGACGGTGGAGATCACCGGGATGCGGCCGGCGGCGATCAGGTCCGCCACGGCGGAAACGTCCACCGACTCGACGTCGCCGACCAGCCCGACGTCGACCGGCTGCCCGTCGACGTACGCGGGGCGGCGCACGGCGGTGAACAGGCCGCCGTCCTCGCCGGAGAGGCCCACGGCGAACGGGCCGTGCGCGTTGATCAGGCCGACCAGTTCCCGGCCGACCTGACCGACCAGCACCATCCGGACGACGTCCATCGCCTCCGGGGTGGTGACCCGCAGGCCGCCCCGGAACTCGCTGTCGATGCCGAGCCGGCCGAGCATCGCCGAGATCTGCGGCCCGCCGCCGTGCACCACGACCGGCCGGAGGCCGGCGTAGCGCAGGAAGACCATGTCGGCGGCGAAGGCCCGCTGCAGCTCGGGATCGACCATGGCGTTGCCGCCGTACTTGACCACGACGGTGGCGCCGGAGAACCGGGCCAGCCAGGGCAGCGCCTCGATCAGCGCCTCGGCCTTGGCCTGGGCCCGGGTGAGGTTTGCGGAGAGACTCACTGCGCCGGCCTTCCGTTCGCGACTGCGGGACTCCGCTCCGCTGCGTTCCTCGCGCTCACGATGCCCCCGTTGTTCGCGACTGCGGGACTCCGCTCCGCTGCATTCCTCGCGCTCACGATGAGTACGCCGAGTTTTCGTGCACGTACGCGTGCGACAGGTCGTTCGTCCAGATCGTCGCCGCCGCGTCGCCGGCGTGCAGGTCGATCCGGATGGTGACGTCCCGGCCGGTGAGGTCGACCTTGGAGCGGTCCTCGGCGGCGGCGCCCGAGCGGCACACCCAGACCCCGTTGACCGCCACGTCCACGCCGTCCGGCTCGAACGCCGCGGCGGTGGTGCCCACGGCGGCGAGGATGCGGCCCCAGTTCGGGTCGTTGCCGAACAGCGCGGTCTTGACCAGGTTGTTGCGGGCCACCGACCGGCCCACCTCGACCGCGTCGTCCTCGTCGGCGGCGCCGACCACCTCGACGGCGATCTGCTTGGTGGCCCCCTCGGCGTCCGCGACCAACTGCTGTGCCAGGTCGTGGCACGCGGCGGTGACCGCGTGGGTCAACTCCGCCTCGGTGGGCTCGATGCCGGACGCCCCGCTGGACAGCAGCAGCACCGTGTCGTTGGTGGACATGCAGCCGTCGGAGTCGACCCGGTCGAAGGTGAGCCGGCAGGCGGCGCGCAGCGCGGTGTCGAGCGCGTCCGGCCCGGCCACCGCGTCGGTGGTCAGCACGCAGAGCATCGTCGCCAGGCCGGGGGCGAGCATCCCCGCGCCCTTGGCCATGCCGCCGACCGTCCAGCCGCCGCCGGCCACCACGGTGGTCTTCGGTCGGGTGTCGGTGGTCATGATCGCCTCGGCCGCCGCGGCGCCGCCGTCGCGGGACAGGCCGCGCGCGGCCGCCCGTACCCCGGAGAGCAGTTTCGGCATCGGCAGCCGCTCGCCGATCAGCCCGGTGGAGCAGACCGCCACCTCGCCCGCGCCGAGCATCAGCCGGGGGCTCAGCGAGGTCAGCACTGTGGCGGTGTGCTCGGCGGTGGCGTGGGTGTCCTGGAAACCGGCCGGGCCGGTGCAGGCGTTCGCGCCGCCGGAGTTGAGGATCACGGCCCGGACCACGCCGCCGCGGACCACCTGTCGGCTCCACAGCACCGGCGCGGCCTTGACACGGTTGGCGGTGAAGACGCCGGCGACCCCGGCGTCCGGGCCGTCGTTGACCACGAGGGCGATGTCGCCGGCGCCGCTGGCCTTGAGCCCGGCGGCGACGCCGGCCGCCCGGAAACCTCGGGGGGTGGTGACGGTCATGGTGCGACTCCGTAGATGGACAGCCCGCTGGTCTCGGGGAGGCCGAGCATGAGGTTGGCGTTCTGCACGGCCTGGCCGGCGGCGCCCTTGCCGAGGTTGTCGATGGCGCTGACCACGATCACCCGCCCGGAGTCCACGTCGACGGTCGCCTGCAGGTGGCAGGAGTTCGACCCGAGGGTGGCGGCCGTGTGGGGCCACGTCCCCTCGGGCAGCACGTGCACGAACGGCGCGTCCGCGTACGCCTCGGTGAGCACCGCGCGGGGGTCGGCGGCCCCGGTCGGCACGGCGGTGACCGTGGCGAGGATGCCGCGCGGCATCGGCGCCAGCACGGGGGTGAGCGACAGGCTGGCCGCTCCGGTGGCCTGCTTGATCTCCGGCACGTGCTGGTGGGCGCCGACCTTGTACGGCGACAGGTCCCCCATCACCTCGCTGCCGAGCAGGTGGGCCTTGGCGGCCCGGCCCGCCCCGGAGGTGCCGGAGGCGGCGACCGCGACCACGTCGGCGGGCGCGACCACGCCGGCCGCGACCAGCGGCGCGAGGGCGAGCGTGACGGCGACGGCGTAGCAGCCGGTGTTGGCCACCCGGGTCGCGGCGGAGATCGCCGCGCGCTGGCCCGGCAGCTCGGGCAGCCCGTACGTCCAGGCGCCCGCGTGGGCGCCGCCGTAGTACCGCGCCCAGGCGGCCCCGTCGCGCAGCCGGTGGTCGGCGCCGAGGTCGACGACCCGGACCGTCTCCGGCAGGGCCGCGGCCAGGGCGGCGGACTCGCCGTGCGGCAGGGCCAGGAAGGCCAGGTCCGCGTCGGCCAGGGCCGCCGGATCGGTCGCGCCGAACGTCAGGTCCAGCCCCGCGAGCTGCGGGTGTACGGCGGCGACGGGCTGGCCGGCCTGGCTGTGCGCGGTGGCGGCGACCAGCTCGAACTCGGGGTGACCGGCGATCAGGCGCAGCAGCTCGCCCCCGGCGTAGCCGCTCGCCCCGGCGACCGCAACTCGGATACCCATACCCACCTCCGCATGACTATACGGCAGAGATTAGCAGGGCCAGCAGCGACGCTGCAACTTCATACGGCGTGCTGCATGAACTTCGACCGTGGATTGCCTGAGCCCGGGCGGACAGAGCTCGGGGTCCTCATTCCTCGGGCGGCACGCCCGGCGGCGGCGCGATCTTCCTCGGGTACAGCCGCCAACTGATGGCGTTCGAGGTTGCCACGCCGGCCAGCACCAGGGCGGCGCCCGCGGCCACCAGCACGGGCGGCAGCAGGAGGGTCACCGGGGCCAGGGCCGCGAGCACCAGCAGGCCGATCGGCCGCGACCAGGAGACCCGGCTGAACGCCGCGTAGTCGAGCATCGACCGGCCGAGCAGGAACAGCGCCGGCCCGCCGAGGATGACGAAGCCCCAGGACGTCACGGTCTCGCCGGAGGGCTGCGAAATGATCAGCTTGTCCCCCACCGCGCTGACCGCGACGCCGATGACCATGACCAGGTGCGCGTACGACGCGACGTCGCCGACGTAGGCCGGCACCCGGGACGACGCGATGGCGGTGGGGAGGATCTCGCCCGCCCGGTAGTAGTAGATCTGCCAGAACAGCACGGTGATCACGAACGCCACCGCCAGGGCGAACGTCCGCTCACGCTCGAAGCCGTACGGGCTGAACTGGATGCCCGAGGTCAGAATGCTCTCCCCGAAGGCGATGATGAGCACCTGCCGGTAGCGCTCCGTCAGGTGCCCCTCCGCGATCGGCTGCCCCCGCAGCCCGGCCCGGCCCAGCCAGGGCGTCGGGAAGTCGAGCAGCCCGCCGGCGTAGTCGATGAGGACCGCCACGGTCCACCAGGCCAGTCGCGCCTCTCCGCCGGCGAAGATCCCGGCGAGCCACGGCACGGCCGACAGGAACGCCCAGAAGACGATCCGGATGCTGACCCGGCGCGGGTACGAGTTCCCGCCGAACAGCACGAGCCAGAGATGCCGGAGCACTCCGACGGCGACGTAGACCCCCGCGAAGACGCCCCCACCCTCCTCGAAGGCGCGCGGCACCGCGGCGGCCGCCAGCAGGGCGCCGAACATGGTCACGATGACCATGACCTGGACCATCGGGCGGGTGGGATCGTACCGGTTGGCCGTCCACGCCATGCGGTACCAGAGCCACCAGAGGGCCAGGGTCAGCACCAGCGCCGAATAGAAGCCGTGCCAGTTCAGCTGCTCGACCAGCCGGTCGGAGAGGCGGGTGAGGGCGAAGACGAGCACCACGTCGAAGAGCAGCTCGACGAAGCCCGCCCGGCTGGGGGGCTCGCGGCTCCCCGGCAACTCGGCCGCTTTACCCCGCGCATCCACGTGAGATTGCCCTACTTTTGCCCGTTTGGTCCAGTATCCCACCCGCGTTCGGAACGCGAGGTGGAGCCGGGAGATTCGACGGGCGCGGGCCGCTCGGGCGGCCTGGCACGACACCTGCGCCGGGCGCCGCGGATCCGGGGAGACCGTTGACAGGGGCCCCCTGCCCTACGCCGAGGGCGTCGACAAGGGGCCCCTGCTCACATCTCAGGCGCCGCGCAGGGTGGCGCCGAAGCGCTCCGCCGCGCGGGCCACCGCCGCGTCACGGGCAGCCACCGCCTCCTCGACCGTCAGCGTCCGGTCGGGGGCGCGGAAGGTGAGCTTGTACGCCAGCGACTTGCGCCCGGCGCCGAGCTGCTCCGAGGCGTACACGTCGAACAGGCGCACGGCCTCCAGCAGCTCCCCGGCGCCGGCGACCAGGGCCCGCTGGACCTCCGCCGCCGGCACCGACTCGTCCACCACCAGGGCCACGTCGATCAGCGCCGGCGGGAACGTGGAGACCGTCGGGGCCGGGACGACCGGCGCGGCCGGCAACGCGTCCAGGTCCAGCTCCATGGCGCAGGTGCGCCGGGGCAGCTCCAGCGACGCCACCACGGCGGGGTGCAGCTCGCCGGCGTGACCGACCACGGCCCCGTCGACCAGCAGCTCGGCGCAGCGGCCGGGGTGCCAGGGGGCGTACTCGGCGGCCCGTACCTCGACCTGGTCGGCCGGGATACCGGCGGCGGCGAGCACCGTCCGGCCGGCCTCGATCGCGTCCGCCCAGCCCGCCGGCCGGCCGGCGCCCCACCAGCCGGCGGGCTCGACGTCCCCGGCCAGCACCGCGGCGACGTGCCGCGGCTGGTGCGGCACGACCGCGTCGGCGACGGCGAACTCGGCGTCCGTCGGCCGCCGGTCCACGCCCATGGCCGGCGGGACGCCGGCACCGGGCCGCGGGTGGAACACCGTGCCGATCTCGTACAGGGACACGTCGCGCAGGCCCCGGCCGAGGTTGCGCTTGAGGATGCCGAGCAGCGGGCCGAGCAGCATGGTGCGCAGCAACGGCTCCTCCTCCGACAGCGGGTTGGCGACTCGCACCGCGGCGCGGCGCGGGTCGCCGGCCGGCAGGCCGAGCAGGTCGGGCAGCTCGCGGGACACGAACGGGTGGGCCAGCACCTCGACGTACCCGCGCTCGGCGAGCGACCGGGCCACGGCCCGGCGGCGCCGCTGCTGCCAGGTCAGCCCCCGGCCGGGCGGCGCGGTCGGCAGCACCGACGGCACCCGGTCGTACCCGTCGAGGCGGACCACCTCCTCGACCAGGTCGGCCGGGTCGGTGAGGTCCGGGCGCCAGCTCGGCGGCACGACGGTGAGCACCTCGGCGCCGCCGCCGGCCGGGACCCCGGCCGAGCCCGGGTCCTCGCCCATCCGGTCGGCGCCCCGGGTGACCGTGCAGCCGACCTGCTCCAGCAGGGACACCACCCGCTCCGGCGAGTACGGCACGCCCACCCGCCGGGTCGGCAGGTCCGCCGGGATGGTGACCGGGGTACGCGGCCGGACGTGGTCGATGTCGAGGACCTCGTCGCCGACCGTGCCGCCGGCGTGCTCCGTGAGCAGCCGCACGGCCCGCTCGATGGCGACCAGCGACATGGCCGGGTCGACACCGCGCTCCCAGCGCTTGGCCGCCTCGCTGAACAGCCTGTGCCGGCGGGCGGTGCGCCCGACCATCACCGGGTCCCAGTGGGCCGCCTCGAACAGCACGTTGGTGGTCGAGGCGACGACCTCGCTGGTCTCGCCGCCCATCACGGCCGCGAGGGAGATGGGGCCGGTGTCGTCGCAGATGATCATGTCCTCGGTGGTGAGGGTGCGCACCGTCCCGTCCAGGGTGGTCACCTTCTCCCCCGGCTCGGCCCGGCGCACCACCAGCGGCCCGCTGATCCGGTCGGCGTCGAAGGCGTGCATCGGCTGGCCCAGTTCGAGCATCACGTAGTTGGTGATGTCGACCGGCAGCGAGATGCTGCGGATGCCGGCCGCGGTGAGCCGCTGCTGCATCCAGCCGGGAGTGGCGGCCGTCGGGTCGATCCCGCGCACCATCCGGGCGGTGAACCGGTCGCAGCCGACCGTGTCACGCACCTCGACCGGGTACGCCGGCTCCGCCGTCCCGCCGGGGACGGGCACCAGGCCCGGGTCGCGGAACGGCACGCCGAGGGCGTGGGCCAGCTCGCGGGCGATGCCCCGGACGCTGAGCGCGTACCCCCGGTCGGGGGTGATCTCCAGCTCGACGACCACGTCGTCGAGGCCGACCACCGGCCGGGCGTCGTCGCCGGGCAGCGCCTTCGTGTCCTCGGGCAACACGATGATGCCCGAGTGGTCGTCGCCCAGCCCCAGCTCCTTCGCGGAGCAGATCATGCCGTTGGAGTTGCGTCCGTACGTCTTGCGCGCGCCGATGGCGAAGCCGCCCGGCAGCACCCCGCCGGGGAGGATCACCACGACCCGGTCGCCGGGGGCGAAGTTGCGCGCCCCGCAGACGATCTCCTGGGGCTCGCCGGTGCCGTTGGCGGCGCCCACGTCGACCCGGCAGAACCGGATCGGCTTCTTGAAACCGGTCAGCTCCTCGATCTCCAGGACCTCGCCGACGACCAGGGCGCCGCTGACCGTCGTCCGCAGGTCCACCACGGACTCGACCTCGATGCCGAGGTCGACCAGCGCCTGCTCCAGGTCCTCGGCGGGCAGGTCGGCGGGAAGGTCGACGTACTCCCGCTGCCAACTGACAGAAACTCGCATGACTATTGACCACCGTCTCCGTAGCTTGTGGCGGGCGCCTAGGACCCGGTCCCGAACGCGCAGGTGAACCGCAGATCCCCCTCGGCCATGTCCCGCATGTCGCTCACCCCGTGCCGGACCATCACCGTCCGGTCGATGCCCATGCCGAACGCGAAACCGGAGTAGACCTCCGGGTCGATCCCGCAGGCGCGCAGCACCCGGGGGTTGACCATGCCGCAGCCGCCCCACTCGACCCACTGCGGCCCGTCGCGGTGCTCCGGGAACCACACGTCGAACTCCGCCGACGGCTCGGTGAACGGGAAGTAGTGCGGCCGCCAGCGGGTCTTCGCCTTCTCGCCGAACATGGCGCGGGCGAAGTGGTCCAGGGTGCCGCGCAGGTGGGCCATGGTGATGCCCTTGTCCACCACCAGGCCCTCGACCTGGTGGAAGACCGGCGCGTGGGTGGCGTCCAGCTCGTCGGTGCGGTAGACCCGGCCGGGCACGACCACGTAGATCGGCGGCTTGCGGGTCAGCATGGTGCGCGCCTGCACCGGGGAGGTGTGGGTGCGCAGCACCAGGCCGGAGCTCTCGGCGCCGGAGGGCGCGGCGATGTGGAAGGTGTCCATCAGGCCGCGGGCCGGGTGGTCGGCGGGGATGTTGAGGGCGTCGAAGTTGGTCCACTCCAGCTCGGCCTCGGGCCCCTCGGCCACCTCGTAGCCCATCCCGACGAACAGGTCGCTGATCTGCTCCATCAGCACGCTCAGCGGGTGCCGGGCGCCGCGCGGACGGCGGTCGTACGGCAGGGTGACGTCCACCCGCTCCTCGACCAGCACCCGGGCGGCCTGCTCGCGCTCGAGCACCTCGGCACGGGCGGCGTAGCCGGCCTCGATCGCCCGGCGGGCCTCGTTGACCCGCTTGCCGGCGTCGGCCTTCGCGGCCGGCGGCAGCGCGCCGATCTCCCGGCGGGCCAGCGAGACCGGCGACCGGTCGCCGAGGTGCGCGGGGCGCAGCGCGGCCAGCGCGTCCGGGTCCGCGGCGGCGGCGAACGCCTTCTCGGCGGCGGCGACGGCCTCGGCCAGGGCGTCCGGGTCGAGCAGGGCAACCTGCTTCGGGTCGTACGGATCGTTGCGGTAGGTCATGGCGTACGGGTACTCCCTCACGGCGGCGCCAGCCCGTCACGGGCGGCGAAGCGAGTCTACGGACGCGCGGCTGTGCCGCAGCCCGCCGGTGGGAGATCGCGCAGGAGGAAGGGTCAGGCCTGCCGCCCGCCGACACCGGCGGGCTGGCTAAACGAACGCTGTGGCGCGTTCACCATGTGGACGACACTCCCCTGCTGTGATGACCGCGCACGCCCGGAACCGCAGACCTCGACTCGCCGTGTGGGGGCGTCAGCGCAGTGCTCTCGCTGAAGCGTACAGGCAGACGGCCGCCGCCGCAGCCAGGTTGAGGCTCTCGGCGCGCCCGTGCAGCGGCACCCGGACCCGGGCGTCGGCGGCGGCGGTCAGCTCCGCCGGCAGACCGTGCGCCTCCGAGCCGAACAGCCACGCCGTCGGGGTGGCGAGGGCCCCCGCGTCGGCGAGGTCGTCGAGGTCGCTGTCGCCGTACCCGGTGGTGGCCAGGACGGTGAGCCCCGCGGCCCGCAGGGCGGCGACCACCGCGACCGGGTCGGCGGCCCGGACCACGTCGAGGTGGAAGAGGCTGCCGGCGGAGGCCCGCACGCACTTGCCGTTGTACGGGTCGACGGCGTCGCCCGCGAAGACCACCGCCTGGGCCCCGGCGGCGTCGGCGGTGCGCAGGACGGTGCCGGCGTTGCCCGGATCACGGATCTCGGCGAGCACCGCCACCAGCCGGGGGTCACGGGTGAGGGCCCGCTCCAGCGGTACGTCCAGGTGCCGGCACACGGCGACGAGGCCCTGTGGGGCAACCGTCTCGGCGAGTGCGGCGAGGGCGTCGTCGGTGACCGGGGAGACCGGCACGTCGGCGCGGGCGGCGCCGGCGGCCAGTTCGGCGTACCGGTCGAGGGCGGCGGGGGTGCCGAACAGCTCGACGACGGTGTCCGGGCGGGCCAGGGCCTCGCGCACGGCCTGCGGCCCCTCGGCGAGGAACCGGCCGGTGGAGTCGCGGTCGCGGCGGCGGTGCAACCGGCGGGCGGCGGCCACCCTGGGGGTACGCGGGGTGAAGAGCATGGTGTCCGGTCCCGGGAGACGGCCGAGGCGTCCCCCGCGCGTCGCTGCAGACACGGGGGACGCCTCGACTCAGGTACGGCGGATCAGGCGGCCTGGGCCGCGGCGCCACCGGTGCCCTCGGCCGCCACGGCGGCGCGGGCCACCTCGACGATCCCGGCGAACGCCGTGGCATCGTTGACAGCCAGGTCGGCCAGGATCTTGCGGTCGACCTCGACGCCGGCCAGCTTCAGGCCCTGGATCAGCCGGTTGTAGGTCATCCCGTTCGCGCGGGCGGCCGCGTTGATCCGGGTGATCCACAGCTGCCGGAAGTCGCCCTTGCGGTCGCGCCGGTCCCGGTAGGCGTACTGCATCGAGTGCAGCACCTGCTCCTTGGCCTTGCGGTAGAGGCGGGAGCGCTGACCGCGGTAGCCGCTCGCGGTCTCCAGCAGAGTACGGCGCTTCTTCTGGGCGTTCACAGCCCGCTTGACGCGTGCCATCTCAACTCCTTCTTCGGTTCAGGTGGCGCGCGTCAGCGGCCGAGCAGCTTCTTGACTCGCTTGACGTCAGCCTTGGCCAGCTCGACCGTGCCGGTCAGCCGGCGGGTCCGGGTGGAGGACTTCTTCTCCAGCAGGTGCCGCTTGCCGGCCTGCTCGGCAACGACCTTGCCCTTGCCGGTCAGGCGAACCCGCTTGCCCATCCCCGTGTGGCTCTTCATCTTCGGCATTGGTACGTCTTCTCCCCTGTTACTCGCCGGTGGTCCCGGCGGGTCCGGCCGCCTCGGCCGGCGACGCCTCGGCGGCGCCAGTCTCCCGCTCGCGCGGCGCGCCACCGCGGGCCGCCGTGGCGGCCGCCTTCGTGGCGCGGTGCGGCGCGAGCACCATGATCATGTTTCGACCGTCCTGCTTCGGAGCGGCCTCGACGTACCCCAGCTCCGAGATCTCGGACTCGAGCCGGCGCAGGAGCCGGTATCCCAGCTCCGGGCGGCTCTGCTCCCGACCGCGGAACATGATCGTCACCTTGACCTTGTCGCCGGCCTTGAGGAACCGCACCACGTGACCCTTCTTGGTCTCGTAGTCGTGCGGGTCGATCTTCGGCCGGAGCTTCATCTCCTTGATGACGGTCTGCTGCTGGTTACGCCGCGCTTCGCGCGCCTTCAGTGCGCTCTCGTACTTGAACTTGCCGAAGTCCATGAGCTTGCACACCGGCGGGCGCGCCATCGGCGCAACCTCGACCAGGTCCAGGTCGACGTCCGCGGCCAGCTGAAGGGCGCGCTCCAGCGGGACGATGCCCACCTGCTCACCCTCAGGGCCGACCAGTCGGACCTCACGTGCCCGGATCTGCTCGTTCACGCGTGGTTCGACGCTGATGGGGCCTCCTCGAGTCGAGTTCTGTCACGGTGGCCGACTCCGCGGCTCCCGTGCTCTGTCACGGTGCCGACCCTTCGGCTCCCGTGATGGGAGCCGACCTGGAAAGCAGAAGGCCCTGGCGCATGCCAGGGCCCGCTCGACCGGTCGGCACGATCACATGATCGCGCATCCGGAGCCGGGGCGTACCCGGAACCGGTGACCGGACCCGGCCGCCGACTGGGGCGACTCGGGTGGGAGCGGGTGCTCCGCTTCAGGACCACCCACACGTACACGACGCGGGCAGTCTGGTCGACTCAGCAACACTACACCCTCGGCTGCCCGGGCCCCAACCCGGGTAGGCGGCGGGTCAGCGGCCCGCGGTGCCCTCGACGAGCGCCGCGAGGTGCGCCTGGTGCAGCCGGCGCAGCGCGCGTACGCCCTCGACCGCCAGCTCCTTGTCGGCGGCCTGGAGGGCGACCATCGGCAGCAGGTCGTCGTCGTGCAGCTCCAGGCTGGCCCAGGGCGCGCCCCGGTCGAAGCGCACCCCCCGGACGACCTCCCAGGGCAGCTCGTACGAGCCGATCACGTTGCGCACCCGCACCCCCCGGGCGTCCGCCTCGACGCGGGGCCGGGTGAACAGCAGGAAGCCCAGCGCGCCGAAGACGCCCAGGCCGACCATGGCGAGCTGGTCGCCGCGCTGGAACGTGCCGTAGCCGTCACCGGTGGGACCGGTCAGCGAGGTGGCCACCAGGCCGAACACGACGACCAGGGCGGCGGCCGACGCCCAGCAGACCAGCCGGATCCGGCGCGGCCGCAGGGTGACCAGTTCGGTGTCGCTCACCCCACCAGTCTGCCATCCGTCCCGGGCGACCTGCCGGCCGGCACACGAGTCCGTCCGGGGCGAGAGCGCCGCCATGTCGCCGACATGGCGGCAAGCACCCACGCCGGACCGCCCCGGGTCAGCGACATGGCGTCGACCCGCGCCGGACCACCCCGAGTCGCCGACATCGCGGCAACCGCCCGCGCCGGACCACCCCATGTCGCCGACATCGCGGCAACCACCCGCGCCGACATCGTGTCGACCGGGCGTCGACCGGGCGGCCACGGGCCGGCGCGGTCGACGAGGGCGCGCCGGGCGGGGGCGGTGCGGCCGGCGGGGGCGGTGCGCCGGGCGGGGGCGGTGCGGCCGGCCGGCGGGTGCCGCGGCCCGCGACCAGCACGGCGACCAGGGTGAGGGCGGCGCCGGCCAGCACGGGCAGCCGCAGGCCGGCCCCGCCCGGCAGCGCGACGTCCAGCAGCAGCGCGCCGCCGAGCTGGCCGGCGACCAGGGCCAGCCCGGTGCGCAGCACCCCCACCGCGCGTACGCCGACCATCAGGGCTAGGACGATCGCGACCCCGAGCGCGCCGCCCGCGTAGAGGTACCAGTCGCCCGGCCAGCTTGGCGCGGGCCCGGTGAACGATCCGGCGAGCGCGGCCACCGCCACGATCGCCGGGGTGCCGACGGCGAAGTTCACGGCGATGCCGGCGGTGCTACCGCCGGCCTGGGCGACCCGGCCGTTGAGCGCGGACTGCAGCGCGACGGCCAGCCCGCCGGCGACGGCGAGCAGGAGCGCCCCGACGGCGAGCCCGCCGACCGGCCGGCCGAGCTGGGCCAGGGCCACGGCCGCGACGCCGAGCAGCGCGCCGAGCACCCGGGGCAGGGTCAGCCGCAGCCGGCCGACCGGGGCGAGCCCGGCCCGGTCCACCCCGAGCCCGCCGAGGCTGCCGCCGGCCACCTGGGCGATGGTGAAGACCGCCACCCCGAGCACCGGGACGACGTACGTGGCCACCGTCACGATCCCCGCCCCGCCCAGCCCGCCGAGGTACGCCCACCAGGGCAGCCGGGCCCGCCGCAGCGCGGCGAACCCGGCCCGGGTGGACGGCAGCGCCAGCAGGCCGAGCACCAGCAGGCAGCCGCCGAGGTTGTTGACCAGCGCCCCGAGGACCGGCTCGCCGACCCGCTACCCCAGCTCCGCGTTGACCGCGCCCTGCACGGCACCCGCCCCGCCGCCGAGGACGACCATCGTCAGCGCGGCCGCCGGGGGCAGCGGCCTCACAGCCGGCACGCGTGGATGTTGGTGACCAGGATGGCCCGGGCGCCCAGCTCGTAGAGCTCGTCCATGATCCGGTGCACGTCGTCGCGCTGCACCATCGCCTGCACCGCCACCCAGCCCTCGCGGTGCAGCGGGGACACGGTGGGCGACTCGATGCCGGGGGTCAGCGAGCTGGCCCGGTCGAGCAGCCCGGCGGGAACGTCGTAGGCGAGCATGACGTAGCGCCGGGCGACCAGCACCCCGTGCAGCCGGCGCAGCAACTGCGCGGCCTGGGGGTGCCCGGGGGCCTCGGCCCGGCGGACCAGCACCGCCGAGGAGACCAGCAGCGGATCGCCGATGATCTCCAGGCCGGCCTGGCGCAGGGTGGCCCCGGTGGAGACCACGTCGGCCACCACGTCGGCGACACCGAGGCGGACGGCGTTCTCCACCGCGCCGTCGAGCCGGATCACGTCGGCGGTCAGCTCGTGCTCGTCCAGGTAGCGGCGGACCACCCCCGGGTACGCGGTGGCGATCCGGTGGCCGCCCAGTTCCTTTGGCGAGGTGAGGGTGCCCGGGCGGGCGGCGAAGCGGAAGGTGGCCCCGCCGAAGGCGAGGTCGACCACCTCCTCGGCCGGGGCGCCGGAGTCGACCAGCAGGTCCCGGCCGGTGATGCCGAGGTCCAGGTCCCCGGAGCCGACGTAGGTGGCGATGTCCCGGGGACGCAGGTAGAAGAATTCGATGTCGTTGGCCTCGTCGGCGCAGACGAGGTCCTTGGGGTCGCGGCGCTGCCGGTACCCGGCCTCGCGCAGCATCTCGGTGGCCGGCCCGGCCAGGGTGCCCTTGTTGGGAATGGCGACACGCAGCATGGTGGAGTGCTCCTTCGATCGGGTCTGATCAGCGGGTGGGGCACTCACAGATGTCGGTAGACGTCCCTGAGCTCCAGGCCGGTGGCCAGCATCAGCACCTGCGTCTGGTAGAGCAGCTGGGAGATCTCCTCGGCCGCCCGCTCCGGGCCCTCGTGCTCGGCCGCCATCCACGACTCGGCCGCCTCCTCGACGACCTTCTTGCCGATGAAGTGCACACCCTTCTCCAGCGCGGCGACCGTGCCGGAGCCCGGGGTGCCGGCCGCGGCCTTGTCCCGCAGCTCGGCGAACAACTCCTCGAACGTCTTCACGGAAGGCGATTCTTCCAGCTCGTCGCCCCCGGGCTGGGCAGCGGGTCCGGTGGGTCCGACCATCGGGACGCGCGGCGGTGGGTGTGCCGCAATTCCTATCAGCGTGGTGGGACGGCCCCCTGCCGCGACCGCCGTGGTCCTACGCTGTCCGCCATGGTCAGCACCTCCCGTACCCTCGCGCTCGGCGCGGCCGGCGCCGTCCTCGTCGCGGTCGCCGCCTGCGCGCCGCAGGACGACAACTCCCCCGCCACGACCGCCACCACCGCCGCGGCGTCCTGCACGAAGGACAGCCTGCGCACCCGGACCCCCGGCAAGCTCACCATCGCCACCGACGAGCCGGCGTACGAGCCGTGGTTCACGGACAACAAGCCGGACAACGGGGAGGGCTTCGAGGCCGCCGTGGCGTACGCGGTGGCCGAGCAGCTCGGGTACGTCCGCGGCGACGTCACCTGGACCCGGGTGAAGTTCGACGCCGCCATCGCCCCCGGCCCGAAGGACTTCGACTTCGACATCAACCAGTTCTCCGTCACCGAGGAGCGTAAGCGGGCGGTCGACTTCTCCGCGCCGTACTACCAGGTGCGGCAGACGGTCATCGCGCTGAAGTCGTCCAAGATCGCCGGGAAGACGTCGCTGGCGGACCTGCGCGGCGCGAAGCTCGGCGCGCAGGTGGGCACCACCAGCTACCAGGCGATCACCGAGGTGATCAAGCCGACGGTGCAGCCGCAGGTCTACAACAGCAACGACGACGCCAAGAAGGCCCTCCAGAACGGGCAGCTCGACGGTCTCGTGGTCGACCTGCCGACCGCCTTCTACATCACCGGCGCGGAGCTGACCGACGCGACGATCGTCGGTCAGGTGCCGCAGGTCGGCACGCCGGAGGAGTTCGGGCTGCTGCTGGACAAGGGCTCGCCGCTGACCGCGTGCGTGAGCGACGCCGTCGGCAAGCTCACCGCCGCGGGCACGCTCAAGCAACTGGAGCAGAAGTGGCTCGCCCAGGCGGCGGGGGCGACCGAACTCACGTGACCCTCGCCCCGCACATCCCCTCCGAGGCACAGCAGCGGCGGGCCGCGTACCGCCGCCGGCAGACGGTCTCCAGCGTGCTGGTCGCCGCCGCGTCCACGGCGGCGCTCGGCACGCTGCTGGTCGTCGCGGTGACCGGCGCGCCCGGCTGGGATCGGGTCCGCGAGTCGTTCCTGGACCCGGCGATCGCCCGGGACGCGCTGCCGGCGGTGCTGTCCGGGCTCTGGCTCAACCTCCGGCTGCTGGTCGCCTGCGCGGCCGGGGCGCTGCTGCTCGGGCTGCTGGTCGCGGTCCTGCGTACGCTGCGCGGGCCGGTGTTCTTCCCGGTCCGGGCCCTCGCGGCCGGGTACACGTACACCTTCCGCGGCCTGCCGTTGATCATCGTGCTGTACGTGCTGACGCTCGGGGTCCCGGGGCTGCGGCTGCAGGGCATGCCGTCGGTGCTGGTGCTCGGCGGGCTCGCCCTGGTGCTCACCTACGGCGGCTACCTGGCCGAGGTGTTCCGGGCCGGCATCGAGTCGGTGCACCCCAGCCAGCTCGCGGCGGCCCGCTCGCTCGGGCTGACGTACCGGCAGACGATGCGGCACGTGGTGCTGCCGCAGGCCGTCCGGCGGGTGGCCCCGCCCCTGCTCAACGACGTGGTCGCGCTGCAGAAGGACGTCGGGCTGGTCTCCCTGGCCGGCCCGATCGACGCCGTACGCGCCGCGCAGATCGCCACCGCCGAGACGTTCAACTACACGCCCTACATCCTGGCCGGGGCGCTGTTCGTGCTGCTCGCGATCCCGCTGATCGCCGTCACCGACTGGGTGACGCTGCGCTCGGCCCGGCGTCAGGGAGGTACGCGATGACGCTGCTGCGGTGCCGCGGGCTGCGTAAGGAGTTCGGCGGCCACGTGGTGCTCGACGGCCTGGACCTGACCGTCGCCGAGCACCAGGTGGTGGCGCTGATCGGGGCGTCCGGATCGGGCAAGTCGACGTTGCTGCGCTGCGTCAACCTGCTGGAGGAGTTGGACGACGGCACCATCGAGCTGGACGGGGAGGACATCTCCGACCCGCGCGTCGACCCGGACCGGGTACGCCGGCGGATCGGGATGGTCTTCCAGTCGTACAACCTCTTCCCGCACCTGAGCGTGCTGGAGAACATCACGCTCGCCCCGCGCCGGGTGGACCGGCGGGCCCGGGCGGAGGCCGAGGCGCAGGCCCGGGAGCTGCTCGACCGGGTGGGGCTGGGCGGGAAGGCGGACGCGTACCCGGACCGGCTCTCCGGCGGGCAGCAGCAGCGGGTGGCGATCGTCCGGGCGCTGGCCAACTCCCCCCGCCTGATCCTGCTCGACGAGGTCACCTCCGCGCTCGACCCGGAGCTGGTGGGCGAGGTGCTGGCGATGATCCGCGACCTGAAGGCCGACGGGATGACGATGGTGCTGGCCACCCACGAGATGGGCTTCGCCCGGGAGGTCGCCGACCAGGTGTGCTTCCTCGACGGCGGGCGGGTGGTCGAGTCCGGGCCGCCGGAGCAGGTGCTCGGCGAGCCGACCCAGCCCCGGACCCGGCAGTTCCTGCGCCGGATCATCGAGGCCGGCCGACTCTGACGGCCGGCCCGCGCGCCGGGCCGCGCGCCGGGCCGCGCGCCGCCATGTCGGCGACATGGCGGCATCGCGCCGGCCCGGATAGCGCCATGTCGGCGACATCGCGCCCGCCCGCCGGCCCGCGCCCGCCCGGGCCGGTGGGCGAAGGTCAGCCGGCGAAGCCGACCCGCTGCCCGGGCGTGGCGGACAGGCCGCGGATCGCCAGCGCGGCGTCCAGCGCCGCCACCGTCGCCGCCCAGCCCTTGTCCTCGGCGGAGCCGGGCAGCCCGGCCCGGTCCTTGGCCTGCTCGATGGTGTCCACGGTGAGCACGCCGTGGGCGACCGGCTTGCCCTCGTCCAGCGCCACCCGGGTCAGCCCGTCGGTGACCGAGCGGCAGACGTAGTCGAAGTGGGCGGTCGCCCCGCGGACGACCACGCCGAGGGCGACCACCACGTCGAACCGGCGGGCCATCGCCTGCGCCACCACGGGCAGTTCCACCGACCCGGCCACCCGGGCCACCACCGCCCGCGCGCCGCACGCCTGGGCGGCGGCGACCGCCCGGTCGACCATGTGGTCGGTCAGCTCGCCGTGCCAGCGCGCCGCGACCACCCCGACGGTCATCCCGGCGGCGTCGACCGCCTCGACCCCGGGCTCGCCGAATCCCGCCATGGCTACGCTCCGATCTCGTCGCCGGTGGCCGGGCGCCCCGACGGCGCCTCGGTCACCTCGTCCAACTCGTCCAGCAGGTGACCCATCCGGTCCCGCTTGGTGCGCAGGTAGCGCACGTTCTCCGGGTGCGGGCGCACCGGCAGCCCCTCGCGGCCGGTGACCGTCAGCCCGTACCCCTCCAGCCCGGCCCGCTTGGCCGGGTTGTTGGTCAGCAGCCGCATCGACCGGACGCCGAGGTCGTAGAGGATCTGCGCGCCGGTGCCGTAGTCCCGGGCGTCGGCCGGCAGCCCCAGGTCGAGGTTGGCGTCCACCGTGTCCCGGCCCCGGTCCTGGAGCTGGTACGCCTGGAGCTTGTGCAGCAGGCCGATCCCCCGCCCCTCGTGTCCGCGTACGTAGAGCACCACCCCGCGCCCCTCCTGGGCGACCCGGGCCAGGGCGGCCTGCAACTGTGGCCCGCAGTCGCAGCGCAGCGAGCCGAACACGTCCCCGGTGAGGCACTCGGAGTGCACCCGCACCAGCACGTCCCGCCCGTCGCCAAGGTCGCCCATGACCAGGGCGATGTGCTCGGCGGGATCGTGCTCGGCGCGGTAGCCCAGCGCCCGGAACACCCCGTACGGGGTGGGCATGCGGGCCGACGCCACCTGCTCCACCTGCTTCTCCGTGCGCCGCCGGTGGGCGATCAGGTCGGCGATGGTGACCAGGGTCAGCCCGTGCTCGGCGCAGAACTTCTCCAGGTCGGGCAGGCGCATCATGGTGCCGTCGTCGTTGACCAGCTCGCAGAGCACGCCGGCCGGGCGCAGGCCGGCCAGCCGGGTCAGGTCGACCGCCGCCTCGGTGTGCCCGGGCCGGCGCAGCACCCCGCCCTCGCGAGCACGCAGCGGCACGACGTGCCCGGGCCGCGCCAGGTCGGTCGGTACGGTCGACGGGGCGGCGAGCAGCCGGATGGTGTGCGCCCGGTCGGCCGCCGAGATGCCGGTGCTGACCCCCTCCCGGGCGTCCACCGTCACCGTGTACGCGGTGCCCCGGCGGTCCTGGTTGGTGTGGTGCATCGGCGGCAGGTCCAGCCGGTCGCACTCGCTCTCGGTGAGCGGCACGCAGATGTAGCCGGAGGTGTAGCGGACCATGAACGCGACCAGCGCCGGGGTGGCGAGCTCAGCCGCGAAGATGAGATCCCCCTCGTTCTCCCGGTCGGCGTCGTCGACCACGACCACGGGACGGCCGGCGGCGATGTCGGCCACCGCCTGCTCGATGCTGGCGAAGGTGGTTCGCTCGCTCATGCCGGCACTCCACTTCGTTCCGCGCCGTCATGAGCCACCACGGCACTGAGCCTGATGATTCGCTCGCTTCGCTCGCTCATGCCACTGCCTCCGAGTAGGTGGGCGGGATCGGGGCGTCGGCCGGGCGGGCGGTGCGGGACGTCCGCCACCAGGCGAGGAGGCCCCACACGCAGAACCCGCCGTAGACGAGGTACATGGCGGCCGACGGGTAGAAGCCCCCGCGCAGCAGCAGCGGCACGCCGACGGCGTCCACCGCGATCCAGACCAGCCAGAACTCCACCCAGCCGCGCGCCATGCCGTACGTGGCCAGCAGGCTGCCGGTGAGGATCCAGGCGTCCGGCAGCGGCCCCCAGGAGCCGAGCGCGGCCAGCACCGGGTACGCGGCGGCGGTGCCGGCCACGGCGGCCGCCAGCAGGCCGAGGCGCTCCCGGCCGGTGGCCCAGCGCGGCGCGACCGCCCGGTCGCCGGCGACCCCGAGGCGGCGGTTGCGCCGCCAGCGCCACCAGCCGTAGAGGCTGACGGCGAAGAAGAAGACCTGCCGGCCGGCCTGGCCGTACAGGTCGTGCTCCTGCGGGGTGGCGAACACCCCGCCGAGGAAGACGGTGAACAGCAGCGCGTTGCCGACCATGCCGACCGGCCAGGCCCAGACCAGCCGGCGCAGGCCGAGCAGGGCGGAGGCCAGCCCGAAGACGTTGCCGACGATCTCCCGGACCAGCACCGGCGAGCCGGCGACGTCCACCTGGGCGTCGAGCAGCCAGCCGAGCGGGCCGATCACCGCGCGCCCCCGCCGGCCAGCCGGTCGCCGAGCAGCCGCTCGACGTACTTGGCCAGCACGTCGACCTCCAGGTTGACCGGGGCGCCGACGCCCCGGGAGCCGAGGGTGGTGAGCTTGAGCGTGGTGGGGATCAGCCCGACGGTGAACCAGTCCGCCCCGACCTGCGCCACGGTCAGCGAGACCCCGTCGACGGTGACCGAGCCCTTCTCCACCACGTACCGGGCGAGGTCGGTGGGGAGGCGGAAGCGGACCGTCTCCCACTGCGCGGCCGGCTCCCGGGACAGCACCTCGCCGACGCCGTCCACGTGGCCCTGCACGATGTGCCCGCCGAGCCGGCTGTTCAGCGCGGCGGCGCGCTCCAGGTTGACCGGGTCGCCCGGGCGCAGGGCGCCGAGGGCGGAGCGGCGCAGGGTCTCGCCCATCACGTCGGCCGTGAAGACGCCGCCGTCGACGTCGACCACGGTGAGGCAGACCCCGTTGACGGCGATGGAGTCGCCGTGCCGGGCGTCCGCGGTGACCAGGGGGCCGCGGATGGCGACCAGCGCGGAGTCGCCCCCCGTGTCGGCGACCCGGACGACCTCGCCCAGCTCCTCGACGATGCCGGTGAACATGTCAGCTAACCCTCCTTCTTTCGGGGCAGCGCGGTGATCCGCAGGTCGGGGCCGACCTGCGTGACGTCGGTGAGTTCCAGGTCGATGGCGTCGGCGATCGTGCCCACGCCGGCGTCGAGCAGCGCGGTCGGGCCCGCGCCGAGCAGCTTCGGCGCGACGTACCCGACGATCCGGTCGACGAGGCCGGCGGCGAGGAACGCGCCGGCCAGCCGGGGCCCGCCCTCCAGCAGCGCCGCCCGCACGCCCCGGTGGTGCAGTTCCGCGAGCAGCGCCGGCAGGTCGACCCGGCCGTCCGGGTCGGCCCCGACCTCGGCGGCGGTGGCGACCCAGGTCCGGGCGGCGCCGTCGCGGACCCGGGCGTCGGCGGGGGTACGCCCCGACGAGTCGACCACGACCCGCAGCGGCTGCCGGATGGCCAGGCTGCCGTCGCGCAGGTTGCGGGCGGTGAGCCGGGGGTCGTCGGCCAGCACGGTGCCCACCCCGGCGATCACCGCGTCGACGGTGCCGCGCAGGGCGTGCACGTCGATCCGGGCCGCCTCGGAGGTGATCCACATGCTGGTGCCGTCGGCGGCGGCGGAGCGCCCGTCCAGCGTCGCGGCGTACTTCCAGATCACGTACGGCCAGCCCCGGCGCATCGAGGTCAGCCAGGCGACGTTGCCGGCCTCGGCCTCGGCGGCGCGCAGCCCGACCTCGACGGCGACGCCGGCGGCGCGCAGGGTGGCGGCCCCGCCGGAGGCGACGGGGTTGGGGTCGGGCACGGCGACCACCACCCGGGCCACGCCGGCCTGGATGAGGGCGAGGCTGCACGGGCCGGTGCGGCCGGTGTGGTCGCAGGGCTCCAGGGTGACCACGGCGGTGCCGCCCCGGGCCCGTTCGCCCGCCTGGGCGAGCGCGACGATCTCGGCGTGCGGCCCGCCCGCGTACGCGTGGAAGCCCTCCCCGACGACCTCGCCGCCCGCGTCGAGCAGCACGCAGCCGACGACCGGGTTGGGACTGGTCGTGCCGAGCCCGCGGGCCGCGAGCGCGATCGCCCGACGCATCGCCTCGTCGACGGGGACGCTGGCCATCCGCCCTGTCCTGCCCTCTCGCTCGCCGGTCCGGCGCTGGCGGTCAGGGGGATGGCCGCGGGCAGGCGGCGGCGGAGCCCGGAAACGGCGGAGCCGGCCCCGGGGAGCCCGCGCGGCGGCCGACACGCAGCGGCCGACACGGACCCGCCCCGTCCCGCGCGCTGTCTCCCATCCGGACTGTCTGGGGCGGCAGCCGCCCCAACCGTCGGCCCTGGATTCTCACCAGGTCCACCGGGCGGCAGAGCCGACCGGGTCGCGGGCTTACCACGGTCGGACCGTGGATCACCGCCGGTTCGGAATTACACCGAGTCCCGCCAGCGCGTGGTGGGTACCCCCGAAGTGTTGCACGCCGGGCGGCAAGCGTCTGCCTGGAGGCGACCTACCTCACAGTCACCCGGAGGCTCAGGTGACTCCGCGCCGCCGGTCGACGGCCACGTACGACCCGGGTTGGCTCTTGGCGACCGACTTCATCTCGGAGGCGACGGCGATGGCCTCAAGTGGGTTGGTGAACCGCTTCTGCGCGTCGGAGACGCAGACCCCGATCGAGAGGGTGACCAGCGCCGCGCGCCGGATGTTGCCCCGGCGGTCCTTCAACTCGACGTAGCCGCGCTCGGCGTCGGCCGGGTCGTAGAGCCGGTCGGCCGAGGTCTCGAAGTCCACGACGGCGCGGGAGGTGAGCGGCCGGATCTGCTCCGGGCTGCACACGATGACGAAGTCGTCGCCGCCGACGTGGCCGAGGAAGGCCGGCGGCAGCCCGAGCGAGACGACCGCCCGGTGCAGGCTGCGGGCCAGCGCCGAGATGAACTCGTCGCCCCGGACGAAGCCGTACCGGTCGTTGACGCTCTTGAACCGGTCGATGTCGACGTAGCCGACGGCGTAGTCCACGCCGCTGCGTACCCGGTCGCTGATCTCCCGGCGGATCCGGCTGTTGCCGGGCAGGCCGGTCAGCGGGGAGACCTCGCGGAACTCCTTGTTGCGGCGCAGGGTGGAGCTGACCCGGGCCACCAACTCGGCCGTGTCGAACGGCTTGACCAGGTAGTCGTCGGCGCCGGCGCTGAGGCCGTTGACCTTGTCCGAGGTCATGCCCTTGGCGGTCAACATGATCACCGGCAGGGCGGAGGTCATCGGGTCGGCGCGCAGCCGGCGGGTCAGCTCCAGGCCGTCGATGCGCGGCATCATCAGGTCCACCACGGCCAGGTCGGGCCGCTGCCGTTCGATGACCTCCAGGGCCTCCTGGCCGTCGCTGGCGTGCAGCACCTCGAAGCCGTGCAGCCGGAGGTTGAACTCGACGAACCGGGCGATGTCCGCGTCGTCGTCGACGACGAGGATGACATCGGGTCGCTCGCCGGACGGTTCCATCTCAGGCCCCGGCGACCGCGCGTCGTGCCAGGTCCCGCAGTTTGCGGACCGCCTCGGCGGGGTCCTCGGCGCCGTAGACCGCGGTGCCGGCGACGAAGGCGTCCGCGCCGGCGGCGGCCGCCTGCTCGATGGTGTCGGCGGCGATCCCGCCGTCGACCTCGATGCGCAGCTCCAGGTGGCCGGCGTCGACGTGCCGCCGGGCGGCGCGGACCTTGTCCAGCAGCTCGGGGATGAACCGTTGCCCACCGAAGCCGGCCTTGATCGTCATGATCAGCAGGGTGTCGAAGCTGGGCAGCAGCTCCAGGTACGGCTCGATCGGGGTGTCCCGGTCGATCGCCAGCCCGGCCTTCGCCCCGGCCGCCCGCAGGTCCTTGGCCAGCGCCACCGGGTTGTCGCACGCCTCGGCGTGGAAGGTGACGTTGTACGCCCCGGCGTCGGCGTACCCGGGGGCCCACCGGCGCGGGTCGGTGATCATCAGGTGCACGTCGAACGGGAGCCTGGTCGCCGCCCGCAGGCTCTGCACCACGGGCAGCCCGATGGTCAGGTTCGGCACGAAGTGGTTGTCCATGACGTCCACGTGCAGCCAGTCCGCGGCGTCCTCGACGGCGCGGACCTCCTCGGCGAGGCGGGCGAAGTCGGCGGCGAGGATGCTGGGTGCGACGATCGGCGGCGGTACGGTCACCGGGCAAGTGTACGAACGCGCGATCGGCCGCTCGCCGCGGCCGGTACGTGCGCGGTCTCCCGGGCGGCGACGGCCGTGGGCTCACCCGTTCGGTGCGGGGCGCCGAGCCGCAGGGGCTACCCGCGATCCGGGCGTCGGTGCCGTATGCTCGCGCTCCGTGGGCGCCGGAGGCCGACGGTCCGTGGGGCCGGGCCGGGCGGTGGCACCGCACCACGAGCGACGGGGAGGTCGACCAATGCGGCGATGGTGGACGGCGGTCGCCGTCGGTGCGACGGTGGCGGCGCTGGCCGGCTGCGGCGCGCCGGGCGGGGTGGACGGCGATCTCGTCGACGACTGGAAGGGGATGGCCGCCCCGGCGCCGTTCGTGCCGGCTGTCGGCACCTGTCACCCCGCGGTCCAGGAGGTCGGCTATCTCTCCGCCTACAACCCGGTGGACTGCGGGACGTCCCACCGGGTGGAGACGATCCACGTCGGAACGGTGACCGGGGCGGCCGCCGACCGGAGCACTCCCCCGGCCGCCGGGTCCGCCGGGATCAAGGCGGTGCGCGCCGAGTGTGACCGGGAGGTCAACAAGGCGGTGGGCGCCGACTGGCGCTCGGGCCGACTCTTCCTCTCCACGGTCTTCCCGTCGCGGCAGGCGTGGAAGGGCGGGGCCCGGTGGTTCCGCTGCGACCTCAACGAGGTGGAGAGCGTGGACGACTCCAGCGTCGTCCCGCGCACCGCCAGCCTCAAGGGCGCGCTGAGCGGCAACTCCCCGCTGGCGCACCGCTGCTTCCAGCCGAAGATCAAGAACAGCACCGTGGACGAGATGACGGCGGTCCCGTGCACCAGGAAGCACCGGGCCGAGTTCGTCGGCGTCTACCAGGCCCCGGACGTCGCCTTCAACCAGATCGACAACAACCGGCTGCGCATCCACCGGGGCTGCCGCTCCCTGATCGCCTCGTACGTGAAGGTGCCGAACAACGGGGACCTGGAGTACCGGGCGGGGACGATCTTCTACCACGCCTTCGAGGCGGCGTGGACGGACGGCAACCGGGGCGTGCAGTGCTTCCTCTGGGTCGACCGCGACCTCACCCGCTCGCTCAAGGGCGCCGGCACCAAGGGCCTGCCGATCCGCTGATCCCGCCCGCCCGGGCGGGACAGGGCTGACCCGCCCGGGCCGGAGCAGGACTCTGAACCCCACCCGGGTCGGAGGCGAGGCTGAGCCCGGCCGGCCGGAACAACGCTGAGCCCGGCCGGGGCGGGGACCTGCCGTAAGCCGCGGGGCGGGACACAGATGGTCGCCGGGGCCGAGCTATCCCGCTCGGCCCCGGCGTCGTTCCGTCACCCGACCCCGGCGGGGCCGGTGCCGCTCAGCCGCGGCGCAGCACCGCGAGGAACATGGCATCCGTGCCGTGCCGGTGCGGCCACAGCTGCACGCTCGGCCCGTCCCCCAGCCCGGGCATGCCGGCCGGCAGCAGCGGCCGGGCGTCGACGAAGTCCGCCGGCACCCCGGACCGGCGGGCCGCCTCGGTCACCGTCACATGCGTCTCGACGGTGTGCGGGGAGCAGGTCACGTAGGCGACCAGGCCGCCCGGACGCGCCGCCCGCAGCGCCGCCGACAGCAACTCCCGCTGCAGCCGGGTCAGCGGCGGCAGGTCCGACGGCTGCCGCCGCCAGCGGGACTCCGGCCGGCGGCGCAGCGCGCCCAACCCGGTGCACGGGGCGTCCACCAGCACCCGGTCGAAGTGCCCCTCCGGCAGCTGCGGATCGCCGCCGACCGTGCGCCCGTCGGTGTTCAGCACGGTCACCGGCAGCCCCCGGGTGGCCTGGGCGACCAGCCGGGCCCGGTGCTCCGCCACCTCGACCGCGGTCAGCTCCGCGCCGCGCTGCGCGGCCAGCGCGCCGAGCAGGCCGGACTTGCCGCCCGGCCCGGCGCACAGGTCGAGCCAGTGCGCGTCCGGGCCGTCCAGGGGCGCGTCCGCGAGGGCGTTGGCGACCAGCTGGGAGCCCTCGTCCTGGACGTGCGCCCGTCCCTCGGTCACCGCCCGCAGGTCGCCCGGCGCGCCGCCCGGCAGGTAGACCGCGTACGGGGAGAAGGCGCCGGGCGCGCCGCCGACCTCGTCGGCCAGCTCGGCCGCGTCGGCCCGGCCCGGCCGGGCGCACAGGTGCACCGGCGGGCGCTCGTTGTCCTCGATCAGCAGGCGGGTGGTCTCGCCCAGGTCGCCGCCGAGCGCCTCGGCGAACGCCCGGACGATCCACTGCGGGTGGCTGTACGCCAGGGCCAGGTGCCCGATCGGGTCGGCCTCCGCGTCCGGGGCGAGCTTCGCCACCCAGGTGTCGACGTCGCCGGTGGCGACCTCGCGCAGCACCGCGTTGGCGAACCCGGTGGCGCCGGGGCCGACCGCGCGGACCAGGTCGACCGTCGAGGAGACCGCCGCGTGCGGCGGCACCCGGGTGTGCAGCAGCTGGTACGCGCCCAGCCGCAGCGCGTCGCGCACCGGCGGGTCGATCCGGGCGACGTCCCGCCCGGCGGCGGCCCCGAGGATCGCGTCGAGGGTGCCGGTGTGCCGCAGGGTGCCGTACGTCAGCTCGGTGGCGAAGGCGGCGTCCCGGCCGGTGAGCCCGGCGTCGCGCAGCATCGCCGGCAGCACCAGGTTGGCGTACGCGTCGTCGCGGTGCACCGCCGCGACGGCCTCGTACGCGACGTGCCGGGGCAGGTCGGCCACCGGCCGCGCGGGCCGACGGCCGCCCTGCCGGTCCCCGCCGCCCCGCCAGCCCCCGCCGCCCCGCCGGTCCCCGCCGCTCGGCCGGTCTGCGCCGCCCCGCCGGTCTGCGCTACCGCGGCCGCCGGCAGGTGCCTGTCGCGGGCTCTCCGCCGGCCCCGTCACGCGAGCTCCTCCCCGGCGGCGACCCGGGCGCCACGCGCCCAGTCGACCGCCGGCATGACCCGCTTGCCCGCGGCCCGCACCTCGCCGAGGCGGACCGGGGCGGTGGCCGTGCCGGCCAGCACCCGGGACTTCCCCACCAGCAGCTCGCCGGGCTTCAGCTCCGGGCCCCCGGCCGGCGACGCCACCGGCGTGACCGGGCCGAGCTTGACCCGCTCGCCGCGAAACGTGGTCCACGGGCCGGGCGCCGGCGTGCAGGCCCGGATCCGCCGGTCCACCGCGAACGCCGGGTCGGCCCAGCGCACCCGCGCGTCCTCCACCGTCAGCTTCGGCGCCAGCGACACCCCGTCGGCGGGCTGCGGCTCGGCCCGCGCGGTGCCCGCCCCGATCGCGTCGAGGACCGCGACCAGCAGACCGGCCCCGGAGTGGGCGAGCCGCTCCAGCAGGTCCCCGGAGGTGTCCGTCGGGCGGATCTCGTCGGTGAGGGTGCCGTAGACGGGGCCGGTGTCCAGCCCCTGTTCCAACTGGAAGACGCTGGCCCCGGTCAGCTCGTCGCCGTGCAACACGGCGTGCTGGACGGGGGCCGCCCCGCGCCAGGCGGGCAGCAGGGAGAAGTGCAGGTTGATCCAGCCGTGCCGGGGGATCTCCAGCGCGGCCGGCGGCACCAGCGCGCCGTACGCCACGACCGGGACGCAGTCCGGGGCCAGCTCGCGCAGCCGGTCGAGGAACTCGGGCTCGCGCGGGCGCGCCGGGGTGAGCACCTCGACGCCGTGCTCGTCGGCCCACGCGCCGACCGGCGAGCGGACGAGACCCCGGCCCCGACCAGCCGGGGCGTCGGGGCGGGTGACCACGGCGAGCAGCTCGTGGCCGGAGGCCGCGACGGCGGCCAGGGCGGGTACGGCGACGGCCGGCGTGCCGGCGAAGATCAGGCGCACCGGATCACCGCCCCAGGCCGAACGGGTTGCCGGCGGCGTGGGGGGTGAGCTTGACGGTCGGCGGGGCGGCGGGGTCGTACCACTCCGCCTGGCGGATCGCCTTCATCGCCTCCTTGCGGCCGGCCGGGTCGAGCCGGTCGACGAAGAGCACCCCGTCGAGGTGGTCGGTCTCGTGCTGCACGCAGCGGGCCATCAGGCCGGTGCCGACGATCTGCACCGGGTCCCCGTAGCCGTTGAAGCCCTTGGCGACCACGTTCTGCCGGCGCTTGGTGTCGAAGTAGAGCCCGGGGATGGACAGGCAGCCCTCCGGGCCGTCCTGTTCCTCCTCGTCGGGGAACTCCAGCACCGGGTTGACCAGGTGGCCGAGCACGTCGTCGACGTCGAAGGTGAACACCCGCAGGCCCACGCCGAGCTGGGGCGCGGCGAGGCCGGCGCCGCTCTGCTCACGCATCGTGTCGGTCAGGTCGGCGATGAGCCTGCGCAGCTCGGCGTCGAAGTCGACCACCGGGTCGGCCGGGGTGCGCAGCACCGGATCGCCGAACAGACGGATGGGCTGGACGGTCACGCGGGGTGGCTCCTTCGGCTGGGCGGCGGTGATACGACAGTGGCCGGACCCAGTCTACGAAAGTGGCCGGAGCGGCCCCGGCCGGCGTACGGCGATCGGTGGCGCTCAGGCGCCGGGTGCGGAATCGCCGGCGAGCACGGCGTCCCCGGCGAGCAGGCAGTGCTCCGGCAGCGGCAACCGGGTCCCGTGCGCCGCCTCCCAGTCGTACACGGTGCTGGGGCGGACCTGGGCAGCGAAGTAGTCCACGGCGCGCATCCCGCCGACCACCGGCTCGTCGGCCTCGGCGACCAGCCGGGCCGGCACCAGCGGGAAGCCGTTCTGGATGGCGGCGCTGAGGCGGCGGTGACCGTCGACGACGTAGAAGTACCGCCCCGTGTAGCCGATCCCCAGCGGCTCCAGCGCCTCGTCCCCGGCGCGGGCGACCTCGCCGACGAACCCGGAGTCCCACAGCCCGCGCAGGGCGCCGACCTCCTCGGTCGGGTAGACCCGGGTCGGGTCGAGCAGCAGCAGCGGCGCGCCGTCGCGGAGCACGTCGGCGCCGAGCCGGCCCTCGTACACGTCGACGATGTGCTCGATCACCTGCTCCGGGTTGGCCCGGGTGGTGTCGCAGATCAGGTCGTAGTTGCGCAGCCGGGCCTTGTCGACGCCGTAGCGGACGATGAACCGGCCCCGCTCGCTCTCGCTGCGCTCGTGCAGCTTGACCTTCGCCTCCTCCAGGGAGGTGTAGCTCTCGGCCGGGCCGGAGGGGCGGGCCAGCACCCGGCGGGCCGCCTCGCTCGGCTCGGTGATCATGTGCACCTTGAGCGCGTCGGTGAAGAAGTGCCACGCCAGCCGGGAGTCCATGACGAGGCGTTCGCCGGAGGCGGCGATGTCCTGCTGGAGCTGGTCGACGTAGCCGTCGACGGCGTGGTCGAGCTCGGCGTGCAGGTTGAGCTGGAGCGCGGTCATCTGCCGCTCCTGCGCCATCTGGCGGTAGAGGTCGCCGACGCTGACCCGGCGCAGCCCCAGCCGCTTGGCGATCTCGATGGAGACGGTGCTCTTGCCGCTGCCGAGGTCACCGTTGAAGACGATCGACTGACGAAGGGTCACGACTGGTCCACCCCTGCTCACCGGCTGATTGACATCATCGAATGGCGTCGCTTCCGACGCCCTTTCCGCCATCGTCACGATCCTGCGACGACTCCGGCTTGGCGCGTCTGGCACCGTGCCGCGACCTGGAGCCGCCGTACGCCCGGGCATGACGGGCGATGCTATCACGCTTACCCAACACGGATCGTGACGACGCCCGGAACGGAAGGGTGGCGGTTTCAGAACAGCGTCAGCGGGTCGACCTGGAGGCGTACCGGGTCGGCCGCCTTGCGGGCGGCGCGGACCCCGGCCGCGGTGTGCAGCGCCCCGGCGAGCGCCGCCGCCCGGGCCCGGGGCACCCGGACCAGCATCCGCTCCCGGTCGCCGTCGGCGGGAACCGGGCCGAGCACCTCGGCGTCCTCGGGCAGCCGGGCCTCGGCCAGCAGGTCGGCCACGGCGTCGGCCGGGCCGGTGACGCTGGCCATCCGCACCGCGGGCGGGAAACCCAGCTCGCGCCGCTCGGCCAGCTCCCGGGCGGCGAACCAGGCGGCGTCCCAGCGCAGCAGCGCCTGCACCGGCGCCAGCGCGCCGTCGGCGACCACCACCACCCGGCCGCCGGCCGCGGCGGGCCGGGCCAACGCGGCGGCCGCGAGCCAGCGCCGCAGCGCCTCCTCCCCGGCCCGCAGGTCGGCCCGGGTGAGCAGGGCCCACGAGTCGAGCAGCAGGACCGCGCCGTAGCCACCCTCGGCGACCGGCTCGGCCCCCGGCGTGGCCACGACGAGGCCGGCCCCGCCGGGCACGGTGGTCAGCACCTCCTCCCGGCCGGACGTGCGCACCGGCACGCCGGGGAAGGCCCGGCCCAGCTCCTCGGCGGTCCGCCGGGCCCCAGTGACGGCCGCGCGCAGCCGCCGCCCGTCGCACTCGGGGCAGGCGTACGCGGCGGTCACCCGCCCGCACCAGCGGCAGGTGGGCGGGCCGGCGGCCGAGGGCAGGGCCAGCGGGCCGGCGCAGTGCGGGCAGCGCGCCGGGGCGCGGCAGTCGGCGCAGGAGACCGAGGGCACGTAGCCACGGCGGGGCACCTGGACCAGCACCGGGGCGTCGGCGCGCACCGCGTCCCGGGCGGCGGCCCAGGCCAGGCTGGGCAGCCGGGCGGTCGCGGCGCCGGGGTCGCGGGCCAGTTGCGGGTCGTCGCCGGTCGGCGTGATGGCCGGGGTACGCGCCCGCAGGGTGGCCCGGTCGGCCACCACCTCCCGGGCCCAGCCGGTCTCCACCAGCAGCTGCGCCTCGGCGCTGCGGGCGTACCCGCCGACCAGGGCCGCCGCGCCGGCGAGCTGGGCGCGGGTGAGCAGCACCTCCCGGGCGTGCGGGTAGGGAGCGCGCGGCTCGGCGTGCAGGTCGTCGCCGTCGTCGACGATGGCGACGAGGCCGAGCCGGTGGACCGGGGCGAACATCGCGGCGCGGGTGCCGGCCACCACGGCGACGTCGCCGCGGCGGGCGGCCAGGAACGCCCGGTAGCGCCGGGCCGGGCCGGCCGCGGCGGCGAGGCTGACGTGCCGGCCGGGGCCGAGCGCCGCGGTCAGCGCCGCGTCGAGGCGGTCGAGGTCCCGGGCGTCGGGCACCACGACCACCGCGCCGCGCCCGCCGGCCACGGTGGCGGCGACCGCCTCGGCGTACCGGGCGGGCCAGTCCTCGCCGGGCAGCGCGGACCAGACCGCGCGGGCGGTGCGGCCGTCGGTCAGGGCGCGCAGGAAGGCCGGCCCGGCGGGGTACGCGCGCCAGCCGGCCGCCTCCGGCGGGTCGAGGGGGGCGGGGGGCTGCGCCGGGGCGTGGGGTTCCTTCTCCACGCGGGCGTGCCGGGGCGGCACGGCCAGCCGGAGCACGTCGGCGAGGCTGCCGGCGTACCGGTCGGCGACGGCCCGGGCGAGCCGGGCGATCTCCGGGGCGAGCACGGGCTCCGGCGAGACCACCTTCTCCAGGTACGCCAGCCGCCCGGTGTGCCCCGAGTCGTCGGCCCGCTCCAGCAGCCAGCCGTCGACGAGCTGGCCGGCGAAGCGCACCTTGACCCGGACGCCGGGCGCGGCGACGGCGTCCAGCTCGGCGGGGACCAGGTAGTCGAAGGGGCGGTCCAGGTGGGCGAGCGGCACGTCCACGCAGACGCGAGCGACCGGCGACCCGTCCGCGGGCCGCCGGTCGCTACGCCTGGTGCCGGTCAGGCTCCCGCGGCCGACTTGAGGTCGGCGGCCCGGTCGGTGCTCTCCCAGGTCAGGTCGGGCAGTTCCCGGCCGAAGTGGCCGTACGCCGCGGTCTGCCGGTAGATCGGGCGGAGCAGGTTCAGGTCCCGGATGATGGCGGCCGGACGCAGGTCGAACACCTCGCCGACGGCCTTCTCGATCGAGGCGACCGGCACGGTCTCGGTGCCGAACGTCTCGATGAACAGGCTCACCGGGTGGGCCTTGCCGATCGCGTACGCGACCTGCGCCTCGCAGCGCTCGGCCAAGCCGGCGGCGACCACGTTCTTGGCCACCCAGCGCATCGCGTACGCGGCCGACCGGTCGACCTTGGACGGGTCCTTGCCGGAGAACGCGCCGCCGCCGTGGCGGGCGTACCCGCCGTACGTGTCGACGATGATCTTCCGGCCGGTGAGACCGGCGTCACCCATCGGGCCGCCGATCTCGAAGCGCCCGGTCGGGTTGACCAGCAGCCGGTAGCCGTCGGTGTCCAGGCCCAGGCTCTCCAGCTCGGGGGCGATGACGTGGTCGCGCACGTCCGGGGTGAGCAGCGACTCCAGCGAGATGTCGGCCGCGTGCTGGCTGGACACGACGACCGTGTTCAGCCGGACCGGGCGCAGCCCCTCGTACTCGATGGTGACCTGCGTCTTGCCGTCCGGGCGCAGGTACGGGATCGTGCCGTCCTTGCGCATCGCGGTCAGGCGGCGGGCCAGCCGGTGCGCCAGCGCGATCGGCAGCGGCATCAGCTCGGGCGTCTCGGAGCAGGCGAAGCCGAACATCATGCCCTGGTCGCCGGCGCCCTGCGCGTCCAGCGCGCTCTCCGACGTCCCGGTACGAAGCTCCATCGCGTTGTCGACGCCCTGCGCGATGTCCGGGGACTGCGCGCCGATGGAGACGCTGACACCGCAGGACGCCCCGTCGAAGCCCTTCTTCGAGGAGTCGTAGCCGATGTCGAGGATCGTCTCCCGGACGATGCTCGGGATGTCTGCGTAGGCCTTGGTCGTCACCTCACCCGCGACGTGCACCTGGCCGGTGGTGATCAGGGTCTCGACGGCCACGCGACTGTGCGCGTCCTGGGTGAGCAATGCGTCGAGAATGCCGTCGCTGATCTGGTCTGCGATCTTGTCCGGGTGGCCTTCCGTGACCGATTCGGACGTGAAGAGGCGGCGTGTCACGGCACTCCTAAGTTAAGGAAAAGTCGTTCCGCGGAAGTGTAGTCACCCATACTTGCGAAGAACATGATCCGTCAGGTTGGAGTCACCGTTCGGGCATGCCAGCCAGGCGGGGCACCACGAGGTCCCAGACGGCGTCGGCGAGGTCCTCTTTGGAGCGCTCCGGTATGACGCACACGGAGCCGTCCGCGCCGATGACGGTCGCCGCGTTCGTCTCGGCGCCGAAGACCTTGTTCAGCCCGACCTCGTTGACGACGATGAGGTCCGCCCGCTTGCGGGCGAGCTTGGCCCGGCCGTTGGCCTCGGCGTCGCCGGTCTCCGCGGCGAACACCACCAGCACCTGACCCGGCCGGCGCCGCCGGCCGAGTTCCACAGCGATGTCCGGGTTGGTGACGAGATCGATGGTAGGCGGCCCGGCGTCCGATTTCTTGATTTTCGCCGGGGCGTAGCTGGCCGGGCGAAAATCGGCGGGCGCCGCCGCCATCACCACCACGTCCGCCCCGGCCGCCGCGTCGAGGGTGGCCGTCCGCAGTTCCTCGGTGGTGCCGACCCGGACCAGGTCGACGCCGGCCGGGTCGGCGAGCGACACGTTGGCGGCGATCAGGGTGACCCGGGCGCCCCGGGCGACCGCCGCGCGGGCGAAGGCGTAGCCCTGCTTGCCGGAGGAACGGTTTCCGAGGAACCGCACCGGGTCGAGCGGCTCGCGGGTGCCGCCGGCGGTCACCACCACGTGCCGACCGGCCAGGTCGGCGGGCGCGTCAACGCCCCGGGCGAGGGCCCGCCGGGCGACGGCGAAGATCTCCGCCGGGTCGGGCAGCCGGCCCTTGCCGGTGTCGGCGCCGGTGAGCCGGCCGACGGCCGGCTCGATCACCCGGACGCCCCGGGAGCGCAGCGTGGCGACGTTGGCCGCCGTGGCCGGGTGCTCCCACATCTCGGTGTGCATCGCCGGGGCGAGCACCACCGGGCACCGGGCGGTGAGCAGGGTGTTGGTGAGCAGGTCGTCGGCGAGGCCGTGGGCGGCCTTGGCGAGCAGGTCGGCGGTGGCGGGGGCGACCACGACCAGGTCGGCCCGCTGGCCGAGCCGGACGTGCGGCACCTCGTGCACGTCGGACCAGACGTCGTCGGCCACGGGCTGGCCGGACAGGGCGGCCCAGGTCGGCGCTCCGACGAAGCGGAGCGCCGACGCGGTCGGCACGACGCGGACGCGGTGGCCCGACTCGGTGAACAGCCGCAGCAGCTCACACGCCTTGTAGGCGGCGATGCCGCCGCCGACCCCGAGGACGATCTCGGCGGACATCGACGCGCGGCGGGGTTACGGCTGGTCGGTCGGCTCGGCCGTGAGCAGCCCCGCGTTGATCTCGCGCATCGCGATGGAGAGGGGCTTCTCCTGGGGCGTGGTCTCCACGAGCGGGCCCACGTACTCGAGCAGACCCTCGCCGAGCTGGCTGTAGTAGGCGTTGACCTGGCGGGCGCGCTTCGCGGCGAAGATCACCAGGGCGTACTTCGACGTCGTCTTCTCGAGGAGCTCGTCGATCGGCGGGTTGGTGATGCCCTCGGGGTTGGTGGCGATGGATCCCACGAAATAACCTCTGCGTCTCTCCACCGCGCGGACGCGGTGGTCGGGCAACCGCGCGGCCGCGGTTGAGTGGTCTGGCAACCACGTCGGCGCGGTTGAGTCGTCTCTCAACTGAGCCGTCTCTCAACCGGTCGGGCGCGGTTGGGCCGGAGCCAGGAAGGAAGAACCGAGCAAGCCTACCAGCTCGTCCACCGCCTGCCCGGTCAGGTCGTGCGTCACGAGGTGGTCCGCCGCCGCCGCGACGGCCGGGTCGGGCCGCCAGCCCGGAGGGGCGAGCAGGACCAGCCGGGCGCGCGGCCACGCCGCCCGCAGGGCGAGCGCCCCGGGGAGGTCGAGCGGGAGCATCGCCGGGTGGCCGGCGGCGAGCCGGGCCCACACGGGCCGGGCCGGCGTGCCCCGCCGGTACGGCCCGATCCGGGCCCACTCCAGCAACTCCCCGGCGGCGGCCAGGCGGTCGAACTCCGCCGAGTCGAGGAAGCACCGGTCGACGCCGTCCACCTCACCGTCGCGGCGCGCCCGGGTGGTGGCCGGCACCGGCGTCCAGGCCGATGGGAAACGCGCCCGGAACAGCTCCGCCACACGGTCCGCGCCGGCCCCGGAAGGGCCGGACAGGACGGTGAGCCGAGCTGCCGGGCGCGCCTCGTCATCCGTGCTCACGGCTCGTTTCTACACGCCTGCCGTGGCCAGGTCGCGGCGAACCGCCGCGGTCAGTTGGCGCTGAACTCGCCGAGCAGGGCCTTGCGCTGCTGCTCGCCCAGGCCGCGCAGGCGACGGCTGTCGGCGATCTTCAGCTTCTCCATGATCTGGGTCGCCCGGATCTTGCCGATGCCCGGCATCGCCTGGAGGACGGCCGAAACCTTGAGCTTGCCGACGACGTCGTCGCCCTCCGCCCGCTCGAGGACGGCGGCGAGGGTGGTCTTGCCCTGCTTGAGCTGCTCCTTCAGCTCAGCGCGGGCCTTGCGGATCTCCGCGGCCTTTTCAAGCGCAGCGGCACGCTGCTCGGGGGTCAGTGACGGGAGGGGCACCAGTTCTCCTCAGGTCCTATCGCGACGGACGGGATGCCACGCCGCATCTGTGAAACGTGGTGTCGCTGAAAACCAAAGGGGTCCGTGGTTCCCAGCGCGGGGAAAACTAGCGGTCGCGCGCGCATTCGGCAACGTGGGCACGCGGCGGGCGCGGCAGAGTTACCGAGCCGCGACTCAGTCGGGGACGCCCAGGGCCGCGCGGCAGTCGGTCAGGACCCGGTCGGCGGCGGCCCGCAGCGCGGCCACGTCCGGCCCGGCGTGCAGCACCTCCCGCGAATAGGACGGCAGCACCCACGGAAGGCCAAAACCGAAGACGGTACGCAGATCCGCCGCCGTCGCGCCCTGCGCGCCGAGCCCCGGAGCGAGGAGCGGACCGCGCACGGCGGAGAGGTCGTGGCCGGTGTCGCCGACGGTCGCCCCGACCACCAGGCCGAAGCTGCCGAGCGGCTCCGCATCGCGGTTGAGCTGGGCAATCTGGTCGATCACGGCCTGCGCGACGGTCCGCCCGTCGGCGGTGCTGGCCCGCTGCACCGCCGCCCCCTCGGGGTTGGAGGTCAGCGCCAGGACGAACACGCCGCCACCGTGCGCTGCGGCGAGCTCGAACATCGGGGCCAGCGACCCTACTCCCAGGTAAGGGCTCGCCGTCACTGCATCGACATACAGGGGACTGGATGGATCAAGGTACGCGGAGGCGTAGGCGGCGACGGTCGAGCCGATGTCCCCACGCTTGACGTCGAGGAGGACGAGTGAGCCGGCATTCCGTAACTGTCGGATAGTTGACTCAAGCACCGCGATGCCCCGAGATCCGAAGCGCTCGAAGAAGGCCGACTGCGGTTTGACCACCGCCACCCGGTCGCCGAGCGCCTCCACGACAGTGCGGCTGAACCGCTCCAGCCCCGTCACGTCGTCCGGCAGCCCCCACCGGGTCAGCAGCCCCGGGTGCGGGTCGATGCCCACGCACAGCGGCCCCCGCCGCGCCACCGCCCGGTGCAACCGGCTTCCGAAGCTCTCCATTCGGCTATCCCCTCTCTCGTTGTTCCCGCGGGGGCGGCGGGCGCCGCCCTCTCCCGCCGGCGTCAGCCCACCGCCACCGCGGCGGCGATCCCGGCCGCGATCCGGGCCACGTCGGCATCGTCGGCGACGTACGGCGGCATGGCGTAGACCAGGTCGCGGAACGGCCGCAGCCAGACCCCCTGCGCCACCGCGGCGGCGGTCGCCCGGGCCAGGTCCACCTCGTGGTCGAGCTGGACCACGCCGATCGCCCCGAGCACCCGCACGTCGGCCACCCCGGGAGCGCCCCGCAGCGGCTCCAGGCCGGCCCGCAGGCCCGCGCCCACCCTCGCGACCTGCGCGGCCCAGTCCCCGGCCCGCAGCAGCCCGATGGAGGCGTTCGCGACCGCGCACGCCAACGGGTTGCCCATGAACGTCGGCCCGTGCGCCAGCACCCCGCCGCGGGAGATGCCCTCGGCCACCTCCGCGGTGCACAGCGCGGCCGCCAGGGTCAGGTAGCCGCCCGTGAGCGCCTTGCCGACGCAGAGCACGTCCGGACTCACCCCGGCGTGCTCGGCGGCGAACATCGTCCCGGTGCGGCCGAAGCCGGTGGCGATCTCGTCGAACACCAGCAGCACGCCCTGGGCCCGGGTCACCTCGCGCAGCACCCGCAGATAGTGCGGGTGGTGGAAGCGCATCCCGCCGGCGCCCTGGACCACCGGCTCCACGATCACCGCGGCCAACTCGTCGGCGTGCCGCTCCACCGCGTCGACCAGCGCCGCGACGTACGCCGGGTCGGGCGGGGTGTCGAAGCCGCCCGGCGGGACGGGCGCGAAGACCTGCCGGGGCAGCACGTCGCCCCAGAGGTGGTGCATGCCGCCCTCCGGGTCGCAGACGCTCATCGGGTGGAACGTGTCGCCGTGGTAGCCGCCCCGCCAGGTGCCCAGCCGGCGGCGCTCCGGGCGGCCGGTGGCCCGCTGGTACTGCAGGCACATCTTGACCGCGACCTCGACGCTGACCGAGCCGGAGTCGCAGAGGAAGACCCGCTCCAGCCCCGCCGGGGCCAGCTCGACCAGCGTGCCCGCCAGCCGCACCGCCGGCTCGTGGGTGAGCCCGCCGAACATCACGTGGCTCATCCGGCCGAGCTGGTCGGTGACCGCCGCGTCCAGCACGGGGTGCCGGTAGCCGTGGATCGCCGCCCACCACGACGACATCCCGTCCACCAGCTCCCGCCCGTCGGCCAGCCGCAGCCGTACGCCCCGGGCGCTCTCCACGACGTAGGGCGGCACGGCGGGCGGCAGCGCCGCGTACGGGTGCCACACATGCCGCCGATCCCCCGCCAGCACCTCCTCAGGCGTCACCCGCACTCCTCCCCTCTCGCGCCCACCCCGGCCCCCGCGATCTTGCAGTTGTGGCCCCTGTTACGTCCGGTTCGCGGCATAGGTCGGGGCGGAAAGTGCAGGATCGCGGGAAACCTGGGGCGGTCACCGGGCCGCGCGGGCGGCGGCACGGACCAGGGCCGGGCCCCGGTAGATGAAGCCCGTGTAGAGCTGCACCAGGCGCGCGCCGGCGTCGAACATCCGGGCCGCGTCGTCCGGGTCGACGATGCCGCCGACGCCGATCACCGGCAGCCGGCCGCCCGTCTCCCGGTACACGAAGGCGACCACCTCCCGGGCCCGCCCCGCCAGGGGACGGCCGGACAGGCCGCCGGCCTCCGCGCCCCGCGCCCGGTCCGCCGGGGCTAGCCCGTCCCGGCCGAGGGTGGTGTTGGTGGCGATCACCCCGGCCGCCCCTCGGTCGAGGCAGACCTCCAGCAGCTCGGCGATCGCCGGCTCGGTCAGGTCCGGAGCGATCTTCACCAGCACCGGCTTCTCCCCCACCAGGGCCGTCAGCAGGGCGTCCAGGTGGGAGCGGTCCTGCAACGACCGCAGGCCCGGGGTGTTCGGCGAGGAGACGTTGACGGCGAAGTAGTCGCCGTGCTCCCGCAGCGCCCGGTACGAGGCCCGGTAGTCCTCCACCGCCTCGTCCAGCGGGGTCACCTTGGACTTGCCGAGCGAGATGCCCAGCGGTACGCCGAGCGGCCGGGGCAGCGCCGCCAGCCGGTCGGCCAGGGCCTGCGCGCCGGCGTTGTTGAACCCCATCCGGTTGACCACGGCCTCGCTGTCGCGCAGCCGGAACAGGCGGGGCCGGGGGTTGCCCGGCTGGGCGTGCGCGGTGACCGTGCCGACCTCGACGAAGCCGAAGCCCAGCGCCGGCCACGCCGGCAGCGCCAGCCCGTCCTTGTCCATCCCGGCGGCCAGCCCGACCGGGTTCGGGAACCGGACCCCGAACACGGTGCGTGGAGCCCGCACGAGATGCCGCGCCCGCAGCGCGGCGAGCGCGGCCGGCCGCCGGGACAGCGTGGCGAGCCGCCGCAGCGTCCACTCGTGCGCCGCCTCCGCGTCCCCGCCCCCGACCCGGAACAGGTACGGCCGCACGACCCGCTGGAACATCACCGCACGCCTCCCCGCCCCCGCGAGGCCCGGACCCCGAGCCCGGCCCCGACCCCGACCCCGGCCCGGACCCCGGCCGAGACCCCGGCCGAGACCCCGGTGATCATGGAGTTGACGGCGGAGTGGATCTCCGAAACCGCCGCCAACTCCATGATCGACGCGTTGGTGCCGGCCGTCACCGGGGGGCCCGCAGGGCCGCGTGCAGGTCCTGGAGGGGGCGGACCCGCACGTCGCCGCGGATGCGCGCCTCGATGCCCATGACCGCCGCCGCCGCGCCGGGGACCGTGGTGACGCAGGGGATGTCCGCCGTGACGGCCGCGCTGCGGATCTCGTACCCGTCGGACCGGGCGCTCGCGCCGGAGCCCTGCGGCGTGTTCACCACCAGGGCCACGTCGCCGCCGAGGATCAGCGACACCGCGTCCTCGCCCTCGCCGGCCTCGTAGTGCTTGCGGATCTGCTCGCAGGCGATGCCGTGCCGGCGCAGCACCTCGGCGGTGCCGGCGGTGGCGACGATCTCGAAGCCCAGGTCCGCCAGGCGCTTGATCGGGAAGATCATGCCGCGCTTGTCGCGGTTGGCCACCGAGACGAAGATCTTCCCGGCCGTGGGCAGCGAGCCGTACGCGGCGGCCTGCGACTTGGCGAAGGCCTGCCCGAAGCCGGTGTCGATGCCCATCACCTCGCCCGTGGACTTCATCTCCGGCCCGAGCAGCGAGTCGATGCCCTTGCCGGACGGGGTGCGGAAACGCTTGAACGGCAGCACCGCCTCCTTGACCGCGATCGGCGCGTCGGCCGGCATGGTGCCGCCGTCGCCGCTCGCGGGCAGCAGCCCCTCGGCGCGCAGCTCGGCGATCGTGGCGCCGAGCGCGATCCGGGCCGCCGCCTTCGCCAGCGGCACCGCCGTGGCCTTGGAGACGAACGGCACGGTACGCGACGCCCGCGGGTTCGCCTCCAGCACGTACAGCACGTCGTCCTTGAGCGCGTACTGCACGTTGAGCAGGCCGCGCACCCCGACGCCGCGGGCGATCGCCTCCGTGTAGCGGCGCACCTGGGCCAGGTGCGAGCCGGCGAGGGTGATCGGCGGCAGCACGCAGGACGAGTCGCCGGAGTGGATGCCGGCCTCCTCGATGTGCTCCATCACGCCGCCGAGGTAGACCTCCCCGTCGGCGTCGCACAGCGCGTCCACGTCGATCTCGATGGCGTCGTCGAGGAACCGGTCCACGAGCACGGGGTGGTCCGGGGAGATGTCGGTGGCCCGGCCGATGTAGTCGCGCAGCGTCGGGTCGTCGTAGACGATCTCCATGCCCCGCCCGCCGAGCACGTACGACGGGCGGACCAGCACCGGGTAGCCGATCTCGTCGGCGATCGCCTTCGCCTCCTCGTACGAGGTGGCCGTGCCGTGCGCCGGGGCGCGCAGCCCGGCCTTCGCCAGCACCGCCCCGAACGCGCCCCGCTCCTCGGCGAGGTGGATCGACTCCGGGGACGTGCCGACCACCGGCACGCCGGCCTTCTTCAGCCGCCGCGCCAGGCCCAGCGGGGTCTGCCCGCCGAGCTGCACGATCACGCCGACCACGCCCGGCCCGCCGGCCGCCCGGCCCGACGAGTCCTCGGCGTGCCAGACCTCCAGCACGTCCTCGAACGTCAACGGCTCAAAGTAGAGCCGGTCGGCGGTGTCGTAGTCGGTGGAGACCGTCTCCGGGTTGCAGTTGACCATCACCGTCTCGTAGCCAGCGCCTTCAGCGCCGGAACGGCCAGCGCCTTCAGCGCCGGAACGGCCAGCGCCTTCAGCGCCGGAACGGCCAGCGCCTTCGGCGCCGGAACCGGACGCAGCGGCTGAGTCGATGGGCGCGCTGCGCAGCGCCTGAACGGCGTGCACGCACGAGTAGTCGAACTCGATGCCCTGGCCGATCCGGTTCGGCCCGGAGCCCAGGATGATCACCTTCGGCCGGTCCGACGGCGCGACCTCGGTCTCCTGCTCGTACGTCGAGTAGTGGTACGGCGTGGCCGCCTCGAACTCGGCGGCGCAGGTGTCCACCGTCTTGTACACCGGCCGGATGCCGAGCCGGTGCCGCAGGGTGCGTACGCCGTCCTCGGCGGCCAGCTCGGGACGCAGCGCGGCCAGCTGCCGGTCGGACAGGCCGGCCCGCTTGGCCCGGCGCAGCAGGTCGGCGTCGAGCACCGGGGCGGCCACGATCTCCGCGCGCAGCTCGACCAGGGCGGCGATCTGGTCGAGGAACCACGGATCCATCCCGCCGGACGCGGCGGCGACCTCCGCGACGGACGCGCCGAGGCGCAGCGCCCGCTCGACGGTGTAGAGCCGGCCGTCGTGCGGCGTCCGCAGCGCGGCGAGGGTGTTCTCCTTCGTCACGCCGGCCGGGTCGGCGCCCGTCGCGGCGGCGACGACCGAATCCGGCACGGTCCAGAACCCGCCGCCCTTGGTCTCCATCGAGCGCATCGCCTTGTTCAGCGCCTCGGTGAAGTTGCGCCCGAGGCTCATCGCCTCGCCCACCGACTTCATCGTGGTGGTCAGCTCCGGGTCGGCGCCGGGGAACTTCTCGAACGCGAACCGGGGGATCTTCACCACCACGTAGTCGAGGGTCGGCTCGAACGCGGCCGGGGTCTTCAGCGTGATGTCGTTGGGGATCTCGTCCAGGGTGTAGCCGATGGCCAGCTTCGCGGCGATCTTGGCGATCGGGAAGCCGGTGGCCTTCGACGCCAGCGCCGAGGAGCGGGACACCCGCGGGTTCATCTCGATCACGACGATCCGGCCGTCGGCCGGGTTCACCGCGAACTGGATGTTGCAGCCGCCGGTGTCCACGCCGACCTCGCGCAGCACGGCGATGCCCAGGTCGCGCAGCCGCTGGTACTCGCGGTCGGTGAGCGTCATGGCCGGGGCGACGGTGACGCTGTCGCCGGTGTGCACACCCATCGGGTCGACGTTCTCGATCGAGCAGACCACCACCACGTTGTCGTGGCGGTCCCGCATCAGCTCGAGCTCGTACTCCTTCCAGCCGAGCACGCTCTCCTCGATGAGCACCTCGTGCACCGGGCTGGCGGCCAGGCCGGCCCCGGCGATCCGCTCCAGGTCCTCGTCGGTGTGGGCCATGCCGGAGCCGAGGCCGCCCATGGTGAACGACGGCCGGATCACCACCGGCAGGCCCAGCTCGCCGACGGTCGCCCGGACCTCGTCCATCGAGTGGCAGACCCGCGAGCGCGGTACCAGCGACGACGGGTCCTCGACGCCGAGGCGGGCGCCGGCGGCGGCCACGATGTCCTTGAACAGCTGCCGGTCCTCGCCGCGGTTGATGGCGTCGATGTTGGCGCCGATCAGCTCCACGCCGTACTTCTCCAGCACCCCCGCCTCGTGCAGGGCGACCGCCGTGTTCAGCGCGGTCTGCCCGCCCAGGGTGGGCAGCAGGGCGTCGGGGCGCTCCCGGGCGATGACCAGCTCGACGAACTCCGGGGTGATCGGCTCGACGTACGTGGCGTCGGCGAACTCCGGGTCGGTCATGATCGTCGCCGGGTTGGAGTTGACCAGGCTGACCCGGATCCCCTCGCTGCGCAGCACCCGGCAGGCCTGGGTGCCGGAGTAGTCGAACTCGCAGGCCTGCCCGATCACGATCGGCCCGGAGCCGATCACCAGGATGTGCTTGAGATCGGTCCGCTTAGGCATTCTTGCCGCCTTCACTGTTGTTCCGGTCGAAGCCACGGCCTTCGCTCCGCTTCCGGTCGAGGCCACCGCCCTCGATCAGCTCGGCGAAACGGTCGAACAGGTAGTCCGCGTCGTGCGGGCCGGCCGCCGCCTCAGGGTGGTACTGGACGGTGAAGGCGGGCACGTCCCTGGCCCGCAGCCCCTCGACCACGTTGTCGTTGAGGCAGACGTGCGACACCTGGACGCCGCCGAACTCGGTGTCGATCACCCGGTCGGGCACGACGGCACCCGCACCCGCGCCCGGCACCTGCACCGCGAAGCCGTGGTTGTGGCTGGTCACCTCGACCTTGCCGGTGGCCCGGTCGAGCACCGGCTGGTTGATGCCCCGGTGGCCGTACCCGAGCTTGTAGGTGCCGAAGCCCAGCGCGCGGCCGAGGATCTGGCTGCCGAAGCAGATGCCGAACAGCGGCACCCGGCGGCGCAGCACCTCGCGGGCGAGGGCGACCGGGCCGTCGGCGGTGGCCGGGTCACCCGGCCCGGGCGAGAGGAACACCGCGTCCGCGCCGGTGGCGAGCAGGTCGTCGATGCTCGACGAGGCGGGCAGCACGTGGGTGGTGACGCCGCGCTCGGCGAGCCGGCGCGGCACGTTGCGCTTGATGCCCAGGTCCAGCGCGGCGACGGTGAACCGGTGCTCGCCGCGCGCCTGCACGACGTACGGCCGCGGGGTGGTCACCTCGGCGGAGAGGTCGGCGCCGACCATCCCCGGGGACCGGCGCACCCGCTCGAGCAGGGCGCTCGGGTCGTCCTCGACGCTGGAGACGCCGACCCGCATGGCGCCGCGCTCGCGCAGGTGCCGGGTCAGCGCCCGGGTGTCCACGCCGCTGATACCGACCACGCCCTCGGCGACGAGCCGGTCCTCCAGCCCGCCGGTGGCCCGCCAGTTCGAGCCGATCCGGGCGGGGTCGCGCACCACGTACCCGGCGACCCAGATCCGGCCGGACTCGTCGTCCTCGCCGTTGACGCCGGTGTTGCCGATGTGCGGCGCGGTCTGCACGACCACCTGCCGGTGGTACGACGGGTCGGTCAGGGTCTCCTGGTAGCCGGTCATGCCGGTGTTGAACACCGCCTCGCCGAACGTCTCCCCGACGCTGCCGTACGCCTCGCCGTGGAAGGTCCGGCCGTCCTCGAGCACGAGGATCGCGGAACGTCTGCGACTCACGCTGCGCCTCCTTCGATCCGGACTGCGGGACTCCGCTCCGCTGCATTCCTCGCTCGGATCACTTGCCATCCTTCGATCCGGACTGCGGGACTCCGCTCCGCTGCATTCCTCGCTCGGATCACTTGGTTGCCTTTCCGTCAAGGACCGTCGGCTCGCCGCGCAGGAAGGTCGCCACGATGCGACCCGGCAGCGTCATGCGGGCGTACGGGGTGTTGCGACTGCGGCTGGCCAGCTCCGCCGGCTCGATCACGCGCCGGGCGGCCGGGTCCACCAGGGTCAGGTTGGCCGGCACGCCGGGGGCCGGGTCCAGGCCGTGGGAGTCGAGCCCGGCGATGCGGGCCGGGGCGCGGGACATCCGCTCGGCGATCAGGTCCCACTGCGGGCCGAGCACGTCCAGGGCGATCGACAGGGCCGTCTCCAGCCCGAGCATGCCCGGCCGGGCGTACGCCCACTCGCACTCCTTGTCCTCCACGGCGTGCGGGGCGTGGTCGGTGGCGACGACGTCGATCACGCCGTCGGCCAGCGCGGCGCGCAGCGCGGCGACGTCGGCGGCGGTACGCAGCGGCGGGTTGACCTTGTACACCGGGTCGTAGGTCTCCGCCTTGGAGTCCGTCAGCAGCAGGTGGTGCGGGGTCACCTCGGCGGTGACCCTGATCCCGCGCGCCTTGGCGTGCCGCAGCACCTCCACGCTGCCGGCCGTGGAGACGTGGCAGACGTGCAGCCGGCTGCCGACATGCTCGGCCAGCAGCACGTCCCGGGCGATGATCGCCTCCTCGGCGACCGCCGGCCAGCCGGTCAGCCCGAGCCGGGTGGAGACCTCGCCCTCGTGCATCTGCGCGCCCTCGGTGAGCCGGGGCTCCTCGGCGTGCTGCGCGATGATCCCGTCGAACGCCTTGACGTACTCCAGGGCCCGGCGCATCAGCCTCGGGTCGGCGACGCAGTGCCCGTCGTCGGAGAAGATCCGCACCCGGGCCGCCGAGTCGGCCATCGCGCCCAGCTCGGCCAGCCGCTCGCCGGCCAGGCCGACGGTGACCGCGCCGATCGGCTGGACGTCGACCAGCCCGGCCTCCCGGCCGAGCCGCCAGACCTGCTCGACCACGCCGGCGGTGTCGGCGACCGGCGAGGTGTTGGCCATCGCGCAGACCGCCGTGTAGCCGCCGAGCGCCGCCGCCCGGGAGCCGGACTCGACGGTCTCGGCGTCCTCCCGGCCCGGCTCGCGCAGGTGGGTGTGCAGGTCGACCAGGCCGGGCAGGGCCACCAGCCCGGTGCCGTCGAGCACGGTGGCGTCCGGCGCGGTCAGTCCCGCGCCGGTCCGCGCCACCACGCCGTCGCGGATCAGCAGGTCGGTCGGCGCGGCGCCGACGACGCTCACGTTCGTGATCAGGTACGCGGTCACAGGTTGTTCCCCCCGAGCAGCAGGTAGAGGACGGCCATCCGCACGGAGACCCCGTTGGCGACCTGTTCGACGATGGTGGAGCGGGGCGAGTCGGCGACCTCGGGGGTGATCTCCATCCCCCGGTTCATCGGCCCCGGGTGCATGACGATGGCGTGCTCCGGCAGCCGCCGCATGCGCGGCCCGTCGAGCCCGTACCGGCGGGCGTACTCGCGGGCGGAGGGGAAGTAGGAGTCGCCCATCCGCTCCCGCTGCACCCGCAGCATCATCACCACGTCCACACCGGGTAGAACGGCGTCGAGGTCGTAGGAGACGTCGGTGCCGGGCGCGAGCGCCGCCGCGATGTCCACCGGGATCAGCGTCGGCGGGCCGACCAGGGTCACCTTCGCCCCGAGGGTGGACAGCAGCAGCACGTTCGAGCGGGCCACCCGGGAGTGCAGCACGTCCCCGACCACCGCGACGTGCAGGCCGGCGAGCCGCCCCAGCCGCGAGCGCATCGTGTACGCGTCCAGCAGCGCCTGGGTGGGGTGCTCGTGGGTGCCGTCGCCGGCGTTGACCACCGACCCGTCCACCCAGCCGGCGAGCCGGTGCGGGGCCCCGGAGGCGGGGTGCCGGACGACCACCGCGTCGGCCCCCATCGCCTGGAGGGTGAGCGCGGTGTCCTTCAGGCTCTCGCCCTTGGCGACGCTGGAGCCCTTGGCCGAGAAGTTGATCACATCGGCGCTGAGCCGCTTGGCCGCCGCCTCGAAGGAGATCCGGGTCCGGGTGGAGTCCTCGTAGAAGAGGTTCACCACGGTTCGGCCGCGCAGCGCGGGCAGCTTCTTGACCTCCCGGCCGGCGACGGTGGCCATCTCCGCCGCGGTGTCCAGGATCTGGGTGGCGGTGGCGGCGTCCAGGTCGGCGCCGGAGAGCAGGTGCCGGATCACCGGGCCTGCCTTTCGTTCGCGACTGCGGGGCTCCGCTTCGCTGCACTCCTCGCGCTCACCGAGGCCTGCCTTTCGTTCGCGACTGCGGGGCTCCGCTTCGCTGCACTCCTCGCGCTCACCGAGGCCTGCCTTTCGTTCGCGACTGCGGGGCTCCGCTT
>NZ_JBICUP010000022.1:65280-71999 GCF_043198215.1 Micromonospora sp. NPDC048830
TTCGCTGCACTCCTCGCGCTCACAGGGGGGTACCCCCGTAGAGCTTGACCTCGTCGACGCCGTCGGTCTCGGCGAGGGTGACCTTGACGCTCTCGGCGAGCGACGTCGGGATGTTCTTGCCCACGTAGTCGGCGCGGATCGGGAGCTGCCGGTGGCCGCGGTCGACCAGCACGGCCAGCTGCACCGAGGCGGGTCGGCCGAGGTCGCTGAGCGCGTCGAGGGCGGCCCGGACCGTACGCCCGGAGAAGAGCACGTCGTCGACGAGGACGATCCGCTTGCCGTCGATCCCGCCGGGCGGGAGCTGGGTCGGGCCGACCGCGCGGGTGGCCTGCCGGCGCAGGTCGTCGCGGTAGAGGGTGATGTCGAGCACGCCGGCCGGGACGGCGACGTCCTCGAAGGTGCTGATCCGGTCGGCGAGCCGCCGCGCCAGGGGCGCGCCCCGGGTGGGGATGCCGAGCAGCACGGTGTCGGCGGCGCCCTGGGTCTTCTCCAGGATCTGGTGGGCGATGCGGTCCACCACGCGCGGGACGTCCGCTGCGGTGAGGATCACCTTCACCGAGGGTTGTCGTGCCGGCGACGGGTGGGCAGCCGGTGGGTAGGCCACGGCGGACCTCCTTCCCCGCCTCACGGGACGGGTCGTTAAAGGACGTCTGACACCGCCGGCGGGCCACGAAGGGACCGGACCGGGGCTCCAGCCACGTTACCAGTGGTCACGGGGCATGCCGACGGCGGTACTGACCCCCGGATCAGGGCGGCGAAACCGGGCAACTCCCCCGGCGCTTGCCAACGGTAGGGTCACGACCACTTGACCACGTGTCGCAATCCCCGTACCGTCACGCTCCGTAGTGAAAGCTGGGGAGATCCCCGTGCAGCACTGGGAGAGACCGAATGCCCTCTGAATACGCCAAGTCGCTGGGCGCCCGCCTGCGCTCCATCCGCCAGCAGCAGGGCCTGTCCCTGCAGGGGGTGGAGGAGAAGTCCAACGGGCGGTGGAAGGCCGTCGTGGTCGGCTCGTACGAGCGGGGTGACCGCGCCGTCACGGTGTCCCGCCTGGCCGAGCTGGCCGACTTCTACCGGGTGCCCGTCTCCGAGCTGCTGCCGGACGGCAGCGGGGTTCGCCACGAGCCCACCAGCAAGATCGTGCTGGACCTGGAGCGGCTCTACGACGACGCCTCCGAGGAGCTCGCCTACGTCGCCCGGTACGCCCGCGCCATCCAGCAGCAGCGGGGCGACTACAACGGCCGGGTGCTCTCCATCCGCGCCGACGACCTGCGCGCCCTGGCGATCGTCTACGACGCCTCGCCGTCCGGCCTGATCGAGCGCCTCACCGAGCACGGCGTGCTCGTGGCCGACCCCCGGGCGTTCTTCGCGTCCTGACCCCTCACGACGCAGGGCCCGCGCCGTCGGCGCGGGCCCTGCGTCGTCGTGTGCGCCCGCCGGGTGGCGGTGTCGGATTCCTCAGCGGGTGGCGTACTCGGCGATCCGGCCGACCACGCCGTTGAGGAAGCGCGGCGAGTCGTCGGTCGACATCTGCCGGGCCAGCTCGACGGCCTCGCTGATCGCCACCGCGTCGTCGATCTCGTCGACGTACAGCAGCTCGTAGACCGCGATGCGGGCGAGGTTACGGTCGACCACCGGCATCCGGTCCAGCGTCCAGCCCTCGGCGTAGCTGGCGATCAGCTCGTCGATCCGGTCCAGATGCGCGGCCACCCCCTCGACGAGGCCGACCGCGTACCCGAGGTGCTCCGGGTGGGGCTTCTCGATCCGCTCCAGGTAGCCGGCGAGCACCTCCACCGGGGGCCGGCTGCGCAGGTCCGCCTCGTAGAGCACGTCCAGCGCCCGCTTGCGCGCCTTGCGGCGCGCAGGCATCTGCTGCTTCGGACCCTCGGCCATCAGGCGCGGCCGAGGTAACGGCCGTCGCGGGTGTCGACCTTGATCTTCTCACCGGTGGTGATGAACAGCGGCACCTGCACGGTGGCGCCGGTCTCGACGGTGGCCGGCTTGTTGCCGCCGGTCGAGCGGTCGCCCTGCAGGCCCGGCTCGGTGTAGGTGATCTCCAGCACGACGGAGGTCGGCAGCTCGATGTACAGCGGCACGCCCTCGTGCGTGGCGACGATCGCCTCCGCCTCGGGGAGGAGGTAGTTGGCCGCCTCGCCGACGGTGCCGCCGGGGACGGTGATCTGGTCGAACGTCTCCAGGTCCATGAAGACGTAGTCCTCGCCGTCGGCGTACAGGTACTGCATGGTGCGCTTGTCGACGGTCGCGGTGTCGACCTTGGTGCCCGCGTTGAAGGTCTTGTCGACCACCTTGCCGGACAGCACGTTCTTCAGCGTGGTACGCACGAAGGCGCCACCCTTACCGGGCTTGACGTGCTGGAACTCGACGACGGCCCACAGCTCCCCGTCGAGGTTGAGTACCAGGCCATTCTTCAGGTCGTTGGTGGTGGCCATTTCCTGCCTTGTGATCATGAATTTGGCGGACAGACCTGGCAAGTCTACTAGCTGCCCGGAGCCGGGTGCCGGGCCCGCCGGGCGGGGACGGCGGGGACGGCGGGGGCCAGGGCCGCGCGGCCGGCGGCTTGGTGCCGCGCGGACAGCCGGCCCCGTGCCGCGGGCGCTCCGTCGCCGCACTCCCCACGCGGGCGGGCGGACCACCGTGGCGAACAGTCACGAAGAGTTGTCAGAGCGGAAGTCACCCACCCCTCGGCTCCGCCCTTTGCTCTGCACCCACCGACGCGACAACAACTCATCGTGATCGCTCCTGTGCCGGCCAACACGAACAGGAAGACCGTTAGTCGCAGGTCAGGCGCGTGTTGCGGATATGAGTGCAGAGCAAAGCGTCAAGAAGGGCCTACGGGTTGCGGACCCAAGGTAGCAGACCGTGACAGACTCTCCCGGCTACAGGAAGTTACGATCAGCTCGGCGGGAACGAGTCCTCGTGGGACGTCCACGGCACCCCACTGGCCGGGGCACCGCACGGGCCGGTGGGGTGCCACTGGCCGGGGCACCGCACGGGCCGGTGGGGTGCCACTGGCCGGGGCACCGCACGGGCCGGTGGGGTGCCACTGGCCGGGGCACCGCACGGGCCGGGGCACGGGCACGATAGCCAGACAGCGGCCAGGGGCGCGAAACGGCCGAGCGCTCAGGCGCGGGCGCCGAGGCGGTGGGCCAGGTGGTGCAGAGCCAGCCGGTATCCGTCCACGCCCAGCCCGCAGATCACCCCGGTCGCCACCGCGGAGACGACCGAGTGGTGCCGGAACTCCTCGCGGGCGTGGATGTTGGAGATGTGTACCTCGACCAGCGGGCCGCGCAGCAGGGCGCAGGCGTCCCGCACGGCGATCGAGTAGTGCGACCAGGCCGCCGGGTTGAGCACCACCGCCGCCTGCTCGTCGGCCGCCGCGTGCAGCCAGCCCACCAGCTCGTGCTCCGCGTCGGTCTGCCGGACCACCACGTCCAGCCCCAGCTCCCGGCCGGTCTCCACGCACATGGTCACCAGATCGGCGTAGCTGGTCAGCCCGTAGACGTCGACCTGCCGGGTGCCCAGCCGGCCCAGGTTGACCCCGTTCAGCACGTACACCCTCATGAGGCGACCTCCTGGTAGGCCCGGTGCAGCAGTTCCTCGTCGGGGCCCTCCAGGATCGTCGGGCGGGCGAGGCCGTCCAGCACCACGAACCGCAGCTTCGAACCCCGGGTCTTCTTGTCCACCCGCATCGTGGCCAGCAGCGCCGGCCAGGCGTCGGCCCGGTAGCTCGTGGGCAGCCCGAGCGCCGCCAGCACGCTGCGGTGCCGCTCGGCCGTGGCCGCGTCCAGCCGGCCGGCCAGCCGGCCCAGCGTCCCCGCGTACACCGTGCCGACGGCCACGGCGTGCCCGTGCCGCCAGCGGTACCCCTCCACCTTCTCGATCGCGTGGGCCAGGGTGTGGCCGTAGTTGAGCACCTCGCGCACCCCGGACTCGCGCAGGTCGCCGGAGACCACGTCCGCCTTGACCCGGATCGCCCGCTCGATCAGCTCCCGGACCACCGGGCCGTGCGGGTCGGTGGCCGCCGCCGGGTCCCGCTCCACCAGGTCGAGGATCACCGGGTCGGCGATGAACCCGCACTTGACCACCTCGGCCAGCCCGGCGACCAGATCGACCGCCGGGAGGCTGTCCAGCACCGTGAGGTCGCAGAGCACGCCGGCGGGCGGGTGGAAGGCGCCGACCAGGTTCTTCCCGGCCGTCGTGTTGATGCCGGTCTTGCCGCCGACGGCGGCGTCGACCATGCCGAGCAGCGAGGTCGCCACCGGCACCCAGCGCACCCCGCGCAGCCAGCAGGCCGCGACGAAGCCGGCCAGGTCGGTGACGGCGCCCCCGCCGACCCCGACGACGGCGTCGGTCCGGGTGAACCCCGCCTCGCCGAGCCGGTCCCAGCACGCGGCGGCCACCTCGATCGCCTTGCCCGCCTCGGCGTCCGGCACCTTTACGACCAGCGGCGCCATCCCGGCGGCGGCCAGCCGCTCGCCGATCGCGTCAGCCAGCGCCTTGAGCGGCGGCGCGTGCAGCACCGCCACCCGGGCCGCGCCGGGCAGCAGCGACGGTAGGGCGTCGATCAGATCCCGTCCCACCAGCACGTCGTACGGCCGCTCGCCGCCGACGGGGATGCGGGTAGTCACCTCGTTCATCGCCCGCCACCCTAGCCCAGCGCCCGTCCCCGGACGGTCGCCTGTCCACTGGGTGGTTGGCTGTCGGGGGTCAGGGCTTGAGCAGGGCGGCGATCTCGGCCGCGATCTCCTCCGGCGTCCGCCCGTCCGTGACCACGGTCGCGGTCGCCACCTCGGCGTACAGCGGGCGACGCTGCTCCATCAGGTGCCTGAGCGTCGCCCGCGGGTTGATCGCCAGCAGCGGGCGGCCGGCGCCCAGCCCGACCCGCTTGACCGCGTCGGGCAGCTCGACGCTCAGGTGCACCACGGTGTGCCCGACGAGGGCGGCGCGGTTCTCCTCCGCGAGCACCGCGCCGCCGCCGAGGGAAAGCACCCCGGCGCAGGAGGCCAGCGCCGCGGCCGTGGCGGCCCGTTCGAGGGTACGGAAGTGCGCCTCGCCCTCGTCGACGAAGATCTCCGGGATCGGCTTGCCGGCCAGCCGCTCGATGTCCTGGTCGGTGTCGCGGAACTCCACGCCGAGCAGCTCGGCGAGCGCCTGCCCGACGGTCGTCTTGCCGGAGCCCGGCGACCCCACCAGGACGCACACCGGCCGGGTCGCGCTCACCGGATGACCAGCGAGTCGAGGTAGCCCGCCAGGTTGCGGCGCATCTCGGCCACCGAGTCGCCGCCGAACTTCTCGGTGGCGGCCTCGGCGAGCACCAACGCCACCATCGCCTCGGCGACCACCGCGGCGGCCGGCACGGCGCAGACGTCCGAGCGCTGGTTGATCGCCGTCGCCGGCTCCCCCGTGGTCACGTCGACCGTGGCCAGGGCCCGGTTCAGCGACGAGATCGGCTTCATGGCCGCCTTCACGCGCAGCGGCTCGCCGGTGGTGATGCCGCCCTCCAGGCCGCCGGCCCGGTCGGTCACCCGGCGTACGCCCGTGGCGGTCGGCACGATCTCGTCGTGCGCCTCGGAGCCGCGCGAGCGGGCCTGCTGCCAGCCGTCGCCGATCTCCACGCCCTTGATCGCCTGGATCGACATCAGCGCGGTGGCGAGCCGGGCGTCGAGCTTGCGGTCCCACTGGACGTGGCTGCCCAGACCCGGCGGCACCCCGTACGCCAGCACCTCGACCACGCCCCCGAGGGTGTCGGCGGCCTTCTTCGCGGCGTCGACCTCGGCGACCATCCGGGCGCTGGCGTCCGGGTCGAGGCAGCGCAGCGGGTCGGCGTCGATCCGCGCGGCGTCCTCCGGCGTCGGGCGCAGCCCCGGCTTCGCGGCGACCGGACCCAGCTCCACCACGTGCGAGACGATCTCGATGCCGAGCGCCTGCCGGACGAGGGCCTTCGCCACCGTGCCGACGGCGACCCGGGCGGCGGTCTCCCGCGCGCTGGCGCGCTCCAGGATCGGCCGGGCGTCGGTGTGGCCGTACTTCTGCATGCCGGCCAGGTCGGCGTGGCCCGGACGCGGGCGGGTCAGCGGCGCGTTGCGGGCCTGCCGGGCCAGCTCCTCCGGGTCCACCGGGTCGGCGGCCATCACCGTCTGCCACTTCGGCCACTCGGAGTTGCCGACGCGGATGGCGACGGGGCTGCCCAGGGTCAGCCCGTGCCGGAGCCCGCCGATGATCTCGACCTCGTCCCGCTCGAACGACATCCGGGCGCCCCGGCCGTAGCCGAGCCGGCGGCGGGCCAGCTCGTCGGCGATCTCGCCGCTGGTCACCTCGATCCCGGCGGGTACGCCCTCCAGCATCGCGACGAGGGCGGGACCGTGCGATTCACCTGCAGTCAGCCAGCGCAACACGTCGGCAAGTCTGTCACGACCGCGTCACCCCCCGACGAGCCGCCCACCGCGTCCCGCGTAGCGGACGGTGTCGCGCGCGCCGCTCCGAGATCTTGGTGCGAACCGGCCCGTGGCGGGGCCGTTTCGCACCAAGATCCGCCACGGCGTCCCGCGAGGCGGACGCCGGGGCGTGGGGGGGGGGGGCGCCCCCCGGGGGGCCCCCCCCCCCGGGGGGGGGGGGGGGGGGGGGGGGGGGCGGGGGGGGGGGGGGGGCCGGGCCCCCCCCCCCCCCCCCGCGCCCCCCCCGCGGGGTGGGGGTCGCCG
>NZ_JBICUP010000022.1:72009-114698 GCF_043198215.1 Micromonospora sp. NPDC048830
CCCCGACTGGGGGGCGCCACCCGCCCGGGGGCGGGGCCGTTCCCCACCACGACCCCCCCGGGCGCCCCGGGCGGGGCCCGCGGGGGGGGGGGGGGGGGGCCCCCCCGCGGCGCCCCCCACCGCCGTGGGTCAGTTCCCGGCGAGCGTACGGGCGTCCGCGGCGATCGTCCGGGCCGCCTCGGCCGGCACCAGGCGCCCCGCCTGCTGGTCGGCGTACCGGGCCAGCTCGGCGTACCGGCCCTGCACCAGGTGGGTGGCGAGCACGGTGAGCGCCTGCTCCTCGGCGCCGGAGGTGAGCACGAGGTGGCCCAGCCCGGCCGGGGTCACCGTGACGGTGAACGTGGCCTCCGCGGTCGCCGTGCCCTTGGGGCCGGTCGCCACCGCCTTGAGCCGGTGCGCGCCGGCGGCCAGCCCGGTCAGGTCGAGGGGCTGCCCCGCGGGGACCGGCGCCCCGTCGAGGGTGACCTCGACGGTGTCGGCGTCGGCGGCCGGCACGGCGAGCACGGGGCGCTGCGCCCGGTCGAGCTCGGCGCCGTCGGCGGGAGCGGCGATCGAGACGGTGGGGGCGGCGGCGCCGAGCTGGCCGGCCGCGTTCCAGCCGGCCAGCTCCGCCGGACGGTTGGTGATGATCCCGTCGGTGCCGATCCGCTCCAGCTGCTGCCACTGGGCCGGCGAGTCGACGGTCCAGGCGAACACGGCGACGCCGGCGGCGTGCAGGTCCGCCACGACGGCCGGCCGGGCGAGCAGCGCCGTCCCGGTCGGGTTGTACGCGGTCAGGCCCAGGTCGCGGGCGACGGCCACGGGGTCGGCGTCCAGGCCGCTGCGGAGCAGCCCGAGGGGCAGCTCGGGGGCGAGCTCCCGGGTGTACCGCAGGGCGTCGACCTCGAAGCTCTGCACGAAGACGCGGTTCGTCATCCGCTCGGCGCGGATCACCTCGACGATCCGGGCCACCTCGTCCCGGCTGTGCCGGCCCTTGATCTCCAGCAGCAGGTTGCCGCCCCGGGCGCGCAGGTCGGCGAGCTGCTCGGCCAGCGTCGGCAGCCGTACGCCCGCGTAGTGCGGGGCGAACCAGGAGCCGGCGTCGAGCGCCCCGAGCTGGGCGGCGGTCAGGTCCCGTACGGCGCCCGTGCCGTCGGTGGTCCGGTTCACGGTGGCGTCGTGCAGCACGAACGGCACCCCGTCCCGGCTCGGCTGGACGTCGTTCTCGACGAAGTCGGCCCCGGCCCGGCGGGCGATCTCCTGCGCGACGAGCGTGTTCTCCGGGGCGGCGGCGGACGCGCCACGGTGCGCGACCACGGTCATCGGGGCGCCCTCCGGCCGCAGGTAGCCGTTCGGCGCCAGCTCGGTGACCCGGACGTCGTCGAACGAGACGCTGGCGCCGTTGACCACCAGCGCCTGCCCGCCGTCGGTGGACCGGGCGAGGCTGCTGGTGCGCAGCAGCTGGCGGCCGTCGAGGAACCACCGGGCCTGGTTGCCGTGCACCTCCACGGCGACCTTCATGTCCCGGCCGGTGCCCGCCGCGTACGGCGCGGCGGCCGTGTTGGTGACGTTCCAGGCGTTGGCGGTGGTGAGCTGGGCGAACTCCAGCCCGTTGGCGGCCGTGGTGCCGCTGCGCATGGTGGCGATCCACCACGGGGTACGCGCGTCGGCGGGCACGTCCAGGCCGAGCGCCGTCCAGCGGGTCGGCTCGTTGACGGACTCGAACCGCACCGTCGCCTCGAACCGGAAGTCGGTCAGGTGCCGGCCGAAGGTGATCTTCCTGGTGCCGCTGGTGGCCGTGCCGTACAGCCGGCCGTCGCGCACCGTCCACGCGCCGTCGATCGCCCGCCAGCCGGCGGGCAGCGTACCGGTGGAGAAGTCCTCGGCGACGACGACGGCCCCCGGCTCGGCGGCGGCGGGGGTGGGGGTCGGAACGATGGCGAACGCGCCCAGGGTGGTGGCCGTCGCCGCGAGCGCGGCGACGGCCCGGCCGGGGCGCCCGACAAGATGGGTGAGGGTCGACATGGTCACCCACGCTAGGGGCTTTGGTGTGCCGGGTGGCGACGATCAGCCCACGCTCAGGTGTACAGGAAATGATCTTGCGACGGGTTCACACCCGCGCGGGTGGGCCGTCAGCAGGCCGTGACCGTGGCCGCCACCGACCCGGGCCCAGCGCGCCGAGGCCCGCCGGCACGATGACCCGCAGCAACCGCGCCCGGACCTGGGCCATCCGCGCCCGCATGGCCGCCACCGGCCAGCCCTACACGGCCCCGCGCTTGGGTAGCTGACCCAGCTCGCCACATTATTCTTGATCTTGCTTGGTCGGATGGGACACAGAACGGCCCGGGAGGGGTGTTCTGCTCCCGGGCCGTTCACGGTGTTCGGCTGGTGGGTTTCGTGCCCGTGCAGGTGCAGAACGTCGGGGCCTTCGTCCCAGTCGAGGCCGTTCGGGCCATCCGCGGTACTCGGCGATGTTGATGGCGCTCCCGGTTCGCCCGCTGCGACGCACGCCTTCAGCGGAGCCCTGGCGCCTCTTCGTGCGAAGGCACCAGGGCGCGGCTACTCAGCAGGCGTAGCTACTGCCATTGTTGACCAGCAGGGAGTCTTTGACCCAGCCCTGCACGCCGGTGGTGTTGTCCCGCAGGTGCGTCCAGGTGCCACCCGCACCCAAGCGCCAGCAGTGATAGGTGACGCTGTGGCTGCGATAGCCCAGCCCGACCGAGGTGCACTCGGTGGTCGGGCCGATACGGATGTTGGTGCCATCGGTGGTGAACCCGCCGGCCTGCGGATGAGACGTCCAGCTGGGCTGGGTGCAGGCCAGCGGGCCGACCTCGGGCGAGTTTTGGCCACCGGCTGGAGCGGCGCTGGCGGGCGCAGCCAAGGCCGCGGTGGACAACGCCACTGCGGTCAGGCCTATGACAGTGCGTCGCATCTGTACACAACCTCCATAGACAGGCAACATGTGGAACAAGAGTCAGATTGGCACCTAGACGTCATGAAGCCGCTCTATCTGTCGGACTTCGGTCAAAGCGCGTAGCGGCCGGAGGCTGCTGCTGGGAGCCGCGGCCTGGTGTCGCGCAGCCCGGCCCGGAGCGGCACGCCACCGGGCGGCGGCGGCCCATGTCGGCGACAGGGCGGGTTCAGGGCCCTCCGGATGCCGCCATGTCGGCGACACCGAGTCGATCAGCCGACGGCAACGCCGTCCGCGAATGCTCCCGCTGCGGTCGCCAGCAGCTGCACCGCCCGCTGGCCCGACGGGCGGGTCTGCGCACCTGCCAGGACCGGGCGCTACGCACCGCGGCGACCGGCGGCCACGGGACTACCCCGCGGAGCGGGTCGCGCGCACCGGCAGCCCGACGGCGGCCGACAGCGCCGCCGCCATCTCCCCCACCGGCGCGCGGACGCCGGTGAAGTGCGCGAACTGGCCGACCGCCTGGGCCAGCAGCAGGTCCAGGCCGGAGACCACCCGGCAGCCGGCCGCGAGCGCCGCCGTGGCGAGCGGCGTGGGCCACGGGTCGTAGACCACGTCGAAGAAGACCGTCCCCGGCCGCCAGTCGAAGTTCTCCGCGAGCGGGTCGGCCACGCCCTTGGGCACGGTGGAGATCACCACGTCGGCCCGGGCGTGCGCCGGGTTCCCGTCCCAGGGCGCGCCGGCGAGCGGCACGCCGGCCGCCTCGGCCACCGGGCGCAGGTCCTCGATCGCCTCGGGCCGGCGGGCCACCACGGTCACCTCGGCCGCGCCGAGCCGGGCCGCCGCGGCGACCGCCGCCCGGGCGGTGCCGCCCGCGCCGAGCACGGTCACCGTTACGCCGGCCGCGCACCCGGCCGCGGTGAGCACGTCGACCATCCCGGTGACGTCGGTGTTGTCCGCGTACCAGGTGCCGTCGGGCCGGCGTACCAGCGTGTTGGCGGCGCCGACGGCGGCGGCGACCGGCGAGACCGCGTCGGCCACCGCGAGCGCCGCCTCCTTGCCCGGCATGGTCACCGACAGCCCGGCCCACTCGGGGCCGAGGCCGCCCACCAGGGCCGGCAGCTCGGCCTCCGCGCACTCGATCCTCGTGTACGACCAGCCGGCCAGGCCCGCGGCGGCGTAGCCGGCGTTGTGGATCACCGGGGAGAGGGAGTGGCTGATCGGCTTGCCGACCACCGCCGCCCGGTTTGCTTGCGTCATGTCGCTACCAATCCACGCTTCGTCCGAAGCCGAACCCTAACAAGCCACGACTTCGACGGAGCGGCGAAAAGAAGATCCCTCAGCCTCGCGCTGGGGAGCCTTCTCCGCGTTGCTGGTCAGTGCTGCCGGGCGAAGCCGACGAACGCCGTCCAGGAGGCGGGGTCGAAGGTGAGCACCGGCCCCTCCGTGTCCTTGCTGTCACGGACGCCGACGACGCCCGGCAGGTTGTCGGCAACCTCCACGCAGTTGCCACCGTTGCCGCTGCTCCGGGTGCTCTTGTGCCAGATCGCGCCGGTCAGGTCCATGACTCCGCTGCCTCCGAGATCAACGTGAGGGTGGCCCCGTGGGGTATCGCCTCGGCTCGCACAGACTCCCAGGTCTGCCGAAGCGAGTGTACGTCCGCCGTCCGCTCGACGATCGTGCCGTGCAACTGGTTGTCGAGGTACGCGATGTCGTCACCCTCCGGCGGGGTGGCGATCACGAAGGCACCATTCAGTCCGGGGTACGCGCCAGTCCCCTTCGGCACCACGTGCAGGTGGACCCTCGGCCGGCGGCCCACCTCCACCAGGTGCCGCAACTGCTCCTGCATGACCTTCGGGCCGCCGACCGGGCGTTCCAGCACGGTGTAGTCGAACACCGCCACGAGCTGCGGCGGCGTGGGCCGGGCGAGCACCGCCTGCCGGGCGAGTCGCGCGGCGACCTGCTGTTCCAACTCGTCGCCGACGAACTGGCTCGCGCCCTCGTTCAATGCCCGCGCGTACGCCTCGGTCTGGAGCAGGCCGGGCAGGACGAGCGGCTCGAAGTTGCGCAGCGCGGTGGCCTCCTGCTCGATCGTCACCCACTCGCGGAACCACGGCATCAGGGACTCCCTGATCAGGGCGTCCCGTATCCGGCCGAGCAGCCCGTCCGACTGGAGGACGTCGTCGCACCGCTCGGTGAACTCCTCGCGCGGCGGCCGTCGACACTGCTCGACCGCAGCCACCAGCGACGCCGAGTAGTTGATCCGCTCGCCCAACGCCTCCTGCGAGAGGCCGGCGCGCACGCGCAGGCGGCGCAGCTCTCCGGCGAACAGCTCCAGCATGGGCAGTCGATCCATCTCTGCACACCTCTGCACATCGGGGGTTGGGCGGCTGCACTCCTGCGCCGAGCAGCGCGAGTTCCTTCCGACAGTAGTGGTGTCCTCACCAGACTGTCACGCATGCGGACCTGCTCCACGCCGGATGGCTGGGGCGGACTCCGTCCCGGGCCGCCCCGCCTCCCCCCGTGCGGGGCGGCCCTTCCAGCTTCCGAGGAGGTCGATGTGCGTATCCGTTGGTTCAGGTGCCGGACCAGGGCCCTGCCGTCTCTGCCGAAGCGGGAGCGGGGGAAGCACCTGCCGGGGTGGATGACGCAGCCGACCGCCGTCTTCCCGACCAACGACCCGGGCCGCGCCGGCAGGCTGACGAGGGCTCAGGAGTGGCGGGCGAACAGGGGGCGTCAGTGAGGCCCCACCGGGTGCCGCGCCCGACGCCGTCGCGCTCCACCGGGCCGCGCCCTGCCCCGACGCCGCCGCGCGCCACCGGGCCGCGCCCCGCCCCGACGCCGTCGCACTCCACCGGGCCGCGCCCCGCCCCGACGCCGTCGCACTCCACCGGGCCGCGCCCCGCCCCGACGCCGTCGCGCCAGGTCCCCAGGCTCACCCTCGAAGACCACTGCGCGGCGGGCCCTGACTGGGTCTGCGAGGCGTGCGGCAAGCCCTGGCCCTGCCTCGCGTGGACGAGCCTGCCGGTCGACTCCAGCCTGCGCCGGACCCTCCTGCCCAGCTTCGTCGGCCTGACCAGGCAGGCGATCCGAGACCTGCGCGGCAGGCCCGAGGGCCCGGAGCCGCCCGAGATCGTGACGCGCTTCCTGTGGTTCCTGCCGCTGAACGACGACGAGGCGCGAGCGACCGCGCTGAGGCTGCGCTGATGCCCCGCGTCATCCCGCACGTCGCCATGCGCCCGCTCTGGCGGTGCCGGAACTGCGGCGCGGAGTGGCCCTGCCAGCCGGCCCGGCTGTCCCTGCTCAGCGAGTACCGGGGCAACCGCACCGCGCTCCTCATCTACCTGGCCACCCTCATGGCCGAGGCGCGCGACCAGTTCGCCCAGCTCCACGACCAGGCGGTGCCGCCGGACCTGACCGACAGGTTCATCACGTGGGCGCGAGCCCGATGAACGACCAGGCCGCATTTTCAGTGAAACTGTGGCCTCGACCCGCCCATGAGGCCACAACTTCCCTGAAGTTGCGTGGCCCCGCGCACGGCGTGCCCTGCGGGCCGTCCTGAGATCGGCGTTGCTCTCACCCGAACGAGAAGGGCCCCGGTATCGCTGGCGGCAACCAGCAGCACCGGGCCCTTCTCACCTGTGCGCCCGATATCAGATGATCCCGGCCTCCTTGGCCTTGGCCTCGTTGCGCAGGTGCTGCTCGTACGTGTCCGCGAACGCGGAGTGCCCCTTGTCGTCGATCGCCACGAAGAACAGCCACTTGCCGGGGGGCGGGTCCATCGCGCCCTCCAGCGCCTGCTTGCCCGGGTTGTCGATCGGGGTGGGCGGCAGGCCCGGCAGCTTCCGGTTGTACGGGTTCTTCGGGTTGTCCAGCTCGGCCTGAGTCATCTCCTTCGACGACTTGGTCTTCTGGCCAGTCAACTCCAGGTAGTAGTTGACCGTGACGTCCATCTCCAGACAGCCGCAGTCGAAGTTGCCGTACACCCGGTTGTAGGCCACCCGGGCGACCTTGCCGAGGTCGTCGGGGTTGCCCGCCTCGGCCTGCGCCAGCGACGCGACGATCAGCGCCTCGTAGGGCGCGATCTTGCGCTCGTTCTGCACCCGGTCGACGAACTTCATCTCGCTCGTGACGGCGAGGAAGTTCTCCACCATCATCGACAGGATGCCCTCGGCGGTGGCCTTCGGCGGAATCTCGTACGTGTCCGGGTAGAGGAAGCCCTCGACCGACTTCTTCACCGGCTTCTTGTCGGTGCGGTTGAACCAGAAGTCCGGCACCCCGAGCGCCTCCGGGTCCTTCGCGGCGGCCTCGAACTCCTTGACCGGGATCTTCGTCTTCTCCGACAGCAGCTTGTAGATGTTCTTGGCCGTACGGCCCTCGGGGATGGTGATCCGGTTGGTGACCTTGTTCTTCAGGTCCAGCAGCATGCCCAGCGCGTGCTCCGCGCTCATCTGCTTGCGCACCTTGTACGTGCCGGGCTGGATGTTCTTGCTGCGCGAGTTCTCCGCGGCGGCCTCGACGAACGCCTTGGCGCTCTTGACCACCCCGGCGTCGTACAGGGCGGTGGCCATGTCGGCGATCAGCGCGCCCTGCTTGATCTCGACCAGCACCTCGCCGGAGCCGGCGCCGTCGTAGTCGGGGGTGACGAAGTAGCTCTGGATCCGGTCGAAGCCGTAGAACGCCCCGCCGCCGATGCCGCCGAGCAGGACGAGGGCCATGAGCAGGGCGAAGACGGTCTTCCCCGCGCCGCCGGAGGACTTGCCCTGGCGTTTGCGCACCGCGCTGCGCCGGTGCCGGCCCTTGTCACCCCGATCCTGCTCGTCGAACCCGAGGTCCAGATCGTCGATCATTGCGTCCGCCTCCGCTGCGCGTCCAGCCAGCTCTGCAGAATCTCGACCGCGGCAGCCTGGTCGACCACCGCGCGTTGGCGCTTCCCCCGGACGCCACGCTCGGCCAGCCTACGAGACGCGACCACGGTCGACATCCTCTCGTCGGTGAGCGTCACCGGAACGGGGGCTATTACATCAGCCAGTCGGTCAGCGTACGCCTTCACATTCCGGGCCGCAGGGCCGTGCTGGCCAGCGAGGTTGACCGGAAGGCCCACGACCACCTCGACCGCCTCGTGCTCGGCGACCAGCCCGGCCAGCCCCGCCATGTCCGCCGGCACCGCGTCGGGCTCGGCGGTCAGGTCCCGGGCGAGGGTGACCAGCGGGGTGGCGAGCACCCCGTGCGGGTCCGAGCGGGCCACCCCGACCCGGACCTGCCCGACGTCCACGCCCAGCCGCACACCAGGAAACGATCCGGTCATCCGCGCCTCACCCCACCGTGCAAGAAGCCGCCATGCAAAGAGCCGCCATGCAAAGAGCCGCCATGCAAAGAGTCAGGGCGAACCGACCCGGTCCGCCCTGACTCGACGTACTGTGCGATCACGCCTCGGCGATCGCCTTCTCGACGGTGGCCAGCAGCTTCGGCGCCTCGGCCGCCGGCAGGCCGCCGCCCTGGGCGAGGTCGTCGCTGCCGCCGCCCCGGCCGGACAGCGCCGCCTTCACCAGGTCCTTCGCCGACACGCCCCGGCCGCGGGCCGCCGTGTTCACGGCCACCACCAGGGACGCCTTCCCGCCGGACCGGGCCGCCACGGCCACCACCGCCGGCCGGGCCGGATCGATCTTGCCGCGGATCTCCTGGGCCAGGGTCCGCACGTCGTTGCCGGCCGCGCCCTCGGGCGCCTCCGTGCCGACGTACGCGACGCCGCGCACGTCCTTCGCCTGCGCGGCGAGGGCCGCCGCGCCGCCGAGCACGAGCTGGGCGCGCAGCTTCTCCAGCTCCTTCTCCGCGTCGCGGAGCTGGGTCACGGTCTGCTCCACCCGGTCGGCGACCTGGTCGCCGGGGACCCGGAACAGCTCGGCGAGCCGGGAGACGAGCAGGTGCTCGCGCGCCAGGAAGCCGAAGGCGTCCATGCCCACGAGGGCCTCGATCCGGCGTACGCCCGAGCCCACCGACGACTCCGACAGGATCTTGACCAGGCCGAGCTGCGCGGAGCGGGCGACGTGCGTGCCGCCGCACAGCTCGCGGGCGTAGTCGCCGACCTCGACGACCCGGACCCGCTCGCCGTACTTCTCGCCGAACAGGGCCATCGCGCCGATCCGGCGGGCCTCCTCCTGGCTGGTGATGAAGGCGTGCACCTCCAGGTCGGCCAGCAGCACCTCGTTGACCTGCTGCTCCACGTCGTGCAGCACGCTCGGCGCCACCCCGGTCGGGGTGTTGAAGTCGAACCGCAGCCGGCCCGGGGCGTTCAGCGAACCGGCCTGGGTGGCCGACTCGCCGAGGAAGTTGCGCATGGTCTGGTGCACCAGGTGCGTCGCGGTGTGCGAGCGGGAGATCGCCCGCCGCCGCGTCACGTCGATCTCGGCGTACCCGGTCTCGCCCGCGCGCACCTCGCCGCGGATCACCCGGGCCCGGTGCACGACCAGGCCCGGCACCGGCTGCTGCACGTCGAAGACCTCGACCTGGCCGCCGCCGACGGTGATCATGCCCTGGTCCGGCTGCTGGCCGCCGCCCTCGGCGTAGAACGGGGTGGTGTCGAGCACCAGCTCGATCGTGTCGCCCTCGACCGCCGCGCCGACCTCGTCACCGCCGGAGAGCACCGCGCGGACCCGCGACTCGCGGTTCAGCTCGGTGTACCCGGTGAACTCCACCGGCCCGCCCGCGTCGAGCACCGACCGGTACGCCGACAGGTCGACGTGCCCGGTCTTGCGCGCCTGCGCGTCGGCCTTGGCCCGGGCCCGCTGGTCGGCCATCAGCCGGCGGAAGCCGGCGGCGTCGACCTGCAGCCCCTGCTCGGCCGCGATCTCCAGGGTCAGGTCGATCGGGAAGCCGTACGTGTCGTGCAGCTGGAACGCCTTGTCGCCCGACAGCGCCGGCTTCCCGGCCGCCTTCGTCTCGGCGATCGCCGTGTCCAGGATCGTCGTCCCGGCGCGCAGCGTCGCCAGGAAGGCGTCCTCCTCGGCGTACGCGTACTGCGCGATCCGGTCGAACTCGTCCGCGATCTCCGGGTACGACGGGGCCATGCAGTCCCGCGCCACCGGCAGCAGCTCGGGCAGCGCCCGGTCCTGCCAGCCCAGCAGCCGGACGGCCCGGATGGCGCGGCGCATGATCCGGCGCAGCACGTACCCGCGGCCCTCGTTGCTCGGGGTGACCCCGTCGCCGATCAGCATCAGTGCGGTCCGCACGTGGTCCGCGATCACCCGCAGCCGCACGTCGTCCGGGTGCGACTCGCTGGCCACGTGGCCGGAGTGCGCGCCGTACCGCTTGCCGGTCAGCTCGGCGGCCCGGGCCAGGATCGGCCGGACCTCGTCGATCTCGTAGAGGTTGTCGACGCCCTGGAGGAGGGAGGCCATCCGCTCCAGGCCCATGCCCGTGTCGATGTTCTTCTTGGGCAGGTCGCCGACGATGCGGAAGTGCTCCTTGCTGGTCACGTCCGCGATCTCGTACTGCATGAAGACGAGGTTCCAGTACTCCAGGTAGCGGTCCTCGTCGACCTCCGGGCCGCCCTCGCGCCCGTAGGCGGGGCCCCGGTCGTAGTACAGCTCCGAGCAGGGGCCGGCCGGGCCGGGAATGCCCATCGACCAGAAGTTGTCCTTCTTGCCCCGCCGCACGATCCGCTCGGCCGGCACGCCGGTCTCCCGCCAGATCTGGTACGCCTCGTCGTCGTCGAGGTAGACCGTCGCCCAGATCCGCTCCGGGTCCAGCCCGAAGCCGCCCTCGGCGACCGGCTTGGTGGACAGCTCCCAGGCCAGCGGGATCGCCCCGGCCTTGAAGTAGTCGCCGAAGGAGAAGTTGCCGTTCATCTGGAAGAACGTGCCGTGCCGGCTGGTCTTGCCGACCTCGTCGATGTCGGGGGTGCGGATGCACTTCTGCACGCTGACCGCCCGCGGGAAGGGCGGGGTCTGCTGCCCCAGGAAGTAGGGGACGAACTGCACCATGCCGGCGTTGACGAACAGCAGGTTCGGGTCGCTGATGGCGGGCAGCGGAGCGGACGGCACCACGGCATGGCCGTTCGCCTCGAAGTGGGCGAGGTACCGCCGCTTGATCTCCGCTGTCTTCATCGCTGGTGCTCCTCCGGAAAGATCTCTCGGTCGCCGATGCGCGGGTCCTCCCGCAGCTCCGCGAACTGGTCGTCGAACGCCTCGCCCCGGGCGAACGCCTCGTGGATCTCCTGCTCCCGCTCGGCCATCCCGACCCGGACGTCCTCCACGAAGCTACGCAGCGACTCCACGAGACCGCCAGCGGATTGTGCCAGGCCGCTCGCGATGCCGGCCGGGGTGTACGCCTGCGCGGTGCGGGTCGCCTTGCGGACCACCACCACGCCGACGGCCAGCCCGATACCGAGCCAGAACAGACGCCTCATGCTTTCATCCTCCCGTCCTGCGGCCGGCTCAGCGGTCGCCGCGCCTGGCGGCCCGGCGCTGCTGCTTGATGGCGTCGCGCACCTCGCGCTCGGTCTCGGCGTGCCGGCGGGCGGCGGCGGCGCGGCGCACCCCGTAGCCGAACGCGGCCACCTTCACCAGCGGGTTCGCCGCCGCGGCGGAGACGACGGTGGCCAGGTTCGCCACGTTCGCGGTGACGTTCTGGGCGTGGCTGGTCATCGTGTCGACCTTGGCCAGCTGCAGGTTCACCCCGTCCAGCGAGGTCTGCACCTGCTCCAGCGCGGTGTTGACGTTCCGCACGGTGGTGTTGACGTCGGCGAGCAGCGGGGTGGTGCGGTCGTTGAGCTCGTTGATCATCCGGGTCGTGGCGTCCACGGTGTGCCGCAGCCGCAGGATCGGCACCGCCAGCACGAGCACCAGCATCAGGAACGCGCCGGCCGCGATCAGCGCAGCGATCTGTCCACCATCCACGCATGTCCTCCTCAAGCAGAGTCCCGGGGCTCGCCGCCCCGGAACGCGCGACCGTCTTTGCCCACACCGGCGCTCGACGACCCACCACGGGTCAGCGGGAGCAGGCGGGCGTACCAGCCCCAGACCCTACCGTCAGTGACGAAAACCGGCTCACGACGGTGAGGGTGTCAACTCACCGAGCGGATCCTCGCTCAGGGTCGGGAACGGGTCCTCGCCGGTGAGCGAGGGGTCGATGCTCGGCTGCGGCCGGGTCCGCTCGTCGTCGATCGCGTTGCGGACCTTCACCGACACCAACGAGCCGGTGCACTCCTGCGCTGCGGGCGAGGCCAGGGGCGTCGGCGCCGGGGCGCCGTCGACAGGCGGCGGGACGCAGGCCGGCTCGCGTACCCAGAGGTCGAGGGTGAGTTCGTCGCGGCGCCAGCAGGTGTAGCTGCCCTTCGCCGGCTGCGCCGGGCAGAGGCTCACCTTCCACCGCTGCCAGCCGGCCGCGCCCAGGGCGCGCTCGTACGCCTGCGCGGTCTCCTCGACGGGCCGTCCCGACTCCAGCGTGCGTTCCCGCAGCCGGCACTCCTGCAGGCACCAGCGGTTGCCGCTGACGTTGTCCACGGTATTCGTCGCCGCCCAGCCCGGCACGTCCAACCCGTCGAGGGAGTCGAAGACCGGGTCACGGCTCAGCGTCCGGATGCCGAAGTAGAGCGGGACCGCGCCCAGCAGCACCAGGCTGACCAGCACGAGCACGCCCAGCCGCAGCCGCCGCCGCTGGCGCATCTGCCGGCGCAGTTCCGAACGCAGGCCACCGGGGCGGGTCGGGGCGTCCTCGTCGCCGTCCTGCCCGGCGGCGCGCCGCAGCGGCGGCTCACCGGCGACCCCGTCGGCCGGGACGTCGATGGGGGGCACCACGGCGGCGGCGCGGGCCACCGCGGGCGGATGCCCGGGGCGCTCCGGCGGCGCGACCTGCGCCGCCCCGGCGGGTCCGGGCCGACCGGCGCCGCGCTGGGGCGGCGCCCCGCGCTGCTCCGGCCCGTCGTCGGGGCGGCCGACCGGGGCCGCCGCCCGCGCCACGGCGGGCTGGCCCGGGCCGGGGGCGACGCCGGGCGGCACGGCCCGACCGGGTCGGGGGCCGGGCGGCGTCGCCCGGCCGGCGGGGGCGGCGACGGGGCCGCCCGGGTGAGCGGGACCCTCCCCGGCCTCCCCCGTCGGCCCGGGGCCGGGCCCGGTGGTCGGGGCCGCGACCGCAGCGCCGCCGCGGGCGGACCGGGGGCCGGGAGCCACGCCCGGCCGCGGCTCGGGCCCGGTCGGGGGCGCCGGCGCCCGCCGGTCCTCGGCCGCCGGCGGGCGGCCCTGGCCGTCGGCCGGGCCGGCGGCACGGGCGGCGCCGCGCGCCGGGCCGGGCTGGCGGAGCTCACCGGTGCCGGGTTCCCACGGCTGACGGATCTCGCCGGTGCCCCGCTCGTGCGGCGGCCGGACCTGGGGATCCACCGGGCGCGGGGCGGCCGCGGCGGCGCGGGCGGTCGGCACCGCGCCCGTCTCGGACTCCGGCCGAGCCCGGCGCCGGCCGCCGATCTCGCCCGTCCCGGGCTCCGGCAGGGCTCGGCGCCGCCCGCCCTCGGCGGCCGGCTCGGCCCGGTCGAGGGCGGCGTCGCCCGTCCCGGGGACGGCCGCCGCCCCGGCGGCGGACGGCCCGACGGGCACCGGCGGGGCGTTGCCGCTGGCCGGCACGATCGGGGGTTCCTCGGCCACGCGCCGCCGCCCACCGGGGCGGGCGGCGGGCGGCCCGTCCTGCCCGACCGGCCACCCGCCGGTCGGCGGCTGGCCGCCCCGCACGGGCGGGGCCGCGGCGGTGTGCGCGCCGCGCGGCCGGACCGGCTGGTCGGGGGCGCCGGGTGCGGGCGTGCCCGGCCCCTGCGGCCGGGGTTCCTCCCCCGGCGGCCCACTCACCGGCCCGGCGGGCCGGGGCTGCTCGGCCGCCGGGTGCGCCCGCCGGGGCGTCACCTCCGGCGGGTACGGCGGACGGGCCGGCTCGGTCCCCGCCGGCTGGGCCGGCGGGTACGGCGGACGGGCCGGCTCGGTCCCCGGCGGCTGCGGCGCGGCGGCCGGCTGCGACGCCGGGCGGCCGGGCGGCTGCGCCGCGGGACGGGGCGCCTGGGACTGCTCGGGCGTACCGGGGCGGCCGGGCTCGGGCGAGCCGGGCCACGGCCCGTCGACGGGGCGGGAACGCGGGGCGGGCGGCTCACCGCCGCGCACGGGCGGCGCCGCCTGCGGCCCGCCGGGGCCACGCCCCGGCTCCGGACCGGCCCCCGCCGGCCCGCCGGCTCCCGGACCCAGCTCGCCGCCCTGCTGCTTGGCCGAGCGCAGGTCGTCGATCCAGCCGAACTCCTCGCCGCTGACCTGCTCTTCCGGCTCGCTGTCGGGTCGGCCCCGGCCCCACCGGCGCCCCCTGGCGCGCGGTTCGGGCCGCTCCTCGGGCCCGTCCTCCGGTCGCTCCGAACCACGGGATCTCACTGCTGACCCTCCCCGACGGCGTCTGCGCCGTCCTCGTCCGACCCGCTGGCGTGCCCGTTGCCCGACGGGTGGCGGCCGTTCCCGGCGGGCCCCGGCACGTCCGGACGCGCCGGGGCGGGCAGCCCACGGACGATCCGGCGCAGCAGCGGCAACCGGGCGGCCACGGACCGCTCGGCACCGTGCCCGCTGGGACGGTAGTAGTCGGCCCCGACAAGATCGTCGGGAGCGTACTGCTGGGTGACCACGCCGCGCGGATCGTCGTGCGGGTACCGGTACCCGGTGCCGTGGCCGAGCCCCCGGGCGCCGGAGTAGTGCGCGTCGCGCAGGGCGCGCGGCACCGGCCCGCCCCGACCGGCCCGGACGTCGGCCATGGCCGCCCCGATCGCGGTGGTCGCCGAGTTGGACTTCGGCGCCGTGGCGAGGTGGATCACCGCCTGGGCGAGGTTGAGCTGGGCCTCGGGCAGCCCGACGTACTCCACGGCGTGCGCGGCGGCGGTCGCGACGCCCAGCGCGGCGGGGTCGGCCATGCCGACGTCCTCGCTGGCGAAGATGACCAGCCGACGGGCGATGAACCGGGCGTCCTCGCCGGCCACCAGCATCCGGGCCAGCCAGTGCAGCGCCGCGTCCACGTCCGAGCCGCGCATGCTCTTGATGAAGGCGCTGGTCACGTCGTAGTGCGCGTCCCCGGCCCGGTCGTAGCGCACCGCCGCGACGTCGACCGCCTGCTCGGCGGTCGCCAGGTCGATCCGGCCGGTGCCCAGCGCCGTGGCCGACGACGCCGCCGCCTCCAGCGCGGTCAGCGCCTTGCGGACGTCGCCGCCGGCGAGGCGTACGAGGTGGTCCTCGGCCTCGGTCTCGAGGGTGAGCGCCCCGGCGAGGCCGCGCTCGTCGGCGACCGCGCGGCGCAGCAGGCCACGCACCGCCGCGTCGTCCAGCGGCTGGAGGGTGAGCAACACGCACCGGGACAGCAGCGGCGAGATGACCGAGAAGTACGGGTTCTCCGTCGTTGCCGCCAGCAGCGTGACCGTCCGGTCCTCCACCGCGGCGAGCAGCGAATCCTGCTGGGTCTTGCTGAACCGGTGCACCTCGTCGATGAACAGGACGGTCTGCGGGCCGCCGGAGCGGCGCTGCCGGCGGGCGGTGTCGATCACCGCGCGGACGTCCTTCACCCCGGCGGAGAGCGCGGACATCGCCACGAAGCGGCGGTCGGTGGCCCGCGCCACCAGGTGGGCGATCGTGGTCTTGCCGCTGCCCGGCGGGCCCCACAGGATCACCGACATCGGGGCGGCGCCGCCGACCAACTGGCGCAGCGGGGCGCCCGGGGCGAGCAGGTGGTCCTGCCCGACGAGCTCGTCGATGGTGGCCGGACGCATCCGGACGGGCAGGGGCGAGTCGGGCGAGACGCTCGTGAAGCCGTCGACGCCGGTGGCACCCGCGGGGGCGCTGGGCGCGCCGGCGGGTTCACCGAGGGAGAAGAGGGCGTCGGACTCCATCACGAAGACATTACCGGGCCGGATCGGCGGCGCCCGAACTGCGCCGCGGACCCGGCCCGCCGTGATCGTTTGCGGTCAGCCCCGGCCGGAGCGCCGGCCCCGGTACCAGCGGCCGCCGCCCGACCCACGGCCGACCCCGGCCAGGTAGAGGGAGAGCAGCAGCAGGCCGAGCATCAGCAGGGTGTGCAGGTTGAACAGGTCCGGTGCGCCGAGGTTCGTCTCGAACAGGTCGAGCAGCAGGGCGAAGCCGAAGACGATGGCCGCGAGAATGGCGAGCATGTCGGTCCTCCGGAGGGGTTTCCAGTCGGTCGACCGTGATGTACCCGATCGGTCCACTCGCCAATCTCCACCCTGGACCGGCCGGCGCGGGGTCAGCGGTCCGTCGCCAGGGCGGCGTACCGCACCGAGTCCCACCACCGTCCCCGGACCAGCAGGTGGTCGCGGCTGAGCCCCTCCCGGCGCATGCCGGCCTTCTCCAGCACCCGCCACGAGGCGACGTGGTCGGGGCGGGTCGTCGCCTCGACCCGGTGCAGCCCCACCCGCTCGAACGCCAGGCGCAGCAGCAGCCCGGCGAGTTCCGTGCCGATGCCCGCGCCCCAGTGGTCGCACGGGGTGGCAGGATCGGATCTGTTCCACTTCGGCTCCTTCCGGGCCGACGCCGCCGGCCCCGTTGGCGTTCCGGTCAGGCCGTCGGGCGGTGGGCGCCCGGCGGCGGGTAAGGAAGGGCCCCTTCCTAACGCCTGCGCCAAAGAAGGGGTTCCCCTCTCACAGCGCCCCACCGGAAGCGCCGGCCGCAGCAGGAGCGCCGTCGGCGGAGGCGGGGGCGGGAGCAGCGGTGGCGGGGGTGGCGGCCGGGTCCGCCGGAGGCGCCGGCGTGGCGCGGGCGGCCCGCCAGGCCGGCAGGTACAGCGGCGCGGCCAGGGCCAGCACCACCCCGCCGACCAGCATCGCGGTGCTGACGCCGCTGCGGTCGGCCAGCGCGGTCAGCACCACCGCGCCGAGCGCGGAGGCCGGGGCGGCCATCATCGAGTTCAGCGAGAGCACGCTGGTCCGGTACGGGCCGTCGACCTGCCGGTGCAGCAGCCCCATGTGCAGCGGATTCGACGCGCCGTGGACGGTGTAGCAGGCCAGGTACGCGACCAGCACCCCGACCGGGCCGGCGAGCAGCCCCATCCCGACCACGGTCGCGCCCTGGAGCACCCGCATGAGCGCGGCGGCGGGGGCCGCTCCGAGCCGGCGCAGCAGCAGCGGGGTGAGCGCGGCGCCGGCGGCGTTGGCCAGCCAGGCCGCCGAGCCGGCCGGGCCCAGCAGCGCGGCGGCCCGGTCGGCGTCGCCGATCACGTCGGCGAGCCGGACGGCCACCAGCGACTCGAAGGTGACCATGCCGAAGCCCCAGAACAGCTCGACCGCGACCAGGGCGAGCAGCACCCGGGAGCGGCGCAGCAGCCCGACCGCCTGCCCGACCATCCGCGGCGCCTCGACCATCGAGGCGCGCAGCGCCCCGGCGCCCTGGGCCGGCCGGACCTCCACCATCAGGACCAGCAGCGCGACGAGGGCGGCCGCCTGCAGCGCGATGGCCACGAGAACGGGCAGGGTGAGCGCGCTGACCGGCCCGACCGGGCCGAGCGCGACCAGCCCGCCGCCGAGCAGCGCGCCGGCGCCGATGGCGAGGCCGATGACGGTGCCGGCCCAGCCGAGGCCGCGCTCGTACTCGGCGTCCGGGTCGGCCGCCAGGGTGGCGTCGACGTACCAGGACTCCAGGGGGCCGCTGTCGAGCGCCCGGTAGACGCCCTGCAACGCCCAGACCAGGAAGAACAGCCAGAACGAGTCGGCCACCGCGAAGACGGCCAGCGAGACCAGGCAGAGCGCCCAGGCGGCGACGAGCACCGGCTTGCGGCCGAGGGCGTCGGCGAGACCGCCGGTGGGCAGCTCCAGCACCAGCACCACCAGCCCCTGGGCGGTGAACGCCAGGCCCATCTGCGACAGCGACAGGCCGCGCTCCTGCATCAGCAGGATCATCACCGGGATCAGCAGGCCGGTGGGCAGCCAGCGCAGGCCGTACAGGGTGAGGTAGCGGAACCGGACCTGGCGTACGGACAGCGCGGTCATCGCATCTCCCCCAGCATCGGGTACGCGGCGAGGAAGATCGACACCCGCTCTGCGCCGGGCGCGGCCGGGTCGGCCTCGCTCCGGTAGCGTTCGAGAACCTGCCACAGCTCGGCATGGAGCGCCTTGAGCCGGTCGGGCGGGACGGTCATGAAGGTGTCGCCCATGCCGAGGGCGTCGCGCCAGGCCGGGGACCACTCGTGTTGGGCCGCGAACCACCGCTCGGCGTGCTCGACCAGGTGGCGCACCTGGTCGCCCTGGATCCACTCGATGGCGGCGCGGGCGTCCGGGTCGTCGTCGTAGTCGCTGGGCTCCCAGTTGGTGACGTCGTGCCCGGCCCGCCACCAGCGCTGCCGGCCGGTGCCCAGGTCCGGATCCTCGACAACGAGGCCGACATCGGCGAGCTGACGCAGGTGGTAACTGGTCGCCCCGGTGTTGGTGTTCAGCAGCGCGGCGAGGGTGGTCGCCGTCGCCGGCCCCTTCACGCGCAGCGCGCCGAGCAGGCGGATCCGCAGCGGGTGCGCCAGCACCCGCACCTGGCGGTGGTCGAGGCGCACGCTGCGCGGCGCCGGCTCCCCGTCGTTCCCCATGACCGCACAGTATCTGTGCACACTTCCTATGCACAAGAGTTGTGCATAGGAAGTGTGCACTACCCGACAGAGTCGAGAAGAAGGGACTCAGCCGCTCGACAAACCGATCCCGGCAGGGGCTCAGGGGGCGAGGAGCTCGCCGATTCCGCGCAGGCGGGTGCGCAGCAGCGCGGCGGCACGGGAGCTGTCGAGGCGTACCTCGGCCGGACGCACGAGGCCCGCCGCGGCGCTCGTGGTGGTCTTCATCCCGGCCGCGTCGAGGCCGTACCGGCGGGCCACCAGCAGCCCCATCTCGGCCCGGCTGACGGTCTCGGGGCCGGCCACGTTGAGCGGGCCGGCGTAGTCGGTGGCGGCCAACTCCAGGACGGCGGCGGCCAGGTCGGCCACGTCGACCGGGCAACGGATCTCGTCGGTGAACAGGCTCATCCGGCCCGCGAGCGCGTCCAGGCAGAGCTGGACCTGCTTGCTCCGCTCGTCGCCGACGATCAACGAGGTACGCACCAGCGCGGCACCCGGGTCGATCGCCCGCACGGCGGTCTCCGCCGCCGCCTTCGCCGCCCCGTACGGGAAGACGGGGCTGGGCGGGTCGTCGTCGGCGTACGGCTCGGGGCGCCCGGCGTGCAGCGCGTCGCTGGACAGGTGGACCAGCCGGGCGCCCGCCTCGGCGGCGGCGTACGCCACGTGGGCCGCCCCGTCGGCGGTGACCGTCCAGTCGGCGTACCGGTAGGGGGTGCTCACCACGACGGCGGGCCGCACCGCCGCGACCAGCGCGCGCACGGCGGCGCGGTCGGTCACGTCGAGCCGGCGCGCCGCGACGCCGGGCAGGTCCACCGGGTTGGCGTGGTACGTCCCGACGACCCGCTCCCCCGCCGCCACGGCCTGCCGGCACACCTCGCCGCCCAGATACCCGCTAGCCCCCACCACGAGCACCGTCACGCCGCCGCCTCCCGCCCCACCGACCGTCGATCATGAGGTTAGCGGGACGACACGCCGGGCGTGCCCCCGCCAACCTCATGATCGACGAGATCGGGGCCGGTCAGGTCAGGTCAGGTCGGGTCGGCGACCGGGGCGGCCGGGCCGGCGGTGCCGGTGTGTGCCGCGGCGGGCGCCTTCGGCTTGGCGTCGATGCCAGCCTCGGCGCGCTGCTGCGGCGTGATCGGCGTCGGCGCGCCCGTCAGCGGATCGAAGCCGCCCCGGGTCTTCGGGAACGCGATGACCTCGCGGATCGAGTCCGCCCCGGCCAGCAGCATGCACACCCGGTCCCAGCCGAACGCGATGCCGCCGTGCGGCGGGGCGCCGTACTTGAACGCCTCCAGCAGGAAGCCGAACTTGTCCTGCGCCTCCTCGGCGGTGATGCCGAGCAGGTCGAAGACGCGCTGCTGCACGTCGCCGCGGTGGATACGGATGGAGCCGCCGCCGATCTCGTTGCCGTTGCAGACGATGTCGTACGCGTAGGCGAGGGCCCGGTCGGGCGCCTCCTCGAACCGGTCGACCCACTCGGCGTTCGGCGAGGTGAACGGGTGGTGCACGGCCGTCCAGCCACCCGCCCGGCCGTTCTCCTGGTCGGAGGTCGGCTCGAACATCGGCGCGTCGACCACCCAGCAGAACGCCCAGGCGCTCTCGTCGACCAGCTTGGCCCGCTTGGCGATCTCGATCCGGGCCGCGCCGAGCAGCTCCTGCGCCTCACGAGTGTTGGTGCTCGCGGCGAAGAAGATCGCGTCGCCCGGCTTCGCGCCGACGGCGTCGGCCAGCCCGGCCAGGTGCGCCTCGGAGAGGTTCTTGGCCACCGGGCCGCGCGCCTCGCCGGTCTCGGCGTCGAGCACCACGTACGCCAGGCCGCGCGCGCCGCGCGCCTTCGCCCAGTCCTGCCAGCCGTCCAGCTCCTTGCGGGTCTGGCTCGCGCCGCCGGGCATGACCACCGCGCCGACGTACCCGCCCGCGTCGATCGCCGAGGCGAAGACCCGGAACTCGGTGCCGCGCAGGTACCCGGTCAGCTCGGTCAGCTCGACGCCGTAGCGCAGGTCCGGCTTGTCCGAGCCGTACCGGGCCATCGCGTCGTGCCAGGTGATGCGCGGGATCGGCCGGGGGATCTCGTAGCCGGCCAGGTCGGACCAGAGCGCCGAGACGATCGCCTCGCCGAGGTCGATCACGTCGTCCTCGGTGACGAAGGACATCTCGATGTCGAGCTGGGTGAACTCCGGCTGCCGGTCGGCGCGGAAGTCCTCGTCGCGGTAGCAGCGGGCGATCTGGTAGTACCGCTCCATGCCGCCCACCATCAGCAGCTGCTTGAACAGCTGCGGCGACTGCGGCAGGGCGTACCAGCTGCCCGGCTGGAGGCGGACCGGGACCAGGAAGTCGCGGGCACCCTCCGGGGTGGACCGGGTCAGGGTCGGGGTCTCGATCTCCAGGAAGTCCCGCTCGTGCAGCACCGTGCGGGCCAGCTGGTTGGCCCGCGAGCGCAGCCGCATCGCCTTCGCCGGGCCGCCGCGGCGCAGGTCCAGGTAGCGGTACTTGAGCCGGATGTCGTCGCCGGCCTCGACCTGGTCGTCGACCGGCAGCGGCAGCGGCGCCGCCTCGGAGAGCACCTCCAGCGCCGTCGCGGTCACCTCGATCTCGCCGGTGGGCAGCTCCGGGTTCTCGTTGCCCTCGGGGCGGCGGGTCACCTCGCCGGTCACCTTGACGCAGAACTCGTTGCGCAGCGCGTGGGCGTCCTCCTCGCGGAAGACCACCTGGACGATGCCGGAGCCGTCGCGCAGGTCGACGAAGATGACACCGCCGTGGTCGCGCCGGCGGGCCACCCACCCGGCGAGCGTCACCGTGGTGCCGGCGTCCGTCGCGCGCAGGCTGCCGGCGTCATGGGTACGGATCACGACTTGCGTCTCCCTCATCTGCGATCGGTCTGCCCCCGCATTCTGTCAGGGCGCCCGATCCCCCGCCGGCACCGGGCGCGGTTGCGGGCCTTTCCGGGTACGCGCAGAGCGGGCCGCCGGAGGCCGGCGACCCGCTCTGCGGTGTGGGTCAGGATCAGATGATGCTGACGCCGTAGACGCTCAGCGCCTCGGTGACCGGCTGGAAGTAGGTCGTGCCGCCGAAGGTGCAGTTGCCGCTGCCGCCGGAGGTGAGGCCGAGGGCGGTGCTGCCGCTGAACAGCGAGCCGCCGCTGTCGCCGGGCTCGGCGCAGACGTTGGTGCGGATCAGGCCGTAGACGCTGCCCTGGGCGTAGTTGACCGTGGCGTTGAGAGCGGTCACCGAGCCGCCGCGCAGGCCGGTGGTGCTGCCGGAGCGCTGCACGCTCTGGCCGACGAACGCGTTGGCGGCGCCGGTGACGTCCTGGTAGCTGCCGTTGTACAGGTAGACGTTGCCGGCCGCGTTGGCGGGGGAGGCCACCATGACCCCACTCCGCCGCACCCTCGCCGCCCTCTCCGCCGCCACCGCCCTCGTCGCGGTCGCCGCCGCCCCCGCCCACGCCGACCCCGGCCCGCCACCCGCCTCGATGGCCAGCATCGGCGACTCGATCACCCGCGGCTTCAACGCCTGCGGCTGGTACACCGACTGCACGTCCCGCTCGTTCAGCACCGGCGACGACTCCACGGTGAACAGTCACTACCTGCGCATCCGCGCGGTCAACCCGGCCATCGGCGGGAACAACCACAACGACGCGCGCAGCGGCGCGAAGTCCGCCGACATGTACGGCCAGGCCGGCACCGCGGTCAGCCAGGGCGTCGGGTACGTGACGATGCTGATCGGCGCCAACGACGCGTGCACCAGCTCGGAGTCGACGATGACGCCGGTGAGCACCTACCGGGCCAACGTCGACGCCGCCCTCAACCGGCTCAAGGCGGGCCTGCCCGACGCCCGGGTGCTCGTGATCAGCGTCCCGGACATCCAGCGGCTCTGGTCGGTCGGCAAGGACAGCTCCAGCGCCCGCACCGCCTGGTCGCTGTTCGGCATCTGCCAGTCCATGCTCGCCAACCCGACCTCCACGGCGCAGGTCGACGTGGACCGGCGGGCCCGGGTCCGCCAGCGGGTGGTCGACTACAACACCCAGCTCGCCCAGGCCTGCGCCGCGTACGGCCCGAACTGCGACTTCGACGACAACGCCGTGTTCGGCTACCCGTTCACCCTCGGCCAGCTCTCCACCTGGGACTACTTCCACCCGAACACCGCCGGCCAGCAGGTGCTGGCCAGCGTCTCGTACGCCGCCGGCTTCGGCTGGTGATCCCGGCGCCGGGGCCGCCCGCCGCGCCCACGCCAGGCGGGCGGTCCCGGAGGCGGTGCCAGCGGGTGCGGGTGCTGCGGCGCGCGTCAGTCGCCGCCCCCGTGCTCCGGCGTCGCCTCCCGACGGCGGGCGCCCGGACCGGGCCGGGGCACCACGTCCGCGCCGCGACGGTCGACAGCGGCACCCTGCGCTGCGAGGGCACGGTCCTGCAGCGCGGCCGCCGCACCGCCCTCGCCGAGGCCAGGCTGCTCGACGGGGCCGGCCGCCTCATGGCCCACGCCACCTCGACCTGCCTCCTCTTCGCCCTGCTTCCCCCGGGCACCCCCACAACCCCCTGACGGCCCGCCCCCACGCGGACAGAGCGGGCCCGGCCACGATCGTTGACGGCTGAGCGACTCGACACGCCGACGGAGATGCCGCTCAGCTGCCAACCTCGGCCTCCCCGGCCCGCATGGGCCCGGGCGAGGCGAAGGGTCAGCTCACCAGGGGCTTGAGGTCGGCCCGGGGCGGGGTCCACTCGCCCGGGGAGGCGGCCATTTGTTCGCCCGAGCGGATGTCCTTCACCTCGTCCGCCGCGCCCTCGGCGCCCGGGAACCAGACGTACGGGATGCCGCGCCGCTCGGCGTACCGGATCTGCTTGCCGAACTTGGCGGCGCTCGGCGACACCTCCGTCGGGACGCCCCGGGAGCGCAGCGCGTCGGCGATCCGGTTGCTCGCCGGCCGCTGCTCCTCGCTGGTGACGGCGACCAGCACGCAGGTCGGCACGCTGCGGGAGACCGACAGGGCGCCGGCGCCGAAGAGCAGGCCGAGCAGGCGGGTCACCCCGATCGAGATGCCCACCCCCGGGAAGCGGGTGGCGCCGGAGCTGGCGAGGTTGTCGTACCGGCCGCCGGAGCAGACCGAGCCGAACCGCTCGTACCCGGCCAGCTGGGTCTCGTAGACGGTGCCGGTGTAGTAGTCCAGGCCGCGGGCGATGCGCAGGTCGGCCCGGCACAGGCCCGGGGAGTGCGCGGCGGCGGTCTCCACCACCGCGACCAGCTCCTCGATCCCCTCCTCCAGCAGCGGCTCGCGCACCCCGAGGGCGCGCACCGCGTCGGCGAAGGACGCGTCCGGGGCGGAGATCTCGGCCAGCGCCAGGCACGCCTTGGCCTGCGCCTCGCTCGCCCCGGCCGTCTCGGCGAGCAGGTCGGCCACCTTCTCCGGGCCGATCTTGTCGAGCTTGTCGACGGCGCGCAGGGCGGCCTCCGGGTCGGTCAGCCCGACGCCCCGGTAGAAGCCCTCGCAGATCTTGCGGTTGTTGACCTGGATCGTCACCGGCGGGATCGGCAGCGACCGCAGCGCGTCGCCGATGACCAGCGGCATCTCCGCCTCGTAGTGCGCCGGCAGGGTGTCCCGGTCGACGATGTCGATGTCGGCCTGGAGGAACTCCCGGTACCGGCCCTCCTGCGGGCGCTCACCGCGCCACACCTTCTGGATCTGGTAGCGGCGGAACGGGAACTGCAGCTTGCCGGCGTTCTCCAGCACGTACCGGGCGAACGGCACGGTCAGGTCGAAGTGCAGGCCGAGCGCGTCGTCGCCGGCCGGGCCGTCGGCGTCGGCCTGCAGCCGGCGCAGCACGTAGACCTCCTTGGAGGTCTCCCCCTTGCGCAGCAGCTGGTCCAGCGGCTCCACCGCGCGGGTCTCCAGGGGGGCGAAGCCGTACAGCTCGAACGTGGCGCGGATCCGGTCGAGGACGAACTGCTCGATCATCCGCTGCGGCGGCGTCCACTCCGGGAAGCCGGAGATGGGCGTGGGCTTGCTCATCGCGTACTCCTTGGATCCCGCGCGGGCCGCGCGGGGAGGTCTCGGTCGCGGCGGCTACAGGCCGCGGGTGGGCGCGGCCGGGCGCGCGGTGGCCGCCCCCGCCACCTCGACGAGGTACGGGTTGGTCGCGCGCTCGCGGCCGATGGTGGTCGCGGGGCCGTGGCCGGGCAGCACCACGGTGTCGTCGGCCAGCGGGAGGACCTTGTCCCGCAGGCTGGCGAGCATCCGGGGCATGCTGCCGCCCGGCAGGTCGGTGCGGCCGATCGAGCCGGCGAAGAGGACGTCGCCCGAGAGGCAGATCTGCTCGGCCTCCCAGGGCGAGCCGGCGCCGGGCATCCGGAACAGCACCGACCCGCCGGTATGGCCGGGGGCGTGGTCGACGGTGATCTCCAGGCCGGCCAGGGTGAGGGTGGCCCCGTCGGTGAGCTCGGCCACGTCCTCCGGCTCCGCGTACGGCAGCCGGCCGCCGAAGAGCTGGGTGAGGTCCATCGAGAGCGCCTTGGCCGGGTCGGCCAGCAGCTCGCGGTCGTCGGGGTGCACGTACGCGGTGATGCCCCGGGCGCCGCAGACCGGCGCGACGGAGAAGGTGTGGTCCAGGTGACCGTGGGTGAGCAGTACGGCGGCCGGGTGCAGGCGGTGTTCGGCGAGCACGGCGTCGAGCCGGTCGATCACCCCGATACCGGGGTCGACCACCACGCACTGCTCCCCCGGCGCGGTCGCCACCACGTAGCAGTTGGTGCCGAAGGCGTCCGCGGGAAAGCCGGCCACGAGCACGTCCGCTCCCCTTCCGTCGAGCTCCGTCGTCCCTTCCTGGCAGCCTAGTCGCACGGGCGAGCCGGTTTCGCCGGCCCACCCGTCCCGTCCGTCGCGCCGGGCGCAGTGAACAACTCCGATACGACCCGGGCCGGACCTCGTACACCACTTTCCCAGTCGGTGGCCGTACACTCTGGCGGGCGTGTGGCGTGGCGCACGAGCCGCCCGACGGGGCGAGAGACCTGGCGCCGGTGACCATCAGGGTAGAGGAAGGGGAGCACGGGTGGCTTCCAGCAGGGACCGGCAGCGCAAACTGGCGCGCGCCAAGCTCGACCGGCAGCTGGCCCGACGGGCCGCCCGGGCCAGGCGGCGTCGGCGGATCCAGGCCGGCGTCGGCGCGGCCGTGGTGCTCGCGCTGGTCGTGGTCGGCTCGGCGTGGGCGCTGGGCGCGTTCGACGAGGACCCGAAGGAGAACACAGCCGCCGAGGACGTCTGCCTCTGGACCCCGCAGGACGCCACCGCGAACACCAGCCTCAAGGACGTCGGCACGCCCGCCACCAAGGGCCTGCCGACCGCCGGCACCCGGCCGATGACCATCACCACCAACCAGGGCGGCCCGGTCACGGTCGAGCTCGACCTCGCCTCGGCCCCCTGCGCCGGCGCGAGCATGGCCCACCTGGCCAGCCGCTCGTTCTTCGACAACACCAAGTGCCACGAGATCACCGCCGAGGGCGCGCTGCGCTGCGGCGACCCCGGCGGCACCGGCCTGGGCGGGCCGACCTACTCGTTCTACGACGAGAACGTCCCCGTGCAGCCCGAGGCGAGCCCCTCGGCCAGCCCCGCCCCCGACCAGCCCCCGGCGTACCCGAAGGGCACGGTCGCGATGATGGCGAACCCGCCGGGCGCCAACGGCAGCCAGTTCCTCGTCTTCTTCAAGGACTACAGCCCCGCCAAGCCGGCCTACCCGGTGATCGGCAAGGTCACCGGCGGGCTCGACGTGATCACGAAGATCGGCGCCCTGCCGACCGTGGACAATGGGAGTGGAGCCAAGGTCAAGCCGAAGACCGACGTGGTGATCCAGAGCCTCACCGTCGGTGAGCCGACGACGGCCGCGGCGACCACGCCGGCGTCCGGCCCGCCGTCGGCCAGCCCCAGCGCGGGCTGACCGGCTCCACCCGAGATCCACACCTGCGGCATCCGGCCGCGCCCGAGACAGTCCAGGAGGATTGACCGTGACGTCGACGAGAGAGCGGCAGCGCGCGGCGGCGCGCGCCCGGCTCGAGCGGGAGATGGCCGAGCGGGCGGCCAGCGCCCGCAGGCGCCGGCAGACGCAGGCCATCGTCGGGGCCGCGGCGGCCCTGCTGCTCGTGGTCGCCGGCACCGTGTGGCTGGCCACCAGCATCGGCGGCGACGACAAGAAGCAGGACACCGCCGCGGCCGGCTTCGTCCAGTGCGCCTGGACCGAGATCCCGAAGGACCAGCGCACCAAGGAGATCAAGGACGTCGGGCTGCCGCAGGCGCAGCAGGCGAACAGCGGGATCCAGACCCTGACGTTGGAGACCAACCTGGGTGCCATCACCGCCAAGGTCGACCGGTCCCTCGTGCCGTGCACCGCGGGCAGCTTCACCCACCTGGCCAGCAAGAACTTCTTCGACAGCAGCAAGTGCCACCGCCTGGTGACCGAGGGCATCAAGGTGCTCCAGTGCGGTGACCCGAGCGCGACGGGCAAGGGCTGGCGGGAGACCGACGGCACCGGCGGGCCCAGCTACAAGATGGCCGAGGAGAACCTGCCCACCGACAAGCGCCCCCCGTACCCGGAGGGGGTCATCGCGATGGCCAAATCGCAGCAGCCGGGCAGCACGGGCAGCCAGTTCTTCATCGTCTTCGGCGACTCGCCGCTGGACCCGGACTACACCGTCCTGGGGACGATCACCAGCGGGATGGACATCGTCAAGGACGTCGCCAACGCCGGCGACGACAAGGCGTACGCCCAGCAGGCCGGCGGCGGTCACCCGAAGAAGGAGATCGTCATCAACAAGCTGACGATGAGCGAGCCGCAGGGCTGACGCCCGCCCCGCGCGAAGGCGCCCGCCGGCCTGGGGCCGGCGGGCGCCTTCGCGTCCGGGCAGGTTCGGCCCCCTCCGCCGACATGGCGGTATCCGGCGGGCAGGACACCGCCATGTCGGCGATGTTGCGGTATCCGGCGTGGCGGGACACCGCCGTGTCGGCGATCTGGCGGCCGTCAGGCCCCCGACGTGACCCGGTACGCGTCGAAGACGCCGTCGACCTTACGCACCGCGGCCAGCAGGTGGCCCAGGTGCTTCGGGTCGGCCATCTCGAAGCTGAACCGGCTCACCGCCACCCGGTCCCGGGTGGTGGTGACGGTCGCGGAGAGGATGTTGACGCGCTCGTCGGAGAGCACCCGGGTCACGTCGGCCAGCAGCTTGTGCCGGTCGAGGGCCTCGACCTGGATCGCCACCAGGAACGTGGAGGCGGAGGTGAGCTTCCAACTCACCTCGACCACCCGCTCGGCCTGCGCCTTGAGGTCCTCGGCGTTGGCGCAGTCGTCGCGGTGCACGCTCACCCCGCCGGAGCGGGTGACGAAGCCGAACACGGCGTCGGGCGGGACCGGGGTGCAGCAGCGGGCCAGCTTGATCCAGACGTCGCTGACCCCGCGCACCACCACACCCGGGTCGTGGCTGCTGGCGCGGCTGCGCGGCGGCCGGGTGGCGACGGCGGTCTCGGCGATGTCCTCCGCCGCGCCCTCCTCGCCGCCGTACGAGGCCATCAGCTTCTGCACCACCGACTGGGCCGAGACCTGGCTGTCGCCGACCGCCGCGTACAGCGACGCCACGTCGGCCAGGTGCAGGTCCCGGGCGATCGCCATCAGCGCGTCCGGGGTGAGCATCCGCTGCAACGGCATGCCCTGCTTGCGCATCGCCTTGACGATCGCGTCCTTGCCGGCCTCGATCGCCTCCTCGCGCCGCTCCTTGTTGAAGTACTGACGGATCTTCGTGCGCGCCCGCGGGCTCTTGACGAAGCCCAGCCAGTCCTGCGTCGGCCCCGCCGTGTCGGACTTCGACGTGAAGATCTCGATCACGTCGCCGTTGGACAGCGTCGACTCCAGGGGCACCAGCTTGCCGTTGACCCGCGCCCCGATGCACTTGTGCCCGACCTCGGTGTGCACCGCGTACGCGAAGTCCACCGGCGTCGACCCGGTCGGCAGCGGGATGACGTCGCCCTTGGGCGTGAAGACGTACACCTCCTGGCTGGACAGGTCGAAGCGCAGCGCGTCGAGGAACTCGCTCGGGTCCGCCGCCTCCCGCTGCCAGTCCAGCAGCTGCCGCAGCCAGGTCATCTCGTCGATGTGCGCCGGCGGGCCGACGATCTGGGTGCCCTTGTGCTCCTTGTACTTCCAGTGCGCGGCGATGCCGAACTCGGCGGTGCGGTGCATCGCGTACGTGCGGATCTGCATCTCCACCGGCTTGCCGGTGGGCCCGATGACCGTCGTGTGCAACGACTGGTACATGTTGAACTTGGGCATCGCGATGTAGTCCTTGAACCGGCCCGGCACCGGCTGCCAGTTCGCGTGGATCACGCCCAGCGCCGCGTAGCAGTCCCGCACCGTGTCGACCAGGATCCGCACCCCGACCAGGTCGTAGATGTCGTTGAAGTCCCGGCCCCGCACGATCATCTTCTGGTAGATCGAGTACAGGTGCTTCGGCCGGCCGGTGACCTCCGCCTTGATCTTCGCGGCCCTGAGGTCCGTCCCCACCTTCTGGGTGACCTGACGCAGCAGCGCCTCCCGCTGCGGCTGGTGCTCCCCGATCAGGCGGTTGATCTCCTCGTACCGCTTCGGGAACAGCGTCCCGAAGGCCAGGTCCTCCAGCTCCCACTTGATCGTGTTCATGCCCAGCCGGTGCGCCAGCGGGGCGAGGATCTCCAGCGTCTCCTTCGCCTTCTGCTCCTGCTTCGGGCGGGGCAGGAAGGTCAGCGTACGCATGTTGTGCAGCCGGTCGGCCAGCTTGATCACCAGGACGCGCGGGTCCTTGGCCATCGCCACGACCATCTTGCGGATCGTCTCCGCCTTGGCCGCGTCGCCGAGCTTGACCTTGTCGAGCTTGGTCACCCCGTCGACGAGCAGCGCCACCTCGCCGCCGAAGTCCGCCCGCATCTGGTCGAGGGTGTACTCGGTGTCCTCGATCGTGTCGTGCAGCAGCGCGGCGACCAGGGTGGTCGTGTCCATCCCCAGGTTGGCCAGGATGGTGGCCACCGCGAGCGGGTGCGTGATGTACGGGTCGCCGGACTTGCGGTACTGGCCGGAGTGCCAGCGGGCCGCGGTGTCGAACGCCCGCTGGACCAGCCGCGCGTCCGCCTTGGGGTGGTTCTCCCGGTGGCTGGAGATCAGCGGCTCCAGCACCTCGCTGACCTGGGAGGTCTGCCAGGGCGCGTTGAACCGGGCCAGGCGGGCGCGCACCCGCCGCCCCGTCGGCGCGCTGGAGAGGGCGAAGCCCGCGCTCGGCATCGGCTCGTTCGCTGCGGCCTCGGACGGGAACGGCGCCACGACACCGACGCCCGGCGTGCCGCCGTCGGCGTGGGCGGGCCCCGCGCCGTTCCCCGGGGCCGCGCCCCGGGCGTCAGCGTCCCGGTCGGTCACCGAACCGTCAGCGTCGCCTGTCGGGTGCACCGTGCCCTCCACCGGAGGGACGACATCGTGGGACACCGGCCTCCTCACCGCTCGCCGGGTACGCCGGCCGTCTCGGCCGGCCTGGTCTTCCGCCACCCGGACGGTCACCCGCCCGGGTCAGCAAAGGGCAATGCTACCCGCACGCACGGTGCCCCGCCGCTCCGCCGGACGGACCGGTCGGGGTCCTTCCGACGGCCGTCCCCAGCCAATCGGTCACCAGGGCATGGACCAGACACAACCCCGCTAGGGACGCTCGCAGGATTCGTGCAACCGGACGCGTACCCCGGATTTGCCCGACGCGCGACCCCGCACATCCGGTCAGCGCCGGCGCACGACGAGGGTGGGGCCCGCCGTGACCGGCGCAGGGATGAAGCCTCCCGCCCGGAGCCGGTCACGGCGGGCCCCACCCCGACCGCGACAAGCAAGCCGGTCACGGCGGGCCCCACCCCGACCGCGACAAGCAAGCCGGTCACGGCGGGCCCCACCCCGACCGCGACAAGCAAGCCCGCCGGCGCAGCGGCCCCCAACCGACGTCCGAAGGGCGGGTGTCAGACGCTGAGCAGGGCGTGCACCGGCCGCGGGGCCAACCGCTCCCGCCCCTTGAGGAAGCCCAGTTCCAGCAGCACGGTGAAGCCGGCGACCGTGCCGCCGGCCCGCTCCACCAGGTCGAGCGTCGCCTCGGCGGTACCGCCGGTGGCCAGCACGTCGTCGACCACCAGCACGCGGTGACCGGCGGTGAAGGCGTCCTGGTGCACCTCCAGCGTCGCCTCGCCGTACTCCAGGGCGTAGGAGGCGGAGTACGCGGGGCGGGGCAGCTTGCCGGCCTTGCGCACGGGGACCACGCCGACCCCGACGGCGTACGCGACGGCCGCCGCGATCACGAAGCCCCGGGCCTCGATCCCGACGACCGCGTCGAACGAGTCCCGCCCGTGGTACGCCACGATCCCGTCGATCACCTCACGGAACACGTCACCGTCGGCGAAGAGGGGCATGAGGTCCTTGAACATGACGCCGGGCTTGGGGAAGTCCGGCACGTCCAGCACCCGGCTGGCGACCAGTTCGGCGACCTGCGGGCCGCTGTCTCCCCGTACTGCGGTGCTGTGCGTCTCCGTCACGGCGGTCCCGTCTCCCTTCCAACGACGACGGCGTCCTCCACGCCGCTCGCACAGCATGAAGGACGCCGTCGCACCGTTTGCTACCGGGTGCCCGCTCCGGTCAGCGCCGCTTGGCGCCGCCCGGACGGTTGCCGCCGCCACCGGCGGGGCGACCGCCCCGCGCGCCGCCCTGGCGCTTGCCGGCCGGCCGGGCGCCCACCTTCGGCGCGGCCCCGGCCAGGGCCGCCGCCTCCGGGTCGATCGGCGCGTCGGCGGCCTCGGCCCGCGAGCCGGCCTTCCCGGCGGCCTCGCCCGAGGCCAGGGCGGCCTTGCGGGCCAGCACCCGCCTGTTGTGCGCCTGGATCCGCGGCTCGTAGTTCTTCAGGAGCACCAGCAGCGGGGTGGCCAACAGGATGGACGTCAGGAACGCGACGGCCATACCGACGAAGAGCACCAGGCCGAGGTCCTTCAGGGTGCCGGCGCCCAGCAGGCCGGCGCCGATGAAGAGCAGGCCGCCCACCGGGAGCAGTGCGACCACCGACGTGTTCAGCGACCGCATCAGGCTCTGGTTGATCGCCAGGTTGGCCGCGTCGCCGTACGTCTGGTTGTTGTTCGCGGTGATGCCCCGGGTGTTCTCCTGGACCTTGTCGAAGACGACCACCACGTCGTAGAGCGCGAAGCCCAGGATCGTGAGGAAGCCGATGATCGTCGACGGGGTGACCTCGAAACCGACCAGCGAGTAGATGCCGGCGGTCAGGACCAGGTTCATGAACAGCGAGGAGACCGCGGCCACGGCCATCCGCCACTCGAACCGCAGGACCAGGTAGACCATCACCAGCGCGATGAAGATCACCAGACCGAGCAGCGCCCGGGAGGTGACCTGGCTGCCCCACGCCTCGCTCACCTGGTTGCCGCTGATCTGAGCCTGGTCGATCCCGAACTCGCGGGCGATCTCGGCCTTCACCGCGTTGGCCTGCTCGGCGCTGAGCTGCGAGGTGCGCAGCTCGTACGAGTCGCCACCCGGGCCGCCGACCCGCTGCGCGGTGACCACCTTGGCGCCGCCGCCGGCCTTGGCCAGCGCGTCGCCGACCTTCAGCTCGGTCTGCTCCATCGTGCCGACGCTGGCCGGCACCTGGAACGAGTTGCCGCCGGCGAACTCGATGCCCAGGCTGAACCCGCGCAGGGCGAAGCTGAGCACGGCGATCAGGATCAGCGCGCCGGCGACGCTGAACCACAGCTTGCGCCGGCCCACGACGTCGAGGCCCGCCTCGCCCCGGTAGAGGCGGCTCGCCAGCCCACTCTTAGCAGCAGCCATCTCAGGCCTCCTTGACGCGCGAGGTGCGGGTGGCCTGCTCGGTCCGCGTGGGCGGGAGGATCCGGCCGAGACCGCTGACCCGCGGAGACAGGAACGCCCGGGTCCGGGCGAACATCGTCATGATCGGGTGACGGAAGAGGAAGACCACGACCAGGTCGAGAATCGTGGCGAGGCCGAGGGCGAAGGCGAAGCCCTTCACCGCGCCGACCGAGACGACGTAGAGCACCACCGCCGACATGATCGTGATCGCGTTCGCCGAGATGATCGTGCGGCGGGCCCGGACCCAGGCGCGCGGCACCGCGCTACGCGGACTGCGGCCCTCGCGGATCTCGTCCTTGAGCCGCTCGAAGTAGATGACGAACGAGTCCGCCGCCACACCGAGTGAGACGATCATGCCGGCGATGCCGGCGAGGGTGAGGGTGAAGCCGATCTGCCGGCCGAGCACCACGAGCGCGCCGAAGACCAGCAGCGCCGACAGCACCAGGCTCAGGAAGATCACCGAGCCGAGCAGCCGGTAGTAGAAGAACGAGTAGATGATGACCAGCAGCATGCCGATGCCGGCGGCGAGCAGGCCGGCCCGCAGGTGGCTCGCCCCGAGGGTGGCGGTGACGTTCTGCTGCTCCTGCGGCTCGAACGTGACCGGCAGCGCGCCGTAGCGCAGCTGGCCCGCCAGGGTGTTGGCCGTCTTGTTGTCGAAGTTGCCGGTGATCTGCGAGTCGCCGGTCAGCACGCCCTGGATCTCCGGCGAGGAGACCACCTTGTTGTCGAGCACGACGGCGACCCGGCACTTGCCGTCCTGGCCCAGCGCGGTCTGGTCGCAGGCCTGGCCGGTGTTGTTGAACGCCTCGCGGGTCAGCTCGGTCCACTTCTTCTGGCCGTCGCCCGTGAAGTTCAGGCTGACCACCCAGGAGCTGGTCTGGTCGATCACCGCGTTGGCGTCGTCCACGTCGGTGCCGAGCACCTTGGCCACGTCGAGCAGGTACTTGCTGGCGCCGTCCTCGCAGGCGACCGCCTTCTGGTTCTCGTCCTTGATCGACGCCGCCGGCCGGTTGTCGAGCTGCTCGCAGCCGATGGTGGGGACGTTGAACTGCATCTCCGGCGACAGCACCGCGACCTCGCGCGGGGTGAGCACGCCGAACGGCTTGAGCCTCTCCGCCAGCGACGGGTCGGTGGTCAGGTCGGCCGGGCCCTGCAGCGCGCTGGCCGCCTGCCACGCGGCCGCGCCGACCTTCTGCTCGACGGCCTTGCGCTGCTCCTCGACGCCCTGCGGCACCGGCTCGGCGCTGGCACTCGGCGACGCCGCGGCGGCGCTCGGCGAGGCCGGGGCGGACGCCGGCGGGGTCGCGCTCGGGGCGGGAGCCATGCCGCCCTGGCCGCCGGCGCTCGGCGACGCGGTCGCCTTCGCCGAGGGCGCGGCGCTGCCCGACGGCTTCGGGGTGGCGCTGCCCGACGGGGCGGGGGACGCGCTGCCGGACGGGGCCGGCGTGGGCGTGGCGGCCGGGGCGGTCACCTGTCCGCTGCCGTCGGCGGCCTTGAGCACCTTGCGGAAGCGCAGCTCGGCCGCGCTGCCGACGTCCTGGATGTCCCGGTTCTCGCCCGGCAGGGAGATGACGATGTTGCGGTTGCCCTCGGTGACCACCTCGGCCTCGGCCACGCCGAAGGCGTTGACCCGGTTCTCGATGATCCGGCGGGCCTCCTCCAGGTTCTCCCTCGTCGGGGGCCGGCCGTCGATGCTGTTCGTCGCCTCCAGCGTCAGCCGGGTGCCGCCGATCAGGTCCAGGCCGAGCCGCGGCTCGAGCCGGTCCTTCCAGCCACCCTTGGCGCCGCCCGCGAAGAAGACCAAAAGATAGAGGACGACGAAGATGAGCCCGAGCACGGCGAGCTGCCGCCCGGGCCGCATCTGTCCCTGAGGTGGTGCCACGGCTGTCCTGTCTCCCTGTACGGTCGCGCCGCGGGCGCGGCGGCGACGGTTGTCGGGCCGGGGATCCCGGCCACGTGTGTGTACCGGCCGACAGCTCGATGCCGACAGGGCTGCCCCGACTGGCGCGGTGGCGCCGGCCGGGGGTCGTCGTGCGCCGGCGTCGAGTGTCGACCCAACTATCCAGTTTTAGCGGCGCCTCCGCTGCCCCGTCGGGCAACGGAGGTCACTCCTTGACGGTCTCGGCCTCTTCCGCAGCCGGCTCGGTCGACTCGACCCGCTCGGCCTGGCTGACCACCCGGGCGATGGCCGGGCGGGCGTACCGGGTCTGCACGCCGGGAGCGACCTCGAGCAGGACCGTTTCGTCGTCGACGGCGGTGACCGTGCCGTAGAGGCCGCCGATGGTGACCACCTCGTCGCCGGGGGCGAGGGCGGACTGCATCTGCGCCGCCTCGCGGCGGCGCCGCTGCTGGGGGCGAATCATCATGAAGTACATGACGCCGAAGAGCAGGGCGATCATGAGGAGCGGCATGAGGCTGCCGCCTCCCCCGCCGCCCGCTGCTGCGTAGAGCACGGTTGCTGACCTTCCCACTGGCCTTCGGTCCGGCACGAGTCGCGCCGGAGCGGAGGCGGATTCTCACGTCCTGTACAGACCGCGGCGAGTCTAGTCCCTGCACCTGGGAACGCCGAATGCGGCACAGATCACGTTCGGGTCACGGCTGATCTGCGGCAGCCTCGGGCGCGGTGGAGAACAGGTCGGGCACAGGAGGGGCGCCCGCGCCAAATGTACCATTCGGTGGCGTACGCCCAAGATGGTGCCAGGCGGCCTCGGTGGCCACCCGCCCCCGGGGCGTACGCGCGAGCAGCCCGGCCCGCACCAGGAACGGCTCGCACACCTCCTCGACCGTGTCCGGCTGCTCCCCCACCGCCACCGCCAGGGTGGACAGGCCCACCGGTCCGCCCCGGAACGAGTCCACCAGGGCCGTGAGCACCGCCCGGTCGAGCCGGTCCAGACCGAGCGCGTCCACGTCGTACACGGTCAGGGCCGCCCGGGCGGTCTCCACGGTGACCACGCCGTCGGCCCGGACCTCGGCGAAGTCGCGGACCCGGCGCAGCAGCCGGTTGGCGATCCGGGGGGTGCCCCGGGAGCGGCCGGCGATCTCCGCGGCGCCGTCGTCGGTGATCGGCACCCCGAGGATGCGCGCCGAGCGGCGCAGCAGCGTCTCCAGGTCGGCCGGGGAGTAGAAGTCCAGGTGCGCGACGAAGCCGAAGCGGTCGCGCATCGGCCCGGTCAGCAGCCCGGACCGGGTGGTCGCGCCGACCAGGGTGAACGGCTCGACGTCCAGCGGGATCGCGGTGGCGCCCGGACCCTTGCCGACGATCACGTCGACCCGGAAGTCCTCCATCGCGCTGTACAGCAGCTCCTCCGCCGGCTTGGCGATGCGGTGGATCTCGTCGATGAACAGCACGTCACCCTCGGCGAGGCTGGTCAGGATGGCGGCCAGGTCGCCGGAGCGCTCGATCGCCGGGCCGCTGGTCACCCGGATGCCCGCGCCCAGCTCGGCGGCCACGATGTTGGCCAACGTCGTCTTCCCGAGGCCGGGTGGCCCGGACAGGAGGATGTGGTCCGGCGGGGAGCCGCGCCGCATCGCGCCCTGGAGCAGCAGGTCGAGCTGGTCGCGGACCCGGTGCTGGGCGATGAACTCCTCCAGCCGCTTCGGCCGGACGCTGGCCTCCGCGTCCAGCTCGGCGTCGTTGACGTACGCCGAGACGAGATTGCCGTCCTCCCCCGTCATCGGGCCCGGCCGAGGAGGCGGATGGCCTGCTTGAGCAGGACCGGCACGGGCGGGGGCGGGCCCTCGACCGTCTCGGCGACGGCGGCCACGGCCTGGTCGGCCTGGCCGGCCGTCCAGCCGAGCCCGACGAGGGCCTGGCGGACCTGGTCGGGCCAGGCACCCGCGGTGACCCCGGCCGCGCCGTCCGGCCCGACCGGCACCGGTCCGATCCGGTCACGCAGCTCCAGGACGAGGCGCTCGGCACCCTTCTTGCCGATGCCCGGCACCCGGGTCAGCGCGGCGGTGTCGGCGTTGGCGATCGCCTTGCGCACCGCGTCCGGGGTGTGCACGGCGAGCACGGCCTGGGCCAGCCGGGGGCCCACCCCGCTGGCTGTCTGGAGCAGCTCGAACAGCTGCTTGGCGTCGTCGTCGGCGAAGCCGTACAGGGTGAGCGAGTCCTCCCGGACCACGAGGCTGGTCGCGAGCCGGGCCGGCTGGCCGACCCGCAGCTCGGCGAGGGTGGCGGGCGCGCACTGCACGGCCAGGCCGATCCCGCCGACCTCCACCACCGCGTGATCGGGACCGGTCGCGGTGACCGTGCCGCGCACACTGGCGATCATCGAATTCCTCCTCGTCGGGCCCGGTCGGCCGCCGCCGCCAGCTTCGAGCGCGTCCCGCCGCGCCAGATGTGGCAGATGGCCAGGGCGAGGGCGTCGGCGGCGTCGGCCGGCCGCGGCGGCTCGGGCAGCCGCAGCAGGCGGGTGACCATGGCCGTCATCTGCGCCTTGTCCGCCTGACCGGAGCCGGTGACGGCGGCCTTGACCTCGCTCGGGGTGTACGTCTGCACGGGCAGCCCGGCCCGGGCGCCGGCCAGCACGGCGACGCCGCTGGCCTGGGCGGTGCCCATGACGGTACGCACGTTGTGCTGGCTGAAGACCCGCTCGACGGCGACGCTGTCGGGGCGGTGCTCGGCCACCAGCCGGGTGAGCGAGGTGTCCAGGTGCAGCAGGCGCGTGGGCAGCTCGTCCTCCGGATCGGTGTGGACGACGTAGTAGGCGACCAGGGTGCAGGGCCGGCCCGGCACGCCCTCGACGACGCCGACCCCGCACCGGGTCAGCCCCGGGTCGACGCCGAGCACGCGCACGCCGCCTCCTCCCCGACCGCCAGCAGTACGTGTGTTCGACACCCTACTGGTCCCCCCGGACACCCGGCGCCGGGGACACACCGGAGGGACGCCGGTTCCTTGCCGCGCATCGACCCGGATCGCGCTCACCGCGGGATCGCCGTTCCGGGCCGGGACGCAGCCGCCACATAAGGTGGCCGTCGAGTATGTGTCGCCGACCCATGTGCGGTGGGCCACACAACTCGTAACTTCTTGCGCCATGACGGCAGAACCAGTGGCGGTCCCCCACGTCGTACAGGTCGACCTGGCCGGTCGCACCGCCCTCGTCACCGGCGGTGGCAGCGGCATCGGCCGGGCCTGCGCCCTGCGGCTGGCCGCGGCCGGCGCGTCCGTGCTGGTGGTCGACCGCAACGTCGAGGCGGCCAAGGAGGTCGCGGCCGAGGCCGGCGGGCGGGCCGAGGGGGTCGACCTGGCCGACGCGGCGGCGATCGACCGGCTCGACGCCGCCGTGGACATCGTGGTCAACAACGCCGGACTGCAACACGTCGCGCCGGTGCAGGACTTCCCGGCCGACCGCTTCGCCTACATCCACCGGGTGATGGTGGAGGCCCCGTTCCTGCTCGTCCGGCGTGCCCTGCCGCACATGTACGCCCGGGGCTGGGGCCGCATCGTCAACATCTCCTCGGTGCACGGGCTGCGTGCCTCCGCGTACAAGTCGGCGTACGTCTCGGCGAAGCACGCGCTGGAGGGGCTGTCGAAGGTGGTGGCGCTGGAGGGCGCGGCGCACGGGGTGACGGCCAACTGCATCAACCCGGCGTACGTGCGCACGGCGCTGGTGGAGAGCCAGATCGCCGACCAGGCGGCCACCCACGGCATCCCGGAGTCCGAGGTGGTGGAGAAGATCATGCTGGCCCGGGCCGCGATCAAGCGGCTGATCGAGCCCGAGGAGGTCGCGGAGTTGGTCGCCTACCTGTGCTCCCCGCCGGCCTCCTTCATCACCGGCGCCTCGATCGCCCTCGACGGGGGCTGGACGGCGAACTAGTGGCACCCCGCACAATGTCGGTCATGTCGTCGCCGGTGGAGTTCCTGGAACTGCTCGCCCGGGAGGCGGCCGCGGTCGAGTTCGAGGGGCCGCTGGTCGCCGCCCGGGCCGCCGGCCTGCCCGCCGACCGACTGGCCGAGCTGGAGCAGGCCAAGGTGGTGGCGCTGCGGGTCCGCGCGCTGCTGGAGCGCCGGCGCCGCCGGGAGATCGAGCTGTCCGGCCTGTACGACACGGCGAGCGACCTGGCCGGCCTGCGCGACCTGGACGACGTGCTGCGGGCGATCGTGCACCGGGCCCGCCACCTGCTCGGCACCGACGTGGCGTACATGACGCTGAACGACGAGGAGCACGGCGACACGTACATGCGGGTCACCGACGGGTCGATCTCGGCCCGGTTCCAGCGGCTGCGGCTGCCGATGGGCGCCGGCCTGGGCGGCCTCGTGGCGCAGTCCGGCACCCCGTACGTCACCGCGAACTATCCCGAGGACGACCGCTTCCACCACACCGGGGAGATCGACGCGGGGGTGGGCGAGGAGGGCCTCGTGGCGATCCTCGGGGTGCCGCTGCGGCTCGGCTCCACGTCGATCGGGGTGCTGTACGCGGCCAACCGCTCGGCCCGGCCGTTCGCCCGCGAGGAGGTGGCGCTGCTGGTCTCCCTGGCGGCACACGCGGCGGTGGCCATCGACACGGCCCGGCTGCTGGCCGAGACCCGGGCGGCGCTGGAGGAGCTGTCGGCGGCGAACAGCACGATCCGCGCGCACAGCAGCTCGGTGGAGCGGGCGGCGGCGGCGCACGACCGGATGACCGCGCTGGTGCTGCGCGGCGGCGGGGTGGAGGACGTGGCGGCGGCGGTCACCGAGGTGCTCGGCGGGGCGCTGCTGGCGCTCGACGCGGAGGGCCGGCGGCTGGCCCGGGTGGGCGACATCGAGGAGCCCGACCGGGCGGACCTGGTCGAGGCGGTGGCGGCGTCGCGCACCGAGGGCCGCAGCGTCCGCCGCGGCCCGCTCTGGTACGCGGCGGTCGTGGCCGGCGCGGAGAACCTGGGCGCGCTGGTGCTGCGCCCCGACGGCGAACTGGTCGACGCCGACCAGCGGATCCTGGAACGGGCGGCCCTGGTCACCGCGCTGCTGCTGCTGTTCCGCCGGACGGTCGCCGAGGCCGAGGGGCGGGTCCGGGGTGAGCTGCTCGACGACCTGATCGCCCGGCCGCTGCGGGACACCGACGCGCTGCGCAGCCGGGCCCGCCGGCTCGGGGTGGACCTGGACGCCCCGCACGCACTGGTGGCGGTCGACGACGACGCGATCGCCGCGACCGGGTCGGCCCGGCAGCGGGTGCTGTCCTGGGCCACCACGTACGCCTCGACCCGCGGCGGCCTGGCGGCGGCGCGCGACGGCCGGGTGGTGCTGATGCTGCCCGGCCGGGACGCGGGCGCCGCGGCCCGCGCGGTGTCGCGGGACCTGTCCCGGATCACGGGGCGGCCGGTGACCGCCGGGGCGAGCGGCCCGTCGACCGGCCCGGCGTCGCTGGCGGGCGTCTTCCAGGAGGCGGACCGCTGCCTGTCCGCGCTGGGTGCGCTGGGCCGGGCCGGGCAGGGGGCGAGCACGGCCGAGCTGGGCTTCGTCGGGCTGCTGCTCGGGGCGGTGGGCGACGACCGGGGCGACCGGGACGTGGCCCGGTTCCTGGCCGCCACGGTCGGGCCGGTGGTGGACTACGACGCCCGGCGGGGCACCGCCCTGGTCCGGACGCTGGAGGCGTACTTCGGGGTGGGCGGGAGCCTGGCCCGGGCGGCCGAGCTGCTGCACGTGCACGTCAACACGGTGACGCAGCGGCTGGAGCGGGTCGGCCAGCTCCTCGGCGCGGACTGGCAGAAGCCGGAACGGGCGCTGGAGGTGCAGCTGGCGCTGCGCCTGCACCGCCTGCGTACGCCCTCCGGCTGAGCCGGCCGGGCTCCGGCGCTCAGCGGGCGCGGATGCCCTCCAGCACGCCGTCGACGATCCGCTCGGGAAGCAGGACCTCGTCCAGGTCGGGCTGCCAGCGCAGCAACCGCTGGATCAGCATCGGGCCGGTGAGCATGGCCATCGCCACCTCGACGTCGAGGTCGGCGCGCAGCTCGCCGCTGCGCACCCCCCGGCGGAGCACCTCGCGCATCAGCGTCCGGCGGGGCTCGATGATGTTCTGGTACAGCTGGTAGTGGTCCGGGCTGCGGTTCGCCTCGGGCACGAGGCACGGCATGATCTTCGCGGCCCGGGGATCGATGTGGTGACCGACCGCACCGACCAGCAGCACGAGGTCGTCCCGGACGGAGTGGCCGGCCGGCTGCGGCACGATGCCCTTGAGCCGGCGCAGCGCGTCGATCAGCAGCGCGTCCTTGCCGGGCCAGCGGCGGTAGATGGTGTTCTTGCCCACCCCGGCCCGGGCCGCGATCGCCTCGATCGTCAGCGTCTCGATCGTGTTGCCGTCGGCGAGCAGGTCGAGGGTGGCCTCCACGATGGCCTCGTCCGCGCGGACGCTCCGCGGTCGCCCGGGCGACCGCGGAGCGTCGGCGGCAGATGTCATGCCCGACATTGTCACCGAACCTACGGGGTTCCAGCCAACTCCGGCTCGCCGGCCACCGGCGACGCCGACGGCCGGCGCTCGGCGCGGCCGGGCAGCCAGCGCAGCGCCACCACGACACCGAGCGCGGCGACCGCCGCGGACAGCGCCGCGGCCCAGTGCATGGCCGAGACGAAGGCGTGGTCGGCCGCCGCGACGAGGTGCGGCGCCGCCGGCCCGAGCTGGCCCGCCACCGCGTACGCCCCGGAGATCGACTCGCCGGCGGCCTCGTGGGCCTGGGCGGGCAGGCCGCGCAGGGCCGGCGCGACGTCGTCCCGGTACACCGCCGACAGGACCGAGCCGAGGACCGCGACGCCCAGCGCCCCGGCGACCTGCCGGACCGTGTTGCTGACGGCCGAGCCGACACCCGCCTTCTCCCGGGGCAGCGCCGACATGACCGACTCGGTGGCCGGCGGCATGACGTTGGCCATCCCGGCGCCCTGGAGCAGGTAGAGCACCAGGATCACCCAGATCGGGGTGCCTGCGTCGACGAACGCGAACGCCCCGAGGGTCACGGCGGTCAGGGTCAGCCCGACGACCGCGACAGCCCTGCCCCCGTACCGGCGGACCATTGCCGCGCTGCGCGGGGCGAAGACCAGTTGGGCGGCGGCGAACGGTAGGAAGAGCAGACCAGTCTCCAGCGGGCTGTAGCCGCGCACGAGTTGCAGGTAGAACGAGCTGAAGAACATCACGCCCATCGCGGCGAAGAAGACCAGCCCGACCATCGCCACGGGCGCGGCGAAGCGGGGCACCCGGAACAGCCGGACGTCCAGCGACGGGTGGTCGCTGCGCAGCTCGTGCGCGACGAACCAGGCCAGCACCGCCAGGCCGCCGAGGGTCGACGCCCAGACCAGGGGCCGGCCGAAGCCGTGCTCGCCGCCGTCGATGATGCCGTACGTGAGCGCCACCAGCCCGACCACGGACAGCAGCACGCCGGGCAGGTCGATCCGGCCGGGTTCGGGATCGCGGGACTCGGGCACCAGGAGGGCGACCAGGACCACGCCCAGCACGACCACGGGTACGTTGATCAGGAAGACCGAGCCCCACCAGTAGTGCTCGAGCAGCACGCCGCCGAGGATCGGGCCGATCGCCACGGCCAGGCCGACGGCCCCGGCCCAGATGCCGATCGCCCGGCCACGTTCGCGGGGGTCGAAGACGTTGGAGATGATCGACAGGGTCACCGGCATGATCGCCGCTCCGCCCGCGCCCATCAGCGCGCGGGCCGCGATCAGTTGGCCGGGGTTCTGGGCGTACGCCGACAGCAGCGACGACAGCCCGAAGAGCACCAGGCCGATCAGCAGGAAGCGCCGGCGGCCGGCGCGATCGCCGAGGACGCCGAAGGTGAAGAGCAGGCCGGCGAAGACCAGGGTGTACGAGTTGATGGACCACTCCAGTTCGCCCTGGCTGGCGCCGAGACCGTGCACGGGGTCGGCGAGGGTACGCAGGGCGACGTTGAGGATGGTGTTGTCGAGGACGACGACGAGGAGGCTGATCACCAGCACCCCCAGGATCGCCCACCTCCTCGGATGTCCGGTGTTCTCGTGCGGTTGCATGTGCGGCTCCCCCCGGCTCGCCCCGCCGCGGTAGATTCGATACGGGGCAGACTCGTAATGCCGGTGAGCCTATGTGAAGGCGTTTCGATACGGAACCGATCCGTATCGTTTGTGCGTCAGGTCACCCGGCGCCGCGGTCGGGCCGCAGCCTTGCCTGCCGGCTCGCCCGCGTTCGGCCTTCTGGCTACGCGGTGGATGGGGTTGCGGTGAGGGTGGGTTGCGGTGAGGGTGGGTTGCGGTGAGGGTGGGGCCGGCGTCGGGGTGGATTCGTGGCCGGGGCGGGGTCGTGGCCGGGGCGGGGTCGTGGCCGGGGCGGGGGTGGATGCCGGTTCGTGAT
>NZ_JBICUP010000023.1:0-60833 GCF_043198215.1 Micromonospora sp. NPDC048830
ATCGCGCTCTCATCGAGCTCAACGGTCGGAACGGCGGCGGCCAACGCGCAACGCTCCTTCCCCGCCCCGGATCAGCCGCGCTGACCGCCGCTCATGCCCGGAACCAAACAAGTGCCGGTCTCCTCCGGGTTGACCCCGATACGGTGACGGAGGCCCTGCTCACCGCCCGCAGGCCGACCGGCGAGATCGCCCGCAAAGGCGTCAAAGGCCCCGGTCCAGGCCACCCGGCGGTGGCACATCGAACCCACGAACGCCTGGCACAACACCTTCAACCGGCTACAACACCGCTACGAACGCAAAGAAGACCTGGCCAACGCTCACCTCGACCTCGCCGACGCCATCGTCACCATCCGCAGCCTCATCCGTCAGGCATGGATCTCGTACCGGAGGGACACCCGCCCCACCCACCGACCATGAAGGCCACCCACCTACGCGACCTCCCCACCAGTTGACCGAAGATTCCGAGCACGATGTTCCCCCCAGCAACTCCACCCGCCGCGCCAGGGCACCCTCATTCAAGAACACCAATTCATCCATGATACCGCCGCATCCCGGCCCGCAGTCCCTCGTCGCCCAACACGCTCACCCCCTCACCCCCCTGCTATCTCACGGCCGGACCGCAGCAGCGGGTTCACTTCGCGCAACAACGTTCAACGGCCCCGGTACCCGCGGCGTTCGTTCCCCACCGACACAGGGCCCGAAAACGGCTGGGATACGTAGCGAACCGGGCGGGAAGGGACGGCGCGAGGCGCGGGGTGCGGGGCGTTCAGAAGGTGGGCAGGCGGGCCAACCACCGGCGGACCCCGGCGCGGCTGCGCAGCCGGACCAGCGGCAGTTCCGGCGCGTGGGCGGCGCGCGCGGCGAACACCCGGGGACGGGACACCGGGGGATAGCGCCGGCCATAGCCGAACGTAAAGGCGTCGACCCGCAAGACGCGGGATGGGCAGGCGGTCCGCTACCTGCAGCTGGCCCACAACGAGTGGGATCCGGTCGCGAAGGCGTCCAAGACGCGGGTGCTGTACTCGTTCGGCCGTGAGGACCAACTCGACGTGGCCGGGGTGCGCCGGCTGGTCGACGCGTTGTCGCGACTGCTGGACCCGGCCGACGCCCTCGCGGCGGCCGCGCCGGCCGGGCTGTCGTTCGTCGAGTCACGGCCACTGGGCGGGGCGTGGCTGCTCGCCGGGCCGCCACCCTCGCACGGCAGGGCCGCTACGCCACCGTCGCACAGAACCTGCAGGTCAAAGAAGTAAACATCGACACCGACGACCGGTTCGTCATCGACGTCGAACGCGGCTGGCGCGACATGAAGACCACCTCGACCTGCGCCCGGTATTCCACCGCCGCGAGGACCGCATCCGCGCCTACATCCCGCTCTGCTGGCTGGCCCTGCTACTCATCCGGGTCGCCGAGACCGAGACCGGCCGCACCTGGACGGCGATCCGCACCGAGATCGACCGGCTGCACCTCGGCGTGTTCACCGGCCCCGCCGGCACGTTCGCCCAGCGCACCGAGCTGTCCCAACCCCAGAAGGCCCTACTCGCGAAGCTGCGGATCACCGAACCGCCCCGCGTCTTCGACGCCACACCCGCAACCGCCTGACCAGCGCGAACACCACGGCCTAGTGACACGCCAGGTCGCCGGCCAATAGGTGTTTGCCCAACTCAAAGCCCAGATTCGCGGACTACATCGATGCGGAGCTGCGGAACGCAGGCCTTCGTCGAGCGAACAGCAGTGAGCCAGCACCCCGCAACCACGCAGACCTACACCTTCCACGCCAACATCACAGTCTTCGAGAAGGGACCTGCCTCCCGCTCACGGCGCTAAACGCAACAGTATTGTCGTGGAGCGCGATCATGGCGGCCCGGGGCGTCTGTCGGTGCCCAGGCGTCGCGTAGCGTCAGGGGCATGAGCGGGAGCACGCGGTGACCCGGATCGTGGCCGGGACGCTGGGCGGGCGGCGGATCGCCGCGCCCCCCGGCGCCGGCACCCGACCCACCTCTGACCGGGTCCGGGAGGCGCTGTTCAGCGCGGTGCAGGCCGACCTCGACCTGGAGGGGGCGCGCTTCGCCGACCTGTACGCGGGCTCGGGGGCCGTCGGGCTGGAGGCGCTGTCCCGGGGCGCGGCGCACGTGCTGCTGGTCGAGTCCGACGCGCGGGCGGCCCGGGTGATCCGGGAGAACGTCGCCGCGCTGCGGGCCGCCCCTGCGGCCCGGCTGGTGTCCGGCCGGGTCGCCACGGTGCTGGCGGCCGGGCCGGACGGCGGCCCGTACGACGTGGTCTTCGCCGACCCCCCGTACGCCGTGTCCGACGCCGACGTCACCGCGATGCTGGCCGCGCTGGTCGACAACGGCTGGCTTGCCGCGGACGCCCTCGTGGTGGTGGAGCGGTCCAGCCGGAGCGGGCCGGTCGCCTGGGTGCCGGGTGTCACCGGGGAGCGCAGCCGCCGGTACGGCGAGACCACCCTTTGGTACGGTCGCCGATCATGAGACGTGCGGTGTGTCCCGGCTCCTTCGACCCGGTGACCAATGGACACCTCGACATCATCGGGCGGGCCGCCCGCCTCTTCGACGAGGTGATCGTCGGCGTGTTGGTGAACCAGTCGAAGAGCGGCCTGTTCACCGTCGAGGAGCGGATCGACATGCTCCGGGAGGTCACCGCCTCGTACGCCAACGTGCGGGTCGAGTCGTTCCGGGGGCTGCTGGTCGACTTCTGCCGCGCCCAGCAGGCCAGCGTGCTGGTCAAGGGCCTGCGGGCGGTCAGCGACTTCGACTACGAGCTCCAGATGGCCCAGATGAACATCGGGCTGGCCGGCGTCGAGACGCTCTTCATGCCGACCAACCCGCTCTACTCGTTCCTCTCCTCCAGCCTGGTCAAGGACGTGGCGAAGTGGGGCGGCGACGTCTCCCCGCACGTCCCCGACCGGGTCCGTGAGGCGCTCCAGGCCCGGCTGGGCCGCGACGCCCGCTCCTGACGCCGCGTCGAGCCGGCGTCGGGGCGTGACTCGCCCGATCCGCCGGTGTCGGGGCGTGACTCGCCCGACCCGCCGGCATCGGGGCGCGACTCGCCCGACGCGCCGGGGCGGGGCGCGCCGCCGGGCTGTCGCCCGGGCACGACATGATGGGTGGAAGCGGGAACCGGGCGCCAACCCGCATCATGTAGATCGGCCGACGAACGACAGGAGTGAGGTACCGGTGGACCCGCTCGACCGAATCGACGAACTGATCGCCATGGTGGAGACGGCCCGGTCCGTCCCGATGTCCCGGAACAACTGCATGCTCGACCGGGGCGAGATCATCGCCGCCCTCGACGAGCTGCGCGCCGAGCTGCCGGTCGAGCTGCGCCGGGCCGCCGCCCTGTTGGAGGAGCGGGACAAGATCATGGAGGCAGGCAGGCGGGAGGCCGACCGGATCATCAGCGAGGGTGAGGCGGAACACGCGCGGCTGGTGTCGGTGAACGAGATCACCGTCTCCGCCGAGCACGAGGGTGCCCGGATCATCGCCGAGGCCCGGGCGGAGGCGCAGCGGCTGCGCGAGGAGGTCGACGACTACGTCGACACCGCGCTGGCCAACTTCGAGCAGTTCCTCACCCGGGCCCTCGCCTCGATCGAGCGCGGCCGGGACAAGATGCACGCCCTGCGCGAGATCGGTACCTTCGCGGGCGACGAGGCGGAGCGCCCGCTACCCTTCTGACCGGCACCTCAGCAGCCGACAGACGGGGCGGGCGTCGCCCCCGGTTCGACGGTCCGGCGGTCGCCCAGGTAACCTTTTTTGTCGGCCTCTCACCGGCCGGAGTCTGACTATGCCCAAACACTCGCCAAGCCCACTCAACCCCAGGTCGCCGCTGGTCCTCGACACGAGGGACCTGCCGCGCCGACCTGGCGCGTTGCGTACGGTCAAGCGGGTCGTGCCGGCACCGGCGGACCTCGGCGTGGAGTTGATCGCCGTGCCGGAGGGCGCTGACCTCGACCTCGACCTGAGGCTGGAGTCGGTGTCCGAGGGTGTGCTCGTCTCCGGGACCGTCAGCGGTCCCGTCAAGGGCGAGTGCGGCCGCTGCCTGCGCGAGATCGACGACTCGGTGGTCGTCCGGATCCAGGAGCTGTACGCGTACGAGAACAGCACCACGGACTCCACGACCGACGAGGACGAGGTGGGCCGGATGCAGGGCGATCTGATCGACCTGGAGCCGGCGCTGCGGGACGCGGTGGTGCTGGCGCTGCCGACCAACCCGCTCTGCCGGGAGGACTGCCCAGGCTTGTGCCCCGACTGTGGGGTGCACTGGGACGATCTGCCGGCCGACCACAGCCACCAGCAGATCGACCCGCGTTGGGCGGGCCTGTCGCAACTGACCCGTAAAGAGGAGTAAGAACCGTGGCCGTCCCCAAGCGCAAGATGTCGCGCAGCAACACCCGGTCCCGCCGGGCGCAGTGGAAGACCGCGGCGGTCGCGACCGTGGCCTGCCCGCAGTGCAAGTCGGCGAAGCTGCCGCACGCCGCCTGCTCCGTCTGCGGCACCTACAAGGGCCGCCAGGTCCTCGAGGTCTGACCTGGACGCCGAGTGACGTCCCCGACCCCCGGTCGGGTGACGCGCGCATACTGGCGATCGCCCGGTGTCCCGGCTCCGGCCGCCGCCGGCCGGCCCGTTCCGGTCGGCGTCCCGCTGGAGCCGGGCACCGCGCGGATCGCCGTTGACCTCCTCGGCGGGGACGACGCTCCCGCCGTCGTGGTTGACGGCGCTCTGCGGGCCATGCGCGCCGACCCGGACCTGCACCTCCTGCTCGTCGGCCCGGCCGAGGCCGCCGACGAGCTGATCGGTGCCCTCGACCCGGCGCAGCGCGCCCGGGTCGCGGTCCGGCCGGTGCGCTCCGCCGTCGGCATGGCCGATCACCCCGTCGCCGCCCGCGCCGAGAGCACCGTCCGGTCGGCGGTCACCGCCGTCCGCGACGGCATCGCCGACGCGGTGGTCTCCGCGGGCGCCACCGGCGCCACCGTGACCGCCGCGGCCCTCGCCCTCGGCCGGTGGCCGCACGTGCGGCGGCCGGCGCTGGTCGCCACCCTGCCGGCGCTCGCCGGTCCGGTGGTCCTGCTCGACGTCGGCGGCTCCCTGGAACCCGGACCGGCCACCCTGGCCCGGCACGCCGTGTTGGGCGCGGCCTACTCGGCCGTCGCGCACGGCGTCGCCGAGCCCCGGGTCGGGCTGCTGTCGGTGGGCACCGAGACGGGGAAGGGGGACCGGCTGCGTCGGGCCGCCGACCCCGCGCTCGCCGCCGCAGTGCTGCCCTGCGGGGCGCGCTACGTCGGCCTGGTCGAGGGGTACGACCTGGCGTCCGGCACCCGCGCCGACGTCGTGGTGACCGACGGCTTCACCGGCAACGTCCTGCTCAAGGCGATCGAGGGCGCGTACGCGATGGCCGGTGGCCCACCGGCCAGCGGAGGCGTCCCCCGGGCCGCCGCCCTGCTCGGCGTCGCGGGCACGGTGGTGGTGTGCCACGGCGCGGCGCGCGGCGACGACGTCGCCTCCGGGATCGCCCTCGCCGCCCATCTGCGGCGGCGTGGGGCCACCGACACGGTCGCCGCGCTGCTGGGCGGCGACCCCGAGGCCGCGCTGTCCTCCGGCGACCGCGCCGACCGCACCACCGACACCGGGGTGAGCCTGTGACCGCCCGGCCCGTCCGGTTCCGGCCCGGCGGGGCACGTCCCCGCGCGGCCGGTCGGCGGGTACGCCGAGCGGGCCGCCCCGTCGCGAACGAGAAGGTAACCGCACCATGACCAACGACAAGCGGCGGCGTGCTCCCGTCGGCCACCTCGAGGCGGCCTTCGGTGTCTCGATCGACCCGGAGCTGCTGGAGCGGGCGCTGACCCACCGCTCGTACGCGTACGAGAACGGCGGCCTGCCCACCAACGAGCGGCTGGAGTTCCTCGGCGACTCCGTGCTCGGCGTGGTGATCACCACCGCGCTGTTCCACAACCACCCCGACCTCCCGGAGGGGCAGCTCGCGAAGCTGCGGGCCAGCGTGGTCAACATGCGGGCGCTGGCCGACGTGGCGCGGGGCCTCGGCCCCGCCGGGCTGGGCGCGTACCTGCTCCTGGGCAAGGGGGAGGAGAGCACCGGCGGGCGGGACAAGGCGAGCATCCTCGCCGACACCCTGGAGGCCCTGCTCGGCGCGATCTACCTCCAGTACGGGCTGGACACCGCCGCCATCGTGATCCACCGGCTGTTCGACCCGCTGATGGCCGAGTCGGCCCGGCGGGGCGCGGCGCTGGACTGGAAGACCAGCCTCCAGGAGCTCACCGCCGCCCTCGGGCTGGGCGTCCCCGAGTACCGCATCGAGGGCACGGGGCCGGACCATCTCAAGACGTTCACCGCCTGGGTGGTGGTCGCCGGCAACCGCTACGGCGGGGCCGAGGGGCGCAGCAAGAAGGAGGCCGAGCAGCGGGCCGCCGAGTCCGCCTGGCGGGAGCTCACGGCGCAGGCCGAGCGGGAGGCCGCCGAGCGTGCGGCCGCCGAGGCGGCCGAGGTGGCCGGCCAGGCCGCGGACGCCGCCGACAAGCTGGACGCTGCCGGAAAGCTGGACGGCGTAGGGAATCCGGATGCCGTCGGGAAGCTGGACGGCGTCGGGGATCCGGACGGCGCGGCGCGGGCCGGCGGTCTCGGGAGCCCGGTGGACGCCGGGGCGGCTGGCGAGGCGGGCCGTGCCTGAGCTGCCCGAGGTCGAGACCGTCCGGCAGGGCCTGGCCCGGTGGGTGCCCGGGCGCCGGATCGCCGCCGTGGAGGTCCGCCACCCGCGCGCGGTCCGCCGGCACCTGCCCGGCCCGGCCCACTTCGCCGACGTGCTGGCCGGGTGTACGGTGCGCGAGGTGCGCCGGCGCGGCAAGTACCTCTGGCTGCCGCTGGACAGCGGCGACGCGGTCGTCGGGCACCTCGGCATGTCCGGCCAGCTCCTGCTCCAGCCGGCCACCGCCGCCGACGAGCTGCACCTGCGGGTGCGGTTCCGGTTCGCCGACGACGGCCCCGAGCTGCGCTTCGTCGACCAGCGCACGTTCGGCGGGTTGTCGGTGTCCGCCGGCGGGGCCGAGCTGCCCGCCGAGATCGCGCACATTGCCCGCGACCCGATGGACCCGGAGTTCTCCGACGCCGACTTCGTCGCCGCCCTGCGCCGGCGGCGTACCGAGGTCAAGCGGGCGCTGCTCGACCAGACCCTGATCTCCGGGGTGGGCAACATCTACGCCGACGAGGCGCTGTGGCGGGCGGGGCTGCACGGCGCCCGGCCGACCGACGCGCTGACCCGACCGGCCGCGCTGCGGCTGCTCGGCCACGTCCGGGACGTGCTGGGTGAGGCGATCACGCAGGGTGGCACCAGCTTCGACGCGCTCTACGTCAACGTCAACGGCGAGAGCGGCTACTTCGACCGCTCGCTCAATGCGTACGGGCGGGAGGGCGAGCCGTGCCGGCGGTGCGGGGCGCCGATGCGGCGGGAGGCGTTCATGAACCGCTCCTCGTATAGCTGCCCGCGCTGCCAGCCCCGGCCCCGAGGGGCGCTCCGGGGCTGACCCGGGGAAAGCTCGGGGTCGGATCCGGCGTGCCGGATTCAACCCCGTCCAATCTGCCCGTTTCGTCCGTTCGGATGGATCCTTGAGCCGAACGGCCGTGCCCCACGACCTCCGGGACGAGCCGGGGCCGGACCCGGATGTCCCCGCGCCGTCCGCTCCCTAACGTCGGCACCGACCGACCAGACGGGTCGGCGAGGAGGGGGATCCCAGGTATGGGCAGGCGGCCGGTGACCGTGCGGCTGGCACGGTGGAGCGCGGAGCATCCGTGGCGGGCGATCGCCCTGTGGGTGGTGTTCGTGGCGGTGTGCTTCGTCGGGGGTAACGCCGCCGGGCTGAACGAGGCCGGCAACGCCGACCAGGCGGTCGGGGAGTCGGGGCGGGCCGGGCTGATCGTCGCCGACGGCGACTTCCACGACCCGGCGCTGGAGAACGTGCTCATCACCCCGCGTACCGGGACGCTGGACCCGGCCGCGGCGAAGGCCGCCGCGGACGACGCCGCGGCGCGGCTGCGGCTGGTCGAGGGGGTGGCCGGGGTGGGGGCCCCGGTGCCGTCGCGCGACGGCGGCGCGCTGCTGCTGCCGGTCACCATGTCCGGTGACCCGGAGACCGCCTCGGATCGGGTGCAGCCGCTGCGCGACGCGACGGCGGGGGTCCAGGCGGCGCACCCGCAGCTGCGGATCGAGCAGGTCGGCGGGCCGTCGATCGGCAAGGCGCTCGACGACACGCTGGGCGAGGACTTCAAGCGGGCCGAGCTGCTCAGCCTGCCCGTGACCCTGGCCATCCTCGTCGTCGCGTTCGGCGCGCTGATCGCGGCGGGCGTGCCGGTGCTGCTGGCGCTCTCCTCGGTCGCCGCCGCGATGGGGCTGTCCACCCTGGCCTCCCACCTGGTGCCGGCCACCGACACCACGGCCAGCGTCATCCTGCTGATCGGCATGGCCGTCGGCGTGGACTACTCGCTGTTCTACGTGCGCCGCGAGCGGGAGGAACGGGCGAAGGGCCGGTCCGGGCTGGACGCCGTGGAGGTCGCGGCGGAGACCTCCGGGCACGCCGTGGTCGTCTCCGGCTTCGCGGTGATCATCTCGATGGGCGGGCTGCTGCTCGTCAACGACGCGGTCTTCTCGTCCCTCGCGGTCGGCTCGATCCTCGTGGTCGCCGTCGCGGTCACCGGCTCGCTCACCGTGCTCCCGGCGCTGCTGGCCAAGCTCGGCCGCTGGGTCGACCGGCCCCGGGTGCCGGTGCTGTGGCGGCTCACCGCGTCCCGGACCGGCCCGGACGGCCGGCCGGCGCGGCCCCGGTTCTGGCCGGCCGTGCTCCGGCCGGCGCTGCGGGCGCCGCTGGCCACCCTGGTCGTGTCGGTGGGGCTGCTGCTCGCCCTGGCCGCCCCGGCGCTCGGCATGAAGCTGGCGTTCCCCGGCATGGAGGACGTGCCCCGCACCACGGCGACCATGCAGGCGTACGACCGGCTCACCGCCGCCTTCCCGAGCACCGGCACCAGCCACACCGTCGCGGTCCGCGCCCCCGCCGAGCAGGCCGACCGGGTACGGGCCGCGCTGACCGACCTCGCCGGGCGGGCCGCCGCCGACCCGCTGTTCGCCCCGGCCGAGGCGGACGGCCCGAAGGTCGAGGTGTCGGCCGACCGCAGGGTGTCGGTGCTGGAGGTCGCCACCCCGTACGCGAGCCGCACCGACGAGGCCGCGCGCTCGCTGCACGAGCTGCGCGACGACCTCGCGCCGGCCGCCCTGCGCGGCATCCCCGGCATCGAGTACGCCGTCGGCGGCGGGGTCGCCGACAGCGAGGACTACGCCGCGCACATCCGCCAGAAGCTGCCGCTGGTGATGGCGTTCGTGCTGGCCCTGACGTTCCTCGTGATGGCGTGGACGTTCCGGTCGGTGGTGGTCGCGCTCACCTCGATCGTGCTCAACCTGCTCTCCGCCGGGGCCGCGTACGGGCTGCTCGTGCTGGTCTTCCAGGGCGACTGGGCGGCCGGGCCGCTCGGCTTCACCTCGATGGACGCGATCGTCACGTGGCTGCCGCTGTTCCTGTTCGTGGTGCTGTTCGGGCTGTCGATGGACTACCACGTCTTCGTGGTCAGCCGGATCCGCGAGGGGATACGCGCCGGGATGACCAACCGGGATGCGGTGGCGTACGGCATCACCTCCTCGGCCGGCGTGGTGACCAGCGCGGCGGTGGTGATGGTCGGCGTGTTCGCGATCTTCGCGACGCTGAGCACGATCGACATGAAGCAGCTCGGCGTCGGCCTCGCGGCGGCGATCCTGCTCGACGCCACGATCATCCGGGCGGTGGTGCTGCCGGCGCTGATGACCCTGCTGGGCGACGCCAACTGGTGGGCGCCCCGCTTCCTGCGGGCCCGCCCGCCGGCCGCTCCGGCCGACCCGCCGGCGCCCGCCCCGGAGCTGGTCGGCGCCCGCTGACCGATCGGGTGGGGCCCCGCGGCCCGGGCAGGGATCACCCGCCCGGGCCGACGGGGGTCAGGGGGCGGGTGGGCAGGGGGCCCGCCAGGCGGTCAGCTCGCGGGTCTTGCGCATCGACGCGAAGCCGTGGCCCACCGTGGTCACGCAGAAGTCCGCCGGGTCGCCCGCGTACTCGACGTGGAACACCGGCTTGCCCGCCTCGGTGAACGGCAGCAGCCGGTCGCACTCACGCAGCCGGACGCACTCCTCGTTGACCGCGAAGTCGACGTCCGGCGCCAGCGCGGCGACCTGCGGAACGCCGCCCAGCAGTCCCGGGGACAGGCCCAGGGAGCGGGCCAGCGCGGCCGCCCGCCGGTTGAACAGCACCTGGTCGTCGAAGTCGAGGGGGAAGCCCGGCCGGTGGGCGTACCCGTCGGCGTCCGCGAGCGCCACCGCGCCGAAGCCCTTGCCCCGGCACAGCCGGAACCGGTCGGCCAGGATCGGGCGCAGGGCGTCCCACCGGCGCACGTCCACCCACCGCATGCCCGGCCGCGCGCCGGCGGCGCCGCGTACCGCCGCCGGATAGCGCTCCGCGTCCGGGTCCGTCCGGGCGTACGCGCCGACGCTGACCTGGCACACCAGCCGGCGGTGCCGGTCGCGCAGCGCGGACGTCTCGGCGGCGGTGGTACGCACCGCGTCGAGCAGGAACACGTCCGCGTCCACGTCCGTGTCGAGCGGCCCGCTGAGCTGCCACTGCCAGCGCCAGTACCGGGCCGACGCGGTCGGCCACGGGGTGGGCGCGCCCGGCGGTGTCACCTCCAGCCGGCAGCCGTACGCCGAGGCGAGCAGCGCCAGCGCCACGAGCGAGCGCAGCGCCCGGCGCGGACCGTGCCCGACGTCGGGCGACGGCAGCCGGATCCGCATCGGCAGCTCCCGGGTCGCGGGCGGCGCCCGGCCGCCCGATCGGGTACGCCTGCCCTGACCGTGCGCGGGGCCGCGCCCGCCTCGGCGTACCTCACCCGGTCAAACGAGCGCCGCCCCCGCGCGACGCGCCTCAGCGCGGAGTGCCGAAGTCCTGCGTCCAGTACGGTCCGTTGCTCGTCGCGACGCCCACGCCGATCTCGGTGAAGGAACAGTTCAGGATGTTCGCCCGGTGACCGGGGCTGTTCATCCAGGCGTCCATCACCTCGGCCGGGGTCTTCTGGTTCCAGGCCACGTTCTCCCCGTACGCCCGCCACGCGTACCCGACCCGGTCCAGGCGGTCCCCGACGTCGCTGCCGTCGCTGCCGTCGTGCGACATCTCCCGGTGGTCGGCCTGGTCCTGGCTGTGCCGCTGGGCGGCGGTCAGCAGCCTGTCGTTGATCTTCAGCGCGGCGCAGCCGGCCTTGGCCCGCTCGGCGTTGGCCAGGTCGACGACCTCCTGCGCCTGGGCGCTGACGCCCTTGACGGCCGGGGCCGTGGTGCGGGGCGCGGTGCTGCGCTGGCTCCGCGACGCGGCCGTGGTCCGGCTGGGCGCCGGTGCCGGCCTGACCGTCCGGCTCGGCGTGGGGGACGGGCGGGCGGTGGTCGGCGCCGCGCTCGGCGGGAGGCCGAGCAGGGGATCGGCCGATTCCGCCGTCTCGCCGGGTACGACGGGAGTGGCGGCGGCGAGGTCGTCGACCGCGGCGGCGTCGGTGCCCGGGTCGTCGCGGCCCGGCAGCGCCAGGGCGCCGACGCCGAGACTGACCAGCAGGGTGGCGGCCGCGGCCGCGCCGCCGATCAGCAGTCGCCGCGGCGCCCGGCGGGCCGAGCGGTGCCGGCCCCGTCCGCCGGTCGGGACCTGCCCGGTCCCGCCGACGGGGTACGTCGCGAGGTCGACCGGCTGCCCGCCGGTGGCCGGGTCGCGTCGGGACTGGTGGTGCCGCTGGTCGTCCGGCTGGTCCGGCTCGTCCCCGAACAGGTACGCCGACCGGGGCGCCGGCCGGTCGGTCAACCAGGCCGGCTTGTCCGCCGGTGGTCCCTGCCGCCAGCGGGCGTTCTCGGGGTCGTCGCCGTCGGTCCAGCCGTACACGCCTCTGCCTCCCAGGGGTCGGTTGCGGGCCGGGCTGACCGTACGGGCGCGCCGTGACCTGCGGCAACGTGGCTAAGAAAGAGTTAAGGCGAAGGCGGCTCGCGTGGGGGGCCGATCCGGTGATCCGCGGCGTACAGTCAAGGGGTCCGGACAGAGCGTGTCCGAGCCTTGTGGCAGCCCCCGACAAGTGGTCAGGCCGACGTGGAGATGATCTACGGCCTGCGGGAACTTGACGAAGGAGGGGGTGTCGGCTCAATATGGAGTTGTCGCCAGTCGCGCCCGGTCGTGCCCAGAATCGCTGGGAATGGCAGTCGCGAGCGAATGGGCGCGCGTTGGCCGGCCTTTCCGGCAGCGCATATCAAGGAGTCAGCATGGCGAAGGCCCTCTACGGCCACGTAGGTGCAGCGCCCGACCGGCGTCTGCTCGACGAGGTCACCCGACTGCGGTCCAGGGTTCAGGCACTGGAGTTCGAGATCACGCGTCTGCGCGCCGAGAATGATCGGCTGGCGGCGGCCGCGACGGAGGCGGACGGCCTCCTGCGTCTGGCGGAGCCGGCGCTGACCTGATCTCCGGTTGTCGGAAAACTGAATCGCACCACGCAAAATCGCGCGCCGACACTTTCGTGCCGGCGCGCAGCCATGTCCGGGCCCTCTCCGCCGTTTTTCGATCTTGTCGCCCGCCGATCCGCCCGCCGATCCGCCCGCCATTGGTCGAGGGCGCTCCCCGCGGGAAGTGATCATTGACCGGGGTCAGTGTCCTTGGTTACGTCCGATCCGTTCCGGGAAAGACCGGTACGGGCGGTTCGGGCCGGGTCGGCGGACCCTGCCGGGGCGGGTCGCGTGCCCGGGCCGCCGCGGTTCCGGGTTAGTCTGCGGGCTTACCAGGTCCGCGCAGCCCGCGACGGTACGGCGGCCACCGGACGAGGATCGAGAAGGTGTATCTCAAGAGCCTGACGGTGAAGGGGTTCAAGTCCTTCGCCTCCGCCACGACGCTGAAGCTGGAACCCGGGATCACCTGCGTGGTCGGCCCGAACGGCTCCGGCAAGTCCAACGTCGTCGACGCCATCGCCTGGGTGCTCGGTGAGCAGGGCGCCAAGGCGCTGCGCGGCGGCAAGATGGAGGACGTGATCTTCGCCGGCACCGCCGGGCGGGCGCCGCTGGGCCGGGCCGAGGTCACCCTGACCATCGACAACACCGACGGCGCCCTGCCGATCGAGTACACCGAGGTCTCCATCACCCGCCGGATGTTCCGCTCCGGCGAGAGCGAGTACGAGATCAACGGTGACTCCTGCCGGCTGCTCGACATCCAGGAGCTGCTGTCGGACTCCGGCATCGGCCGCGAGATGCACATCATCGTCGGGCAGGGCCGCCTCGACGGCATGCTGCACGCCAAGCCGGAGGACCGGCGGGCGTTCATCGAGGAGGCGGCCGGCGTCCTGAAGCACCGCAAGCGCAAGGAGAAGGCGCTGCGGAAGCTCGACGCGATGCAGACCAACCTCAACCGGCTCACCGACCTCACCGCCGAGCTGCGCCGACAGCTCAAGCCGCTCGGCCGGCAGGCCGAGGTCGCCCGGCGGGCCGCCGTCATCCAGGCCAACCTGCGCGACGCCCGGCTCCGGCTGCTCGCCGACGACCTGGCCACCCTGCGCGCCACCCTCGACAAGGAGATCGCCGACGAGAGCGCCCTGCGCGAGCGGCGGGAGCAGGTCGAGGCCGAGCACACCGAGGTCCAGGCCCGGCTCGGCGAGCTGGAGGCCGCCCTCGCCGAGGACGCGCCGCTGCTCGCCGCCGCCCAGGACACCTGGTACAAGCTCTCCGCCCTCCAGGAGCGGTTCCGCTCGATCGAGCAGCTCGCCCTGGAGCGGCTGCGCCACCTCAGCGCCACCACCGACGACGAGCGCCCCGGCCGCGACCCCGACCAGCTGGAGGCGGAGGCGGAGCGGGTCCGCGAGCAGGAGGAGGAGCTGCGGGCGGCGCTCACCGACGACCAGATCCGGCTGGCCGAGGCGGTGGAGCACCGGCAGGAACTGGAACGCCAGCTCGCCGCCGCCGAGCGCGAGCTGGTCGCCGCGGCAAAGGCGATCGCCGACCGGCGGGAGGGGCTGGCCCGGCTCACCGGGCAGGTCAACTCGGCCCGGGCCCGCACCACCAGCGCCGGCGAGGAGATCGAGCGGCTCGCCGCCGCGCACACCGACGCGCTGGGCCGCGCCGAGCAGGCGCAGGCCGAGCTGGACGCGGTCGCCGAGCAGTCCACCGAGGCCGACCGGGACAACGCCGACCTCGACGCGCGGCACGCCGAGGCGGTCGCCGTCCAGGAGCGGGCGCAGGCCGCCGTCCGGTCCCTCAGCGACACCGAACGGGCCGCCGAGAAGGACGCCGCCACCTGGAAGGCCCGCGAGGAGGCACTCGCCATCGGCCTGCGCCGCAAGGACGGCGCGGGCGCCCTGCTCGCCCGCGCCGGCGACGTTCCCGGTCTGCTCGGCAGCCTGGCCGGACTGCTCACCGTCGCCCCCGGCCACGAGGCCGCCCTCGCCGCCGCGCTCGGCGGGCTCGCCGACGCGGTGGCCGTCAGCGGGGTCGACGAGGCCGTCGAGGCGATGCGGCTGCTGAAGATCTCCGACGCCGGCCGGGCCGGACTGCTGGTCGGCAGCCCCGCCGGCCCGGGCATGGCCGGGCCGGCCGACGCGCTGCGCCCGAAGCTGCCCGACGACGCCCGCTGGGCCCCCGACCTGGTCGAGTGCGAGGCGGCGATCCGCCCCGCCGTCTACCGGGCGCTGCGCGACGTCGTGCTGGTCGACGACCTCGCCGCCGCGTCCGAGCTGGTCGCCGGCAACCCGGAGCTGCGCGCGGTCACCCCCGACGGCGACGTGGTCGGCGCGTACGCGGCGGCCGGCGGGTCGGCCAAGGCACCCAGCTTCATCGAGGTGCAGGCCGCCGTCGAGGAGGCCCGGGCCAACCGGCTCGCCGCCGAGCGGGCGGCCGCCGAGCTGCGCGAACAGCTGGTCGAGGCGCGCGCCGAGGTGGCCGCCGCGAAGGAGGCGGTGCAGCACGCCGCCGCCGCCAAGCGGGAGGCCGAGAGCCACCGCAACGCCGCCGCCCGCCGGCTCGCCGAGCTGGGCGCGGCGGCCCGGTCGGCGAAGGCGGAGACCGACCGGCTCGGCGAGTCCCGTTCCCGCGCCGAGGCCGCCCGGGAGCGAGACCTCCAGGCGCTGGCCGAGCTGGAGGAGCGGCTGCGGCTGGCCGAGGCCACCCCGATCGACGCCGAGCCGTCCACCGAGGAACGCGACCAGCTCGCCGCGATGGTGCCGCAGGCCCGGCAGAACGAGATGGAGGTCCGGCTCGCGGTGCGTACCGCGGAGGAGCGGGTCTCCTCGATCGCCGGCCGGGCCGACTCGCTGCGCCGGCAGGCCACCGCCGAGCGGGCCGCGCGGGAACGCGCCGCGGCCCGCCGGGCGGCCCGCGCCCGGGGCGCGGGGATCGCCCGGGCCGTGGTCGCCGGCGCCCGGGAGGCGCTGACCCGGCTCGCCGTGTCCATCGCGCGGGCCGAGGAGCACCGCGACGCCGTGGCGCGCGAACGCGCCGCCCGCGAGGCCGAGCTATCCGAGGTACGCGGCGCGGCGAAGCGCCTCGGCGCCGAGCTGGAGCGGCTGACCAGCCAGGTGCACCGCGACGAGGTGGCCCGCGCCGAGCAGCGGCTGCGCATCGAGCAGTTGGAGGCCAAGGCCGCCGAGGACTTCGGCCTGGACGTGGAGACGCTGGTCGCCGAGTACGGCCCGCACCAGCCCGTACCGCCCACCGAGGCGGACGTGGCCGCGGCCGAGCGGGACGGCCTGCCGGTGCCCGAGCCGGTCCGCTACGAGCGGCCGGTGCAGGAGAAGCGGGCCGCCAAGGCGGAGCGGGAGCTGGTCCTGCTCGGCAAGGTCAACCCGCTGGCGCTGGAGGAGTTCGCCGCGCTGGAGGAGCGGTTCAAGTTCCTCTCCGAGCAGCTGGAGGACCTCAAGGCCACCCGCCGGGACCTGCTCACCGTGGTCAAGGACGTCGACGACCGGATCCTGGAGGTCTTCGCCAGCGCGTTCGAGGACACCGCCCGGGAGTTCGAGCAGGTGTTCACCGTCCTGTTTCCCGGCGGCGAGGGCCGGCTCGTGCTCACCGACCCGGAGAACCTGCTCACCACCGGCGTCGAGGTCGAGGCCCGCCCGCCCGGCAAGAAGATCAAGCGGCTGTCGCTGCTCTCCGGCGGCGAGCGTTCGCTGACCGCGGTGGCCATGCTGGTGGCGATCTTCCGCGCCCGGCCCAGCCCGTTCTACATCATGGACGAGGTCGAGGCGGCCCTCGACGACGTGAACCTCGGCAGGCTGATCACGCTGCTGGCGCAGCTGCGGGAGAAGAGCCAGCTGATCGTCATCACCCACCAGAAGCGGACGATGGAGATCGCCGACGCCCTGTACGGGGTGACCATGCGCAGCGGGGTCACCCAGGTGATCAGCCAGCGGCTCAACCGGGCCGACGACGAGCAGGAGAAGAACGAGTGAGTCGGGAACGCGCCACGGCGCTTCTGCTGGACCTCGACGGTGTGCTGCGGCGCTGGGACCCGGCGGTCGCCGCCGGCGTCGAGCGCGAGTACGGGCTCGCCGAGGGCGTGCTCGGTGAGATCGCCATGTCCTGGGGCCTGCTCCAGCCGGTGCTCACCGGCCAGGTCAGCCACGCCCAGTGGATGACCAGCGTGGCGGACGCGCTGACCCCGTCGGTGGGCGCCGACCGCGCCCGCGCGGCGGTGCAGGAGTGGCAGCAGTACCGGGGCGAGGTCGACCCGGACGTGCTGGCGTTCGTCCGCGAGGTGCGGGCCGCCGGGGTGAAGGTCGGGCTGGGCACGAACGCCACCGACCTGCTCGACGCCGACCTCGCCGCGCTCGGCCTGGTCGGCGAGCTCGACGTGGTGGTCAACTCCTCGGCGATCGGGGTGCACAAGCCGGCCCCGGAGTACTTCCGGGCCGCCTGCGAGGCGCTGGGGACGCCCCCGAAGCGGGTGCTGTTCGTCGACGACGAGGACCGGGCGGTCAGCGGGGCGCGGGCCGCCGGGCTGTCCGCGTACCGGTGGAGCGGGCCGGAGGGGCTGCGCTACCTGCGGGCGGCGCTGGAGCCGACGCGGGACTGAGCGCGCCCCGGCGGTGTTTCGCCCGATCTTGGACACTTGCCGTGCGCCGCGAACGACAAGTGTCCAAGAATGCGGGCAGGCGGCCTAGTCGCCGGTCGTGCCGTCGATCCGTTCCCGGATCAGGTCGGCGTGGCGCCGGGCGGGGGCTCCTGGCGTACCGGAAGCGTCGAGTTCTCACGGGACCGACATGCGGCGGCCCGAGCCTCTTCGGCAGGGGCGGGGATGCTCAGTCCAGGGCGTCGTTGAACTGGCGCAGCAGCCGGCCGAACTCCGCCACGTCCCGCTCCGGCCAGCTCTTCAGCGTGCGCCGCAGCGGACCGAGCCGGGACGCCCGGGCGGCGTCGAACCGCCGCTGGCCCTCCTCGGTCAGGCTGAGCCGCCACGCCCGCCGGTCGATCGGGTCCGGGTCGCGGCGGACCAGCCCCAGCGCCTCCAGCCCGGTGAGCTGGCGGCTGAGCGTGCCCTTGCCCACGCCGAGCCGGGCGGCCAGGTCGGTCAGCCGCACCGAGTCGCACCGGCGCAGCCAGAGCAGCAGCCCGTACGTGTTCGGCTCCAGGTCGGGGTGCACCTCGCGGGCGATCTCCCAGGAGAGCACCCGCCCCCGGCGCAGCAGCGCCGTCACCTCGTGCTCCACCGCACGCAGCGGCTCCGGCAGGTGATCGTCCACGGACGCCAGGGTACGGGCCGGCGGCCGGGGCAGTCAGGCGTCGGAGGTGAGCCGCCGGTAGGCCACCGGTCGTAGTCGCCCGTCGCCCGTGGTGCCCTCGATCGTCACCTCGGCCGACCGGCCCCGGTGGGTGAGCGTGGCCACCGCGTTGCCGAAGTACGGGCCGGCCAGCTTGCGCCAGCGCACGCTCGGGCGGCGTACCCCGGCCGAGCGCGCGAGGGCCCGGGTGGCGCCCGCCGGGCCGGGCGACCAGCCGAGTCGCATCAGCGGGCGTATGGCGGCCGGCACCTGGTTGTGGATGGGCGAGCAGGTCAGCTGGTGCACGGGCGTACGCACCGCGGGGTCGTCGAAGCGGGCCCGGGCCACGTACGAGTGGTGCACGTCGCCGGAGAGGACGCTGATCGACGCCGGCGGCGGGTACGCCGGCCCCGCGCCGACCCGGTCGCCGGTGCTCCCGGCCGGGCCGCTGCCGATCCGGGCGAACAGCGCGGCGAGGGCGTCGAAGGACCGCCGGAACGCCGCCCAGTGCTCCAGGTCCAGCGCCCGGCGCAGCCGCTCGGCGGAGCCGGCCACCCAGCGGCGACGGGAGTCGGCCAGCCGCTCGTTCCACGCCTCGACGTGGTGGATGCCCGGCGGCAGCAGCCAGGGCAGCGACGCGCCGACCACCAGGTGGTCGTACACCCCGTGCGCCCGGTCGAGGAACCAGGACCACTCGCCCGGCGGCAGCATCGCCCGGCGGCCCGCCTCCAGCACCCGGCTGCACCGGTTGTCCAGCATCACCAGCCGGGTGCGCCCCAGGTCCAGGGCGTAGCTCCACTGGTACTGCACGGCCCGCCACCTCTCGGTGTCGTGGGCCAGGTCGGCCTCGGCGTCCACCCGGGCGCCGAACTCGCGCAGCACCTCGGTGGCGTCCGCCCCGGCGGCGGCGACCCTGGCGTAGACCGGGTCGGCCGTGATCTCGTCCGGCGCGAGGTTGCCCAGGTGCTGGTAGACCCAGTACGACGCCAGCCCGCTGCCGATCCGCTCGGCCCACCACGGCTGCCCGCGCATCTCGGCGCGCCAGCTCGCCGAGGTGTTCCAGTCGTCGATGATCTCGTGGTCGTCAAAGATCATCACGCTCGGCACGGTGGAGAACAGCCAGCGGATCTCCGGGTCGCGCCACGACTCCAGGTACAGCTTCGTGTACTCGTCGAAGCTGACCACCTGTGTCGCGGGGGCGCCCCGCGGTCGCCGCCGGCGCCGCCTGAGCAGCCGTCGCACCGTGGGCGAGGTCTCGTCGGCGTAGACCTGGTCGCCGAGGAGCACCAGCAGGTCGGGCAGGGCGGCGGCGCGCTCCGGCTCGGCCATCAGCCGCCGGGCGTACGCGTCGAGGGCGTCCGGCGGCAGCCGGCGGGCCGTGGCGTGCTGGGTGGTCTCCCGGCAGGACCCGAAGAGCAGGCGCACCGGCTGGTCCCGGTCGTCGGCCGCCCGGGTGCGGATCAGGCTGGGCGGGAAGCCCGCACCCGGCACCGGCCAGGCGACCTCGCCGTCGACCAGCACCTCGTACGTCGTCGCGCTGTCCGGGGTGAGCCCCTCCACCACCACGAGCGCGTAGTGGTGGTCGTACGCGGAGAAGGTGGCCGCCGTGCCCTCGGCGCCGTCGGCCGTGCGGACCCGGACCGTCGCGGGCGCGCTGGTCTCCACCCAGACCGTCGCCCGCGTGCCGACGACCCGGCGCAGCAGCGGGCCGATGAGCAGGCGGGGAGCCGGCACGGGAACCTCCTCCAGGGCGAACGGATCTCGTCATTTCTACCCGGACGGCGGCCCGGCCACCCCCTGGCTGGCGCGAGCGTACCCACAGTCGGCACCCCCGTCGGGTGCGGTGGCGAAGCGGCGGTCGCCGTCATCTGACAGGATTTCGGCATGACGGAATACCTCCTCATCGCGCTTGCCCTGCTCGGCGTGCTGATCCTCGGCGCCCTCGGGCTGGTGGTGCCACGGCTGCGCCGGCGCCCCGAACCGCCGCCGCCCGAGACGGAGGTGCGCACCCGCGCCGAGGAGGAGCTGGCCGGGCCGCCCGTCGAGGCGCCCGAGGCCGACGTCTCCACCGGCATCCTGGTCGAGCCGCCGCCCGTCGTGGTCGAGGTGCCGCCCCTGGTGGTGGAGGTGCCGGCCGTCGAGGTGCCCGAGCCGACCGCCGGCCGGCTGGTCCGGCTGCGCTCGCGCCTGGCCCGCTCCCAGAACGTCCTCGGCAAGAGCCTGCTCAGCCTGCTCGCCCGCGAGCACCTGGACGAGGACGTCTGGGAGGAGATCGAGGACAGCCTGATCACCGCCGACGTCGGCATCGAGCCCACCCAGGAGATCGTCGGCCGGCTGCGCGAGCGGACCCGGGTGCTCGGCACCCGCTCCGCCACCGACCTGCGCACTATGCTCGCCGCCGAGCTGGTGGAGGCCCTCGACCCGGGCCTGGACCGGTCGCTGCGCACCGCCCCGAAGGACGGCAGGCCCGCCGTGCTGATGGTGGTCGGCGTCAACGGCGCCGGCAAGACCACCACCTGCGGCAAGATCGCCCGGGTGCTGATCGCGGACGGCCGCAGCGTCGTGCTCGGCGCGGCCGACACGTTCCGGGCCGCCGCCGCCGACCAGCTGGAGACGTGGGCCAGCCGGGTCGGCGCGGAGACCGTCCGCGGCCCGGAGGCGGCCGACCCGGCCAGCGTCGCGTTCGACGCGGTCCGACGGGGCATCGACACCGGCGTGGACACCGTGCTCATCGACACCGCCGGCCGGCTGCAGAACAAGGTCGGCCTGATGGACGAGCTGGGCAAGGTCAAGCGGGTCGTGGAGAAGCACGGCCCGATCGACGAGACCCTGCTCGTCCTCGACGCCACCACCGGCCAGAACGGCCTGGAGCAGGCCCGGGTCTTCACCGAGGTGGTCAACGTGACCGGCGTGGTGCTGACCAAGCTCGACGGCACGGCCAAGGGCGGCATCGTGATCGCCGTGCAGCGCCGGCTCGGCATCCCGGTCAAGCTGGTCGGCCTCGGCGAGGGCAAGGACGACCTCGCCCCGTTCGACCCGGTGCAGTTCGTCGACGCGCTGCTCGGCACCGAGCCGCCCGCCCGGGACGCGTAGCCTCGAGTGACCAGCGAGCAGCACGCCCACGCCAGGTGGCGGGACCCCCGCCACGCGGCGCCCGGCCTGGGGAGACCGTACGTGACGTCGCAGGAGATCCCGCTGCGTGGCGGGAACGTGAGCACCGTCGTCCGGGTCGGCGACACCGTCCGGCGCAACGCCGGCCCGTGGACCCCGTCCGTGCACGCCCTCCTGCGCCACCTGGAGTACGTCGGGTTCACCGGCGCGCCCCGGGCGCTCGGCATGGACGAGCGCAACCGGGAGGTGCTGTCGTACCTGGAGGGGGAGTGCGGGGAGTACCCGCTCGCCCCGCACTGGGTCACCGACGAGGCGCTGGTGACGGTGGCGACCATGCTGCGGATGTTCCACGACGCCCAGTACGGCTTCGTCCCGCCGCCGGGCGCGGTCTGGCGCTCGTTCGGGCCGCCCCCGCCGGACACCGAGGTGATCTGCCACCACGACGCCGCCCCGCACAACGTGATCTGGCGCCCCGACGGCACCCTCGGGCTGATCGACTTCGACCTGGCCTCGCCCGGCGCCCGGATCTACGACGTGGCGTACGCGGCGTGGACGTGGGTGCCGATCTTCTCCGACCGGGACTCGATCACGCTCGGCTGGAAGCGGCCCGACCGGCCGCGCCGGCTGCGGCTGTTCGCCGACGCGTACGGGCTGATCCCGCGCGACCGGCACCGGCTGGTCCGGACCATCCGCAAGCGCATCGTGGACCACGTCGAGGGCATCCGCCGGATGGCCGCCGCCGGGGAGCCGGCGTTCGTCCGGATCGTGCACAAGGGTCACCTTCGCCGCCCGATGCGCGACCTGCGCCTGCTCGACTACGAGCGGCACCACCTGGAGTACGCCCTGCGCTGAGCCCGCCGGCTGCGGCGGGCGGGGCTCGGGCCGGCGGCTGGGCTGGCTCGGGCCCGTCGTCGGCCGCCCGGCGGGGCGGTGAGGGTTTCTTCACACGTCCGAAACACAGTGTCATCGGTCGGAAATCGGCGGGTGACGCTGGGGGAAACAGGGGCCGACCAAGCTTCGGGCAACCGGCGTACGGGCGGCGCTGCCCCGGAAGCCGTGAAGGAGGGAACCTCACCTTAGGAGGCCAGCGTGCCTGAAGCACCGACGATCGACGGCGGCAACACGGTTTGGCTGCTGGTGTCGACCGCGCTCGTGCTGCTCATGACGCCCGGGCTCGCCCTGTTCTACGGCGGACTCAACCGAGCCAAGGGCGTGCTCAACATGATGATGATGAGCTTCTCCGCGATCGGACTCATCTCCGTTCTGTGGTGGTTCTACGGTTTCAGCGTCGCGTTCGGCAGCGACGTGAACGGGCTCTGGGGCGACCCCGGCGCCTACCTCGGCACCAAGACGTTCCTGGCCGAGACCGACCTGTGGGGCGCGACCGCCGACAACCCCAGCGGCATCGGGGTTCCGCTCTACGTGTTCATGGCGTTCCAGATGGTCTTCGCGGTGATCACCGTCGCGCTGATCAGCGGCGCCGTATCCGACCGGGCGAAGTTCGGCGGCTGGCTGCTGTTCGCCTTCGGCTGGGCGACCCTGGTCTACTTCCCGGTCGCCCACTGGGTGTGGGGCGGCGGCATCATCGGCGCCAAGCTGCACGCGCTGGACTTCGCCGGCGGCACGGCGGTGCACATCAACGCCGGCGCGGCCGCGCTCGCCCTGGCGCTCGTGCTCGGCAAGCGGCTCGGCTGGCCGCGTGAGGGCATGAAGCCGCACAACATCCCGCTCGTCGCGCTCGGCGCCGGTCTGCTCTGGTTCGGCTGGTTCGGGTTCAACGCCGGCTCTGAGCTGACCGTCGACTCGGTCGCCGGGCTCGCGTTCCTCAACACGCAGCTCGCCACCGCCGCCGCGGTGCTCGGCTGGATCGCGGTCGAGTGGGTCAAGGACCGGAAGCCGACGATGGTCGGCGCGTCCTCCGGCGCCGTCGCCGGCCTGGTCGCCATCACCCCGGCCTGTGGCTTCGTCGCCCCGTGGGCGGCGGTCCTGCTCGGCATCGTCGCCGGCGTGGTCTGCGCGCTCGCCATCAGCCTGAAGTACAAGCTCGGCTACGACGACTCCCTCGACGTGGTCGGCGTGCACTTCGTCGGCGGCTGGATCGGGTCGCTCTGGCTCGGCCTGTTCGCCACCAACTCGGTCAACTCGGCGATCGGCGACGTGATCGGCGCGTCCGACGGCCTGTTCTACGGCGGCGGGCTCACCCAGCTCGGCCGGCAGGCGCTCGCCGGCCTGATCGTGACGGCGTGGTCGTTCGCGGTCGCCTGGGTGCTCGCCTTCGCCATCGAGAAGACGATGGGCTTCCGCCTCAAGCCCGAGGCGGAGGTCGAGGGCATCGACATCGCCGAGCACGCCGAGAGCGGCTACGACCTCTCCCCGGCGGCCGGCGGCTCGGGCGGCGCGTTCGCGCTCGCCGGGATCGGCGCTCCGGGCGGCCCGGCCGCGGCCCGGCCCGTCACCGAGGACGCGAAGCCGGGCGCGGCGGGCTCGGGCGCGGTCCCGGATCCCGCCGGGTCGGTCAGCGAGAAGGTCGCCGGTTAACGTTCCTGGGATGGAAGGATTGGACATGAAGCTGGTGACCGCGGTCATCAAGCCGTACCAGCTGGACGCGGTGAAGGAGGCCCTGCACGCCCTCGGGGTGGCCGGGCTGACCGTCAGCGAGGTCCAGGGCTACGGCCGCCAGAAGGGGCACACCGAGGTCTACCGGGGTGCCGAGTACACGGTCGAGTTCCTGCCGAAGATCCGGGTCGAGGTGCTCACCGACGAGCTGGAGGTCGACAAGATCGTCGACGCCATCGTCGGGGCGGCCCGCACCGGGAAGATCGGCGACGGCAAGGTCTGGGTGACCGGCGTCGAGGAGGTCGTCCGGGTCCGCACGGGCGAGCGCGGCCTGGACGCCCTCTGACGGGCGACGCGACCGACATGGCCTCGTTGATCAAGGGAAACGCGTCGGAGTACGCCATGCACCACGACGCGAACCTCATGGTCAACGAGGCCGTCGGCGTGCCGGCCGGGGTCGGGGCGGACGCGCGGGCGCGGCGGGCCGACGCGTTCGACCGCTGGCTGGCCGGGCTGCTGCCCCGGCGCGACGGCGTGGCGCTGGTCGCCGTCGGCGGGCTCGGACGCCGGCAGTGCGCCCCGTACGGCGACCTCGACCTGGTGCTGCTGCACGCCGGGGTGCCCGGCACGGACGACCTCGCCGCGTCGCTCTGGTACCCGATCTGGGACGCCGGCCTGCGGCTGGACCACTCCGTGCGTACCGTCGCCGAGGCGCTCTCGGTGGCGCAGGACGACGTCAAGGTCGCCCTGGGCCTGCTCGACGCCCGGTTCGTCGCCGGGGACCGGGCGCTGGCCGACACCCTCGCGCGGACCGCCGCCGACCACTGGCGGCGCACCGCCGTCCGCCGGCTGACCGCGCTGCGGGAGATCACCGAGACCCGCTGGGGCGCCCACGGAGAGTTGGCGTTCCTGCTGGAGGGCGACCTCAAGGAGGCCGCCGGCGGGCTGCGGGACGTGGGCGTGCTGCGGGCCATCGCCCTCGCCGGGATCACCGACGCGCTGCGCCCCGCCGTCCGGGCCGCCCACCTGCGCCTGCTCGACACCCGGGACGCCCTGCACGAGCAGGTCGGCCGGCGGGTCGACCGGCTGGTCGCCCAGGAGCGCGACGGCGTCGCCGCCCGGCTGGGCCTGCGACGACTCCAGCTCGGCGCGTCCGACGCGGCGCGGCGACCTGGAGCCGCCGACGACGGGGACGCGCTGCTGCGGCGGGTCGCCGGGGACGCGCGCACGGTCAGCCATGCGCTGGACGACGCCTGGCGGGCCGCCGACCGGCTGCGCTCGGGCCGCCGCCGGGGCGCCGAGGTGCGGCCGGCACGCCGGCCGGTGGCCCGGGACGTGGTGGAGCAGGACGGGGAGCTGGTGCTGGCACGTACCGCCATCGGCGCCCGCCCCGACGCGAGCCTGTCCCTGCGGGTCGCCGCCGCGGCGGCCACCACCCGGCTGCCGATCGCGCGCGCCACCTGCGAGTGGCTGGCCGCGTACTGCCCGCCGCTGCCGTCGCCGTGGCCGGCGGACGCGCGCGCCGCCCTGGTCTCCCTGCTCGGCGCGGGCCCCGGCCTCCTGCCGGCCTGGGAGACCTGCGACCGGTACGGCCTGGTCGACGGCTGGCTGCCCGAGTGGACCCGGACGCGCAGCCTGCCCCAGCACAACCCGGTGCACCGGTACACCCTCGACCGGCACCTCGTGCAGACGGCGTACGAGGCCAGCCGGCACACCCGCGAGGTGGACCGGCCGGACCTGCTGCTGCTCGGCGCGCTCCTGCACGACATCGGCAAGGGACTCCCAGGCGACCACAGCGCGGCCGGGGCGCCGCTGGCCGAGGCGGTGGCCGCCCGGATCGGCCTGCCGGCGCCGGAGGCGGCGCTGATCGGCACGCTGGTCCGGCTGCACCTGCTCCTGCCCGACGTGGCCACCCGGCGCGACCTGTCCGACCCGGTGACCATCTCGCGGGTCGCCGAGCGGGTCGGCGACACCACCACCCTGGACCTGCTGCACGCGCTGGTCCGCGCCGACGCGGCGGCCACCGGCCCGGCCGCCTGGTCGGACTGGAAGGGGCGGCTGATCGCCGAGCTGGTCGCCCGGGTGCGCACCGCGCTGGACACCGGCGCGCTGCCCGCCCCGGCCGCCCCGGACCCGGCGCTGGTCGCCGGGCCGCTGCCGGTCGTACACCTGACGGCCGACCGGGTGGCGGTGGCCGCCGCCGACCGGCGGGGCCTGCTCGCGACGGTCGCCGGCTGCCTGGCCCTGCACCGGCTGGAGGTGCTCGCCGCGGACGCCTCGACGGTCGACGGCCGGGCGCTGGTCGAGTGCCGGGTGCAGCCCCGGTACGGCCTGCCGCCGGACCCGGTCGCGCTCGGTGCCGACCTGCGCCGGGCGGTCGCGGGGGACGTGTCCGCCACCCAGCGGCTGCGCGGCCGGGCGCTCGCCGCGCGCGGCTCCGGCGCCGCCCCGCGCGTGGTGTGGCACCGGGAGGCGGCCACCGACGCGGTGCTGCTGGAGTTGCGCGCCGCCGACGCCGCCGGGCTGCTCTACCGGGTCACCCGGGCCCTCGACGAGGCCGGCGCCCAGGTCCGCGCCGCCCGCATCGCCACGTTCGGCGGGGACGTGGTCGACGCGTTCTACCTGGTCGGCGGCTGGCCGTCGGACGCCGAACGGGCCCGCCTGGAGGCCGCCGTCCTGGCCGCGGTGTAGGGGAGGGCTCCTTCTCCACGCATTCGCGGATGGGGAGGGCCCATTCCTGGCGCCGCACTACGTCGGGGGGCGTAGCCGCGACGCCGCCCGCGGGGCGACGCGCCGACGGCCGCGCGGCGGGACCCTCGGGGTATGAACCTGTCCGGGGACACTTACGGCGTGGAGCGCAACCGCGGCGGCTGGGGCTACGGCCTCCTCGACGCCCTGCTCGCCCTGGCCCTGCTCGCCGTCGGGCTGCTCGGCACCGCACCGGCCGGCCTGAGCCAGCAGGTGGGCACAGGCCGGGCGACGTATCCGCTGGTCGTGGTGGCCGCGCTCGCCCTGGCCGGACGCCGGCGGTGGCCGCTGGTGACCCTGGCGGTGGTCACCGCGGCGACCACGGCGTACCTGGTGCTCGGCTACCCGTACGGGCCGATCCTGCTGTCGTTCTTCGTCGCGGTCTACACGGTGGCCGCGTACCGGCCGGTGCGGACCGCGGCGCCCGCCGGCGCCGCCGCGCTGGCGGCGCTGCTGGCGTACGTCTTCGTCGGGACGCGCCCGCCCGGGATGCTCGGCCTGATGCCGGTCGCCGCCTGGCTGGTCGTGCCGTTCGCGGTGGGCGCCACCGTGCGGCTGGGCCGGGAGAGCGCGGCCCGGGCGCGCGCCGACGAGGCGCGCCGGCTGGCCGACGCCGAGCGGCTGCGGGTCGCGCGGGAGGTGCACGACGTGGTCGGGCACGGGCTCGCCGCGATCCACATGCGGGCCGAGATCGCCCTGCACCTGCTCGCCAAGCGGCCGGAGCAGGCCGAGGCGGCGCTCGCCGCGATCAGCCGCACCAGCAAGGAGGCCTTCCTCACCAAGGACACCCGCCCGGCCGAGCTGCTCCGGGCGGTCCGGCTGGTCGCCGAGGGGGAGGCGCTGCTGTCGCCGTCGGTGACCCGGCGGGTGGTCCGGGAGTTCGCCACCCGGCCGGCCCGGGTGCCCCGCCCGCACCCCCGGCTCGGCACGCTCACCGATCGGGAGCGGGAGGTGGTCGGGCTGGTCGGCGAGGGGCTGAGCAACGCCGAGATCGCCGAACGGCTGGTGGTCAGCCCGGCGACCGCGCGGACGCACGTCAGCCGGGCGATGGTGAAGCTGGGCGCCCGGGACCGGGCCCAGCTCGTGGTCTTCGCGTACCAGTCGGGCCTGGTCGACGGGTGAGGCGCGGCGGTCCCGGCGCGGGCGCGGGGACGCCTCTGGCGCCTGGGCCGGAGCGCGGGTGGGCGGGGCGGGCTACCCTAGCGGTGGCCGGACAGCACCGTCCGGCCGCGTTGTGCCCGCCGGAACACTGACAAACGGGATGTTCGCGTGTTTGACACCTTGAGTGACCGCCTCTCCGGGATCTTCACCAAGCTCCGCGGCAAGGGCCGGCTCACCGACGCCGACATCGACGCCACCGCGCGCGAGATCCGCATGGCGCTGCTGGAGGCCGACGTCGCCCTGCCGGTGGTCAAGGGCTTCATCGCGAACGTCAAGGAGCGGGCGCGCGGCGCCGACGTCTCCCAGGCGCTCAACCCGGCCCAGCAGATCATCAAGATCGTCAACGAGGAGCTGATCGCGGTCCTCGGCGGCGAGGGGCGGCGGCTCCAGTTCGCCAAGCAGCCGCCGACGGTGATCATGCTGGCCGGCCTCCAGGGTTCCGGCAAGACCACCCTCGCCGGCAAGCTGGCCCGCTGGCTCAAGGCCCAGGGCCACCAGCCGCTGCTGGTGGCCGCCGACCTCCAGCGCCCCAACGCCGTCGGCCAGCTCCAGGTGCTCGGTGGGCGCGCCGGCGTCGAGGTGTACGCCCCGGAGCCCGGCAACGGCGTCGGCGACCCGGTCCAGGTGGCCCGGGCCTCGATCGAGCACGCGAGGCGGGCCGCCCGGGACATCGTCATCGTCGACACCGCCGGCCGGCTCGGCATCGACGCCGAGATGATGCAGCAGGCCGCCGACATCCGCGACGCGGTCGACCCCGACGAGGTCATCTTCGTCATCGACGCGATGGTCGGCCAGGACGCCGTGCGTACCGCCGAGGCGTTCCGCGACGGCGTCGGCATCACCGGCGTGGTGCTGTCGAAGCTCGACGGCGACGCCCGCGGTGGCGCGGCGCTGTCGGTCCGCGAGGTGACCGGGCAGCCGATCCTGTTCGCCTCCACCGGCGAGAAGCTGGAGGACTTCGACGTCTTCCACCCCGACCGGATGGCCAGCCGGATCCTCGGCATGGGCGACGTCCTCACTCTGATCGAGCAGGCCGAGGCGGCCTTCGACGCCGATCAGAAGGAGAAGATGACCGCCAAGCTGATGGGCGGCGAGCAGTTCACCCTGGAGGACTTCCTCGACCAGCTCATCGCGGTCCGGCGGATGGGCCCGATCGCCAACGTGCTGGCCATGATGCCGGGCATGGGGCAGATGAAGGACCAGCTCGCCGAGCTGGACGACAAGCACTTCGACCGGGTCACCGCGATCATCCGGTCGATGACCCCGGCCGAGCGCGCCAACCCGAAGATCATCAACGGCTCCCGGCGGGCCCGCATCGCCAACGGCTCCGGGGTCGCCGTGATGGACGTCAACCAGCTGCTCAACCGCTTCGCCGACGCGCAGAAGATGATGAAGCAGATGGGCGGCATGATGGGCCTACCCGGCGCCGGCCGTCGCAAGGCGACCAAGTCGCCGAAGAACAAGCGCAAGGGCGGGCGCGGCGGGCAGCGTCCGCGCCCGGTCGGGCACGGCGCGGGCGGGTTCCCCGGCGGGATGCCCCAGCTCCCGCCCGGCCTCGACCCGAACGCCCTGGCCGGCGGGCAGGGCCTGCCGCCCGGCTTCAAGCTGCCGAAGCTGGACTTCAACAAGCTCGGCAGGCGCGAGGACGACAAGAGCTGACGCGCCCGGTACGCGCGACGGGGCCCGGCCGTACGGCCGGGCCCCTCTGCTACCGGGCCACCGTCAGGACACGAGGTCCGGCCGGTTGGTCACCCGCAGCGCGTTGACGATCGGCTTGCCGAAGCCGGTGTGCGTGACGAACCGCACGTTGAGTGTGCCGTCGGTCACCTGGACGGTGTACGACCGGCTCACCGCCGCGAAGCTGCCCGCCTCGGCGGCCACGTCCAGCGACGGCAGCACCTCCTGGCCCTCGATCAGCACGTCGAAGACCCGGCGGTCCGGCGACTGGTTGGCCACCTCGGCGAAGTCCAGCTCCACGGTGTAGAAGCCGTCCGCCAGCCCGTCGATCCGGTACTCGTACATCCCCTCCCGCTGGTTGGCGAACCGGGCGGGGTCGTTGGTGCCGGTGATCGTGGTCCTGGTGGACTTCACGCTGGAGTTGCCCAGCCAGCCCGCCCCGCCGGCGGCGTACGCCTGGTCCGGCGCCCAGGTCTGGCCCTCGACGTCGGCCCGGGCCTTGGTCGCGCCCGCGTCGATCGCCCGGACGTAGCTCGGCACCACGAGGGTGACCGGGACCTCGATCACCGGCCGCCGGCCGCTGGCCGAGGTGATCCGCAGCTTCGCCTGGCGGGTCGTGCCCGGGGTCAGCCCGGCCGTCCGCAGGTCCACGCCGACCGTGTGGTGCGCGCCGCTGGCCACGGTGCCGGTCGCCCCGGTCAGGTCGAGCCAGCCGATGTCCTGCGGCGTGCCGTCGGACGCCAGCTCGGTGACCGTGACGTCGGTGCCCAGGGCGCCGGTGTTGGTCAGCACGAGCTGCCGGTTCCGGCTCTGGTCGGCCGGCGCGACGACGCTGACGCTACCGGTCGAGACGCCGATCCGGGCGGTGCGCAGCGACGCCGAGCGGACGTCCGCGCCGCCGGCCGGGAGGTCGACCGCGAGGCTGGCACCCTCGTAGTCCGGCTTGGCGAAGGTCACCTCGCTGGCGCCGGCCGGCGCCTGGATCAGGTACGTGCCCTCGCTGTCCGTGGTGTCCGTGGCGGTGGCGGAGCCGACCCGCGCGGTCACCGTGGCGCCGGCCACCGCCAGCCCGTCGTTGGCGTCCGTCACCACGCCGGAGAGCACGCTCGTCCGGGTGCTGCGGAACGCGATCGCCGACCCGGTGGCGACCGCCGCCTGGTCGAAGGAGTACTGGAAGCCGACCGAGCCGTTCTCGTTCTCCAGGCCGATGGTGGCCTGGCTGCCGGCCTCCGGCCCGGTGCCGTCGACGTCCTTGTAGCGGTAGGTGATCGAGCCGTCCTCGCTGATCGCCGCGCTGAACGTCAGCCGCTGCGAGCGGTTGCTGAACAGCGAGACGTTGCGCCACTCGACCACGAACGTGCGGTGCGGCTTGGCGCCGACGACGGCGGTGTAGATGCCGGAGTCGGTCTCCACGTACAGGTCGTCCCAGAACGGGTAGAGCGCCAGGTTCGGCACGGCGGTGTTGGGCAGGGCGGTGTTCGCCCGGGCGGTCGACGCGGCGCCGAAGCCCAGCACGCCGTTGGTGCTCACCCAGCCGTTGCGGTACGACTTGCCGTAGAAGGGCACCCGGAAGGGCAGCGCGATGTCGAGGGTCTTGTCGTCGCCGTTGAGGTTCACCAGGTCGGTGCCGGGGACGAACGCGCCGCCGGCGCCGCCGCAGGCGTACCCGAAGCCGTCCACGCGGTCCGGCATGGTGACGTCCACGGTGGTGTCCCCGGACAGCGTCACGGCCCGGGTGACCGAGTCGGCGCACCGGTACGCGTGGGCGTACGTGACGTTGTACTGGCCCTGCGGCACGGTCACGGAGTAGCGGCCCTGCGCGTCGGCGGTGGTGCTCACCGGCGTGTTGGCGACCGTCACCGTGGCGCCGCCGGCCGGCCCGGCCGACGTGGTCACGGTGCCGCTGAGGACGGCGGACGGGGCCTGGGTGACGTCGATGTCGACGTCGGCGGTCCCGTTCTCGACGATGGTCGCCGACCCGGTGGCGGTCACGTAGCCGAACTTGCTGACGGAGATGGCGTAGTCGCCGACCATGAGCCGGTCGAACCCGTAGCCGCCGTCGGCGGCGGTGGTGCCGGTGCGGGTCATCGGGCCGGTGACCGTCACGGTCGCCCCGGCGAGGCCGGCGCCGCCCGAGGTGACCTGGCCGCCCAGCGCGCCCAGCGCGCCGCGCGGGGTGGCGCTGACCGCGGCGAACGCGTCGAGCCGGCCCTCGCCGAAGACGTTGTTGTCGTCGAGGGTGCCGCCGCAGGTGAGGGCGTTGACGTCGATGGCGGTGTCGTCCAGGATCCGCTTGGTCTCGGCGATGTCACCCTGCAGCGCCGGCGAGGCCGACCACATCAGCGCCACGGTGGCGGCGGTGTGCGGGGAGGCCATCGAGGTGCCGCTGAAGACGTCGTAGCCGCCGGGGATCGAGGACCGGACGTTGGCGCCCGGCGCGGCGATGTTCGGCTTGATGTCGCCGTTCTCGCCGGTGCCACGGCTGGAGAAGCTGGCGATGGCGTTGTTCACGTCGAACGCGCCGGAGCTGTAGCTGATCGTGTACGAGCCGGGGCTGCCCGAGGTGTTGCACGAGGGGCCGCTGTTGCCGTTGGAGAACGCCGGGAAGATGCCGGCGGCCACCCAGGACGAGACGGTCTCGGTGTACCACGGGTCGTACGTGGTGGAGCCCCAGGAGTTGTTCACGACGTCCGGGGCGAGGTCCGGGCGGGGGTTGGCCCCGTTGATGTCGGTGGGGGCCACGATCCACTGGCCGGAGGCGAGCAGCGAGGTCCGGGAGCAGCTGTTGGTCTCGCAGCCCTTGGCGGCGATCCACCTGGCTCCCGGCGCCACGCCGATGACGTTCGCGCCGTCCAGGCCGACCATCGTGCCCATGGTGTGGGTGCCGTGGTCGTTGTTGTCGCACGGGGCGTCGGTGGGGCAGACCCCGGCCGGGTCGAACCAGTTGTAGTTGTGGTCGAGCGTGCCGTCGGCGTTGCGGCCCCGGTAGCTGGCGTTGACCGCCGGGTGGGTGACGTCGACGCCGCTGTCGATGTTGGCGACGACGATGCCCTCGCCGCGGACGCCGAGCTCGTTCCAGACCCGGGGGGCGTTGACCCGGTCGATGTTCCACTCGACGGCGTCGACCGCCTCGACGGGGTTGCCGGGCAGCGGCTTCGGCAGGTCGACCGGGTCGTCGGCGGCGATCTCGGCGACGTCGGAGCGGACGGCGATCTCGCCGAGCAGGTCGGCGTCACCGGTCACCCGGATCGTGTTGACCAGCCAGAACGGGGTGAAGTCCGCGCCCTTCTTCTTGAGCAGCCCGCGCAGCCCCGCCTGGGTACGCTCCGCGTGCCTCGTCTTGACGTCGTAGACGTGCGCGGCCTTGTCGGCGTGCCCGCGCAGCTTGGCCGCGCCGGACAGGTCGGCCTTCTCGTTGAGGAAGACCCAGAAGCTGGCCTTGCCGTCGCGGGCGATGCGGTCGACGACCTTCTTGGCTGCCTTGCTGGCCACGGCTTTCGCCTCGGCCTGCTCGGGGGCGGCGCTGGCGGGGCTGCCGCCGGCGCCGATCGGGATTGCGAGACCGACCGCCAGGCCGGCCACGGCTGTGCGCCATCGTTTCGGGGACACGTCGCGACGCTCCTTCAGGTGGGCTGCGGAGCGCCAACTGACCTTGGGCTCCGGGTGCATCGTGCCGCCCGAAGGTTCGCAACATCAAGAGCTATCTAAATAAAGGAATTTGTCAATCGAGTGACCGGCGGTTTCTGCCGGGTAGCGCACTGTCAGGAAAATGGCGACGTCTACCGTCCAAACGACACAAATGGCGAATGGTCCGGCAGGTGCCGACGGCGCTCCGGTGAGCAGGAAATTCGCGGCGTGCCGGCGGACTGTTCATCCCGGAAGGCGGACTGCTCATCCCGGAAGGCGGACTGCTCATCCCGGAAGGCAGGGCGGGAAAAGGGGAAACGCGGGTGGCGGGCCCGTCGGCCCGCCACCCGCCGGTCGTCACCGCCCCGGCGCGGACTTCGGGCGGGACTGCCCCGTCAGGCCGTCCAGCCGCGCCTTCTTCTGCTCGGCGCGGCGGCGCTGCCGCGGCGTCAGCTCCGGCCGGCCGCTCTGGCGCAGGTAGTTGGGCACCCGCCGGTCGTTGGGCACGGGCAGGCTCATCGGGCCACCTCCTTCTCGGCGTGGACGGCGAGGGCGATGTCCCGTAGCGCCGACTCCTGTCGCTGCGGCTCCCGGGTCAACCTCGCGGTGAACCGCCGCGGGCTGACCTCCAGGTACGGCGGCGCGTCCCCCTCGGCGCGCTCCGCCAGGGCGACCGCGACCCGCGCGCGGCACCGCCGCCCCGGACGCACCTCGATGGTCTGCCCCGGCCGCACCGGGTACGACGGCCGGTTGACCTTGCCGCCGTCGACGGTGAACGTGTTGTGGGCGACGAGGGCGCGCGCCTCGGTGAACGAGCGCGCGAAGCCCGCCCGTCGTACCAGCGAGTCGAGCCGTCGCTCCAGCTCGACGACCAGGTTCTCCGCCGCGTCGCCCGGCTGCCGGGCCGCCGCCACCACGGCCCGGGCCACCTGCCGCACCCGCAGGTGGTACGCGGCGCGTACCCGGTGCCGGTCGGCGTCGCCGAGCGCGTACCCGCGCGGGGCGCGCCGCGGCCCGCCTCGTACCCCGATCGGGTGTTTCTGCCGGCGCAGCCGGTAGCCGTGCGCCGGGTGCAGCGGGACCTCGTCCGAGGGCGAGGGGCGTACCTTCGTCCGGACGGCCATGTCTTCCTCCCGGTCTCTCGCGGAACCTCCACCGTCGCCCGCGCCGGGGTGAGGCCGGCCCACCCGATCCGGGTGACCGGCCCGTCGAGACGCGGCGGGGCATGATCCGGTAGGACTGTGCCTATGGCTCTGCATGTGCGCGGTGTGCTGCTCCCCGACGACGAGGTCCGGGACGTCTGGCTGGTCGGCGACCGGGTCACCTTCGACCCCGTGCCCGGGGCGGAGACGATCGCCGACGGCGGCTTCGTGCTGCCCGGCCTGACCGACGCCCACTGCCACATCGGCATCGCCCGCGGCGGCGCCCCGGTCACCTCCCTCGACCAGGCCCGCGAGCTGGCCCGCGTCGACCGGGACGCCGGGGTGCTGGCGATCCGGGACGCCGGCTCGCCCTACCCGTACCCGGAGCTGGACGACGACCCGGAGCTGCCGCGGCTGGCCCGCGCCGGCCGGCACGTCGCGCCGCCGAAGCGCTACCTGCGGGACATCGGGGTCGAGGTCGGCGCGGCGGAGGTGGCCGCCACGGTGGCCGCGCAGGCCGCCGCCGGCAACGGCTGGGTCAAGCTGGTCGGCGACTGGATCGACCGGGGGGTGGGCGACCTCGCCCCGGCCTGGGACGCCGACACCATGACGGCGGCCGTCGCGGCGGCGCACGCCGCAGGGGTACGCGCCGCGGTGCACACCTTCTCCGAGTCCGCCGTCGAGATCATGGTGCGCGCCGGGGTGGACTCGGTCGAGCACGGCACCGGCCTGAGCCTGGACCTGATCGACCTGATGGCCCGGCAGGGCACCGCCCTGGTCCCCACGATGATCAATATCCGGACGTTCGGCGGGATCGCCGACGCGGCCCGGCCCAAGTTCCCCGGGTACGCCGACCACATGCTCGCCCTGCGCGACCGCTTCCCCGAGGTGGTCCGCGCCGCGTACGAGGCGGGCGTGCCGATCTACGTCGGCACCGACGCCGGCGGTGGCATCGACCACGGCCTGGCCGCCGAGGAGATGCTGCTGCTGCACGAACAGGCGGGCATGTCCCCGGTCGACGTCCTGGCCGCCGCCTCCTGGCGCGCCCGGGAGTGGCTGGGCTTCCCCGGCCTGGTCGAGGGCGGCCTCGCGGACCTGGTCGTCTATCCCGAGGATCCCCGCCGCGACCTGCGGATCGTGCGCACCCCGGCCCGCGTCGTCCTGCGCGGTCGCGTCCTCCGCTGATTCCCCGCCGCCCCCTGCGCCCCCGCCGCCCCCTGCGCCCCCGCCGCCCCCTGCGCCCCCGCCACCCCCTGCGCGGCGCCCCCGGCGCCCGCGCTCGTTGATCAAGAGAATTGCGTCGGCGGACGCGTCGGCGGGCGACGCAAACCTCTTGATCAACCTTCGGATGCCGGCGGCGAAGGCCAGGGCGGCCGGCTCGGCGGCCCCGGCGGCGGGCAGGTGGCGGGCGGCCCACGGCCGCAGCGCTGGCGAACTCGTTGTAGACGGTCTGCCGGCTCACCCCGGCCGCCGCCGCCACCTGGCCCATCCGGACGCCGTCCCAGCCGCCCGCGACGGTCAGCGCCCGGGCCGCATCGACGATGCCGTCCCGCAGCCGCTGCCGCGCGGCGTCCCTGACCTCACCCATGGTGGTCGAAGCCTACGGCCGCCGTGGTCGGGACAGGCCGGTGCGCGCGACGCGATCCGAGCCGGTCGCGCCCGATGACGGCGGACCGCCCGGCGCGGCATAGGATGTGCGGTCATGGCACGCGTGCTCACTCCCCGTGCGGAGGACTTTCCCCGCTGGTACCAGGATCTGATCGCCAAGGCGAAGCTGGCCGACAATGGCCCGGTCCGGGGGACCATGGTCATCCGACCGGCCGGCTACGCCATCTGGGAGCGGATGCAGGCCGAGATGGACGCCCGGATCAAGGCGGCCGGCGCGGAGAACGCGTACTTCCCGCTGTTCATCCCCGAGAGCTACCTCAAGCGCGAGGCCGAGCACGTCGAGGGCTTCTCGCCGGAGCTGGCGGTGGTCACCCACGGCGGCGGCAAGCAGCTCGCCGAGCCGGTGGTGGTGCGCCCCACCAGCGAGACGGTGATCGGCGAGTTCATGGCCAAGTGGATCGACTCGTACCGGGACCTGCCGCTGCTGCTCAACCAGTGGGCGAACGTGGTCCGCTGGGAGCTGCGCCCCCGGGTCTTCCTGCGCACCAGCGAGTTCCTCTGGCAGGAGGGGCACACCGCCCACGCCACGCGCGAGGACGCCCGGGCGTACGCCCGCAAGATCCTCCACGAGGCGTACGAGGACCTGATGGTCAACGTGCTCGGCATCCCGGTGGTGGTGGGCCTGAAGACCGCCCGGGAGCGGTTCGCCGGGGCGACGGCCACGTACACCTGCGAGGGCATGATGGGCGACGGCAAGGCCCTCCAGCTCGGCACCAGCCACGAGCTGGGGCAGAACTTCGCCAAGGCGTTCGACATCAGCTACTCCTCGGCCGAGGGCGGCCGGGAGCACGCCTGGACCACCTCGTGGGGCACCTCGACCCGGATGCTCGGCGGCCTGATCATGTGCCACGGCGACGACAACGGCCTGCGGGTCCCGCCGAAGCTGGCGCCGGTCCAGGCGTACGTGATGGTGGTCAAGGACGGCGAGGGCGTCCGCGAGGCGGCGGTCAAGCTGCACGACGCGCTGCGCGACGCCGGGGTCCGGGTGGCGCTCGACGACCGCACCGACACCCCGTTCGGCCGCCGGGCCGTCGACGCCGAGCTGCGCGGCTACCCGGTACGCGTCGAGGTCGGCCCCCGCGACCTGGCCGCCGGCAACGCGGTGGTGGTCCGGCGTACGGACGGCTCGAAGTCCCCGGTCCCCGTCGCCGACGTGGTCGGCGCGGTGCTGGCCGCGCTGGAGGCCGACCAGCAGGCGCTGCACGACCAGGCGCTGGCCCTCCGCCAGTCCCGCACCACGGAGGTGGCCACGCTCGCCGAGGCGATCGAGGCGGCGGCCACCGGCTGGGCCCGGGTGCCCTGGTCGGCGGTCGGCGTGGCCGGCGAGGCCGAGGCCAACGGCCAGGGCGTGACGGTCCGCTGCCTGCTGCGCGCCGACGGCTCGGTCCCCGACTCCGAGGACGAGCCGGACCTCGTCGCCATCCTGGCCCGCGCCTACTGACGAAAGGAAGGGCCCCTTGTCGACGCCTTCGGTAGAGGAAGAGGCCCCTCTCGACGGCCGGGGCGGCGGCCCGCGCTTCGCACCCGGCCGGCTGATCATGCACCGGAACGTCCGGCACGGCCGGATCGGCTGGGTCCGGCCCGGCCGGGTGGTCAGCGACGACGAGCGCGGCCTGCTGATCTTCATCGCCCGCGACTCGCCGGTGGCCCACGAGGTCACCGAGGCCGGGCTCGGCATGCGGGCGATGCCCTTCGCCGAGTGGATCACCGCGTCGTACCGGCTCAAGCTCGGGCGATGGGACGGCCCGGCCCTGCTGAAGTTCCTGCCCGTCGGCGCGGCCCACTCCGTGTGGTGGTTCTCCGACTCCCAGGGCCGGTTCAGCCACTGGTACGTCAACCTGGAGGAGCCCGGCGTCCGCTGGGACGACGGCGACGTGGCCGGGGTGGACGTGATCGACCAGGACCTGGACGTGGTGGTCCACCCCGACCGCAGTTGGCGGTGGAAGGACGAGGAGGAGTTCGCCGAGCGGCTGGCCTTCCCCCGCCACTACTGGGTGACCGACGAGCGGGCGGTCCGGGCGGAGGGGGAGCGGGTGATCGCCCGCGCCGAGGCCGGGGAGTTCCCGTTCGACGGCACCTGGTGCGACTTCGCCCCGCCGCCGGCCTGGGACGCCCCGGACGCGCTGCCCCCCGGCTGGGACCGCCCCCCGGCCCGCTGACCCACCCCCCCACCCCCTGCCCCTCCTTCCTTCCTTCCTCCCTCCCTCCCCGGCGATGTGTGGGTCCGGTGTGAGAGGTCGGCGTCGGGTCTGGCAGAATGGTCGGCTGGTATCCGGCGCGTGTCCGGCGCCCTCTAACCCGGGCACGTCGTCAGTCCACCGAGCAGTCTCCGGCCCAACCCCACTGTGCCGGTCGGCGCTCACCCGTGCACCGCCCGTACCGGGCCGGTGGGATCGCAACAGGAGCGAAACAAACGTGGCCGTAAAGATCCGGCTTCTGCGGATGGGCAAGATCCGCAACCCGCAGTACCGCATCGTCGTCGCCGACTCGCGCACCAAGCGCGACGGTCGGGCGATCGAGTTCGTCGGGATCTACCAGCCGAAGGAAGACCCTTCGGTGATCGAGGTCAAGTCGGAGCGGGTCCAGTACTGGCTGTCGGTCGGCGCGCAGCCGAGCGAGGCCGTGCAGCGCCTGCTGGAGCTGACCGGCGACTGGCAGAAGTTCAAGGGCCTGCCCGCCCCGGCCCCGCTGAAGGTCGCCCCGGAGCGGGCCGACCGCAAGGCGGCGTACGAGGCCGAGGCGAAGGCCGCCGCCGGCCTGGCCGAGACCCCGGCACCGACCAAGAAGGCCGCCAAGGCGGCCCCGGCCGAGGCCGAGGCGCCGAAGGCCGAGGAGCAGACCGCTGCGGACGCCGGCGAGCAGGCCTGACATGGCACTGCGTCCGGCGCTCGAGCACCTGGTCAAGGGCATCGTCGACCACCCGGACGACGTCCGCGTGCGGATGGTCGACTCCCGTCGGGGCAAGCGGCTCGAGGTCCGCGTGCACCCGGAGGACCTCGGCACGGTGATCGGACGGTCCGGCCGGACCGCCAAGGCGCTGCGCCAGGTGATCGGCTCCATCGGTGGCCGCGGCGTACGCGTCGACATCGTCGATTCGTACTGATGCTGCTCATCGTCGGCAGGATCGGTAAGCCGCACGGGATCCGCGGTGAGGTCACCGTGGAGGTGCGGACCGACGAACCCGAGGCGCGGTTCGCCCCCGGTTCGGTGCTGCGCACCGAGCCGGGGGCGACGCCCCCGACTGCGTCAGCGCGCAGCGGCGGTGTGCTGCGCACCGAGCCGGGGGCGACGCCCCGCACCGCCTCGCCGGAGCCGGGGGCGGTCGCGCCCGGCCAGCCCGGGGCCTATCGCGTGCCGTCCGAGCTGACCGTGGAGTCCGCCCGGTGGCACCAGGGGCGGATGCTGGTCGCCTTCGAGGGCGTGCTCGACCGGAACGTGGCCGAGGCGCTGCGTGGCACCCTCCTCGGGGTGGACAGCGCCGACGTCGCCCCGCCGGAGGACCCGGAGGAGTTCCACGACCACCAGCTGGTCGGCCTCGCCGTGGTCACGCCGGACGGCGAGCGGCTCGGCGAGGTGGCCCGGATCGACCACGCGCCCGCGTCGGACCTGCTGGTGGTGCGTCGCCCCGAGGGCCGCACCGCGCTGATCCCGTTCGTCAAGGCGATCGTCCCCGAGGTCGACCTCGCCGGCGGTCGCGTCGTCGTCGACCCGCCCGGCGGCCTGCTCGACCTCTAGCCCGCTGGAGCACCCGCGCATGCGCGTCGACATCGTGTCGATCTTTCCCGAGTACTTCGCCCCGCTGGACCTGTCGCTGATCGGCAAGGCCCGCGCCAACGGGACGCTGCGGCTGGCCGTACACGACCTGCGGACCTGGACCCACGACGTGCACCGCACGGTCGACGACACCCCGTACGGCGGCGGGCCCGGGATGGTGATGCGGCCGGAGCCGTGGGGCGAGGCGCTCGACGCCCTCGCCCCGGCGGCGCCGACCCCCGGCGGCACGACCCCCGAGGGCGCGATTCCGGACGGCGCGATTCCGGACGGCGGCTCGGCCTCGCCCCGGCTGCTGGTGCCCACCCCCGCGGGGCGGCGCTTCACCCAGGCGATGGCGCACGAGCTGGCGGCCGAGTCGCACCTGCTCTTCGCGTGCGGCCGGTACGAGGGGATCGACCAGCGGGTGCTCGACCACGCCGCCACCCGGATGCGGGTGACCGAGGTCTCCCTCGGCGACTACGTGCTCTTCGGCGGCGAGGTGGCCGTGCTGGTGATCCTGGAGGCGGTCACGCGACTGCTGCCCGGGGTGCTCGGCAACGCCGGCTCGCTGGACGAGGAGTCGCACGCCCACGGGCTGCTGGAGGCGCCGATGTACACCAAGCCGGCGACCTGGCGCGGGCACGACGTGCCGGAGGTGCTCCGCTCCGGCGACCACGGGCGGATCGCCCGCTGGCGGCGGGACGAGGCGCTGCTGCGTACGGCGGTCCGCCGGCCCGACATGCTCGCCGCGCTGCCGCCCGAGAGCCTGGACAAGCGGGACCGGGCGGCGTTGGACCGGGGCGGGTTTCAGCCGCCGACGGGGCATGTGGCAAAGTAGAGGGGTTGCCGCATCCGTCCACGCCGTGGGCGGCTGCGAGGACCCGCGACCGGGGTCGGCGTCGCCGGCCACCACCCGGGGGTCAGAATCACCCACCCGCGCATCGACTGACGGTGCGCCGTGAGCCTCACGAGGACGCAGCGATGAACATCCTGGACGCCCTTGACGCCCAGTCGAAGCGCGTTGACATCCCCGACTTCCGCGCCGGTGACACCGTCAAGGTGCACGCGCGGGTCGTCGAGGGCAACCGGTCCCGTGTCCAGATCTTCCAGGGCGTCGTCATCCGCCGCCAGGGTGACGGTCTGCGCGAGACCTTCTCCGTCCGCAAGGTCAGCTTCGGCGTGGGTGTCGAGCGGACCTACCCGGTGAACAGCCCGGCGATCGACCGCATCGAGATCGTCACCCGTGGCGCCGTCCGCCGCGCGAAGCTCTACTACCTGCGCGAGCTGCGGGGCAAGAAGGCCAAGATCAAGGAGCGGCGCGAGAAGCAGCCGAGCTGACCACCGGCCGCAACGCCGCCTGATGTCGTACGGGTCAGCACCGGTTAGGCTGAGCGTACGGGCGCAGGCGGGCATCGATGCGTCGCGGCGGCAGCCGCGGCGACCGATCGTCCCACTACCGCCCGTGGTGCCTCGACGAGGCACCCGGGCGGTAGTGTCGTTTCCGCGGACCGGGGAGTGGCGTGGTGGGGACGCTTGACGAGGACGGCGCCGTCGACCCGTGGCACCGCCGCGCCCGACGCGTCCGCCGGCAGATGCCGCTCTGGCAGGAGTTGCCGCTGCTGCTGGTCGTCGCCTTCTGCCTGGCGGTGCTCATCCGCACCTTCCTGCTCCAGGCGTTCTTCATCCCCTCGGGGTCGATGGAGGACACCCTGCTCATCGGCGACCGGGTGCTGGTCAACAAGGTCGTCTACGACGTACGGGACCCGCGGCGCGGCGAGGTGGTCGTCTTCCGGGGCACCGACCGGTGGGCTGCCCGGACGAGCCCGGAGCCCGAGCCCGGGTTCGCCGGCAGGCTCGGCCGCACGTTCGGCGACCTCGTCGGGCTGAGCCGCCCCGGCGAGAAGGACTTCATCAAGCGGGTGATCGGCCTCCCCGGCGACCGGGTGTGGTGCTGCGACGAGGGGCGGGTGGTCGTCAACGACGTGCCGCTCGACGAGTCGTACGTGATCCGCGACTCGCCCCGGGACCTGCCGCCCGATCCGCGCGAGTGCCGGTCCCGCCGCTTCGACGAGGTGGTCGTCCCGCCCGGGCAGATCTTCGTGATGGGCGACCACCGGCTGGTCTCCCAGGACGCCCGCTGCCAGGGCCCGGTGCCGATCGACAACGTCGTGGGCAGGGCGTTCGCGGTGGTGTGGCCGTCCTCGCACTGGGCGTCGCTGCCGGTCCCGGACACCTTCGCCGGGGTCGGCGGGCCCGGCGCGGCGGCTGGCGGACTCCCGCCGCCGGTCCGACCCACCGGGGCGGGTGGTGTGCTGCTGCTCGTCCCGGTCTCGGCCGCGGCATCCGTTCTCGCGCGTTCCGGACGGTCCGTTCGCGCCCGGCGACGTAGGCTCCAACCGTGATCGACGAGCAGACCGACAAACAGCGCAGCTCCTTCTGGAAGGAGCTGCCCATCCTCCTGGGCGTGGCGATCCTGGTCGCGGTGCTGGTCCGGGCCTTCGTGCTGCAGACCTTCTACATCCCCTCGCCCTCCATGGAGAACACCCTCCAGATCAACGATCGGGTGCTGGTCAACAAGCTGGTCTACGACTTCCGTTCGCCGCACCGCGGCGAGGTGGTGGTGTTCAAGGCGCCCACCGAGTGGAGCGGCAACCCCGAGGGCGAGGACTTCATCAAGCGGGTGATCGGAGTCGGCGGCGACCACGTGGTCTGCTGCGACCCGCAGGAGCGGCTGGTGATCAACGGCAAGCCGCTCGACGAGCCGTACATCTACTCGGCGAACGGCCAGCGGGACAAGCCCGCCGACCAGGAGTTCGACATCACCGTGCCCGAGGGGCGGCTGTGGGTGATGGGCGATCACCGTTCGGCCTCCGGCGACTCCCTCGAACACTGGCAGAGTTCCCAGCAGAACATCCAGAGCGCCACGATTCCGGAGGATCAGGTGGTGGGCCGGGCGTTCACCATCTTCTGGCCGGTCAACCACGCCACCTGGCTGAGCCTCCCGGAGCAGTTCGACGGCATACCCAGCCCCTGACCCGGTCCGGCGCCGGCCGGCTGGCCCAGGCGCTCCGGCACGGTGGCGGCCGAACCGCCGGGTGGGCGTGGGCGTTCGGCGCCGGGTCTGGCAGGCTGGAGCCGTGACCGTCTACACCCCTCGACGCGCGGCCCGCGTGCTGCTCGTCGACGCCGCCGGTCGGGTGCTGCTCTTCGCCGGGTTCGACCCGGCGCGGCCCGACCACCGGTACTGGTTCACCCCGGGGGGCGGGCTGGAGCCGGGCGAGGCGTCGGCGGCCGGCGCGGCCCGGGAACTGGCCGAGGAGACCGGCCTGCGGCTGGCACCGCAGCAGTTGGGCGAGCCGGTGTGGCGGGAGACGGTCCGGTTTGCCTTCGACGGCGTCCAGTACCAGCAGGAGCAGGAGTTCTTCCTGGTCCGGGTGCCGGCCTGGGAGGTCGACACGGCAGGCTTCGACGACGTGGAGCGCGCCAGCGTCTCCGGGCACCGGTGGTGGCCGGTCGAGGAGTTGGCCGCCACCGGCGAGCGGTACTACCCCACCGACCTGCCGGCGCTGCTGCGCCGCGTGCTGCCCGGTCCGCCCGGCGGTCCCGTCGCGGCCGGGCCTGTCGGGGGCTCCGTCGCGACCGGTTCCGTGGCTGCCGGGTCCGACGCCGGCTCGGTCGCGGCCGGGCCCGCCACCGGCGGCTCCGTGGCGGCCGGGCCCGCCACCGCCGGCTCCATGGCGGCCGGGCCCGCCACCGCCGGCTCCGTGGCGGCCGGGCCCTCCGACGGGGGGACGCCGTGCTGACCCCGCCGCGCACCGTGGTACGCCGGGAGGCCGGACTGTACGCGCTGGAGCGCGCCCTGCAACGGCGCGGCTTCCGGAACGTGGCCGGCGCCGACGAGGCCGGCCGGGGTGCCTGCGCCGGGCCGTTGGTGGCGGCTGCCGCCGTGCTGCCCGAGGGGCGGCGCGGCGAGATCGACGGGCTGGCCGACTCCAAGCTGCTCACCCCGGCCAGCCGCGCACGGGTGTACGACGAGGTGGTGGCCCGCGCCCTGGCGTACGCGGTGGTGGTGATCCCGGCCGAGGAGGTCGACGCCCGCGGCCTGCACGTGTGCAACCTCGCCGCGATGCGCCGCGCGCTGGCGTCGCTGACCACCCGACCGGACTACGTGCTGAGCGACGGCTTCGGCGTCGACGGACTGGACGTGCCGGGCCTGGCCGTCTGGAAGGGCGACCGGGTGGCCGCCTGCGTGGCGGCGGCCAGCGTACTGGCCAAGGTCACCCGGGACCGGATCATGGTGGAGTTGGACGCGGAGTTCCCCGGCTACGGCTTCGCCGAGCACAAGGGCTACATCACCGCGGAGCACACCGCCGCGCTGCGGGAGCGCGGCCCGTGCCGGGAGCACCGCTTCTCGTACGTGAACGTGGCCGCCGTCTCCGGCCGGGACGGGGTCCCGCCCCGGTCCCGGCGACGGGCCGGCGCGGGCCCGGACGAGCCGATGGGGCGCTTCGGCGCCTCAGGGAGTACCGTCGGCGTGGCGTTGGGCGAGCAGCCCCGACCTCCCGCGCCGGTGGGGGAAGATGTGGTCATGGAAGGCGGAGTGCGATGAGCGCGGAAGATCTCGAGAAGTACGAGACCGAGATGGAACTCCAGCTCTACCGGGAGTACCGCGACATCGTCCGCCAGTTCTCCTACGTGGTGGAGACGGAGCGCCGCTTCTACCTGGCCAACCAGGTCGACCTGCACGTGCGCAACTCCGACGGCGAGGTCTACTTCGAGGTCGAGATGCACGACGCCTGGGTGTGGGACATGTACCGTCCCGCCCGGTTCGTCAAGAACGTCCGGGTGATGACGTTCAAGGACGTCAACGTCGAAGAGTTGGAGAAGCCTGACATCTCCCTGCCCGCCGACTCCGGCTTCGGCGGCTGACGGCCCGCCTTTCCGGTCCATGCGCGCCGGCCCGGCCCGCCTTTCCGGTCCATGCGCGCCGGCCCGGCCCGCCGGTCGCCGGAGCTTCCACGCGTTCCGCCAGCGATCGTCCTCGACGCTCGCGCGCCCTGTGGGCGAGGTACCCGTTCCTGCCGGGAGGCGGGGACGGGGTGACCAGCGCGAGCCCTCCGCCCCATAGCAGATCATCGGGCGGCGCGGGGACTGTCCACAGCGCAGCCCACCGTCCACAGCCGACCGGCCGTCACTGGTGAACGGCCCGGCTGCCCGGCAGGCTGCGAGGCATGACGACGACGAGCGGAGCGGACGGCCGCTGGCGGCCCACGGTCGGCCCGAGGCGGCTCGGGCACACGGTGACCCGCCGGGTCGCCCCGTTCGGGCGGGCCGCCCTGGGGATGCTCGCCCTCGCGGCGCTCGGTCCCGGCACCCCGGTCCCGCCCGAGCCCCTGTCGCAGGCGCTGCCGCTGCGGTCGGTTTCGGGCGCGGTGCCGCTGCGGTCGGGGTCTCCGTCGCCGGCGCTGCCGGCGCGGTCGGTTCCGGGCGGGGTGCCGCTGCGGTCCGCGGCAACGGCCGCGCCGTCCGGCTCCCCGTCCGCGGCACCCGGGGAACCTGTGGCTCCGGTCCCGCCGGGCCTGCGTTTCCGGTGGCCGCTGGACGGCACACCCCGACCGGCCCGGCGCTTCGAGCCGCCCCCGCAGCCGTGGCTGCCCGGGCACCGGGGCGTCGACCTCGTCGCCGCGCCCGACGCGCGGGTCCGGTCCGCCGGGGCGGGCGTGGTGCTCTTCGCCGGCCAGGTCGCCGGGCGCCCCGTGGTCACCGTCGGGCACAGCGCCGGCCTGCGGACCACCTACGAGCCCGTGCGGGCCGACGTCCGGTCCGGGGACCGGGTGGCCGCCGGCACCCCCCTGGGCCGGCTGCTGCCCGGCCACGCCGGCTGCCCGGAGGCGGCCTGCCTGCACTGGGGACTGCGCCGGGGCGAGCAGTACCTGGACCCGCTGGCGCTGCTCGGCCTCGGACCCGTGCGACTCCTGCCAGTCTGACCGTCCTCATCGGCCGGGCGGCGCCTGCCAGTCTGACCGTCCTCATCGGCCGGGCGGCTCCTGCCAGTCTGACCGTCCTCATCGGCCGGGCGGCTCCTGCCGGGCCCGTGCCACGGCCGCCGCCTTCTGCCAACGAACAGCGCCGCACCCTGACCGCCGCTTCCACCGAAGGCCAGCGTGGTGCCCTGGCTCCCGGTGGGCGGTCAGCGCCTCGCCTCGGCCGCCGGCATCCCGGGAAGGTCAGCGCTGCGCGAGCAGCGCCGGCAGCCGCACCGCGAGCCGCTCGTACTCGTCCGGCGAGTTGTAGACCTGGCCGCAGAGCCGCAACCAGCCGCGACCGTTCCAGGACATCACCGCCACCTCGGCGGCCAGCCGTTCGGCGATCCGGCCGCGCAGCGCCCGGGCCTCCTCGACCGTGGTGGCGAGCCCCGCCGGCAACGGGACGATCCGCATCGCCACCGCCGGTCCGCCGGGCTCCGGCAGATCGGCCGGTGCCACCCCCAGGCCGTCCCCCACCACCCGCTGCCCGTACGCGGCCAGCGCGGCGTTGTGCGCGCGTACCCGGTCGACGCCGAGGCTGCGCAGGGTCCAGATGCCCGCGGGCGCGGCGAGCCACGACGTGTAGTCCAACGTCGCCTGCCATTCCACGTTGCCCGGAAAACCGGCCGGCTGCTCCCAGGAGACGACCAGCGGCTCGATCCGCTCCCGCCACGACGGCGCCACCACCAGCACGGCTGTCCCGCGCGGGGCGTACCCCCATTTGTGCAGGTTGCCCACCCAGAAGTCGGCGCCGATGATCGCGACCGGCACCGGCAGCATGCCGGGCGCGTGCGCGGCGTCGACCAGCACCGGCACGTCGTGCGCGTGCGCGACCCCCACGAGCGCAGCGGCCGGGAAGAGACGGGCGGTGGCCGAGGTGAGTTGGTCGACGACGAGGAGCTTGGTGCGTCCGGGGCGCAGCCCGGCGCGGACGATCTCGACGATCTGCTCGTCCGTCGCGGTCAGCGGCACGTGCAGGACGCGATGCGTCGCCCCGCTGCGTCGGCACTCCCGGTCGACGGAGTAGCCGACCGCGCCGTAGCCGTGGTCGGTGGTGACCACCTCGTCGCCGGGGCGCAGGCCCAGCGACTGGAGCACCACGGCGGCACCGGTGGTGGCGTTGCCGACCAGCGCGGTGCCGTCCGGGTCGGCGCCGAGGAAAGCCGCCAGGTGCCGGCGGGTGTGGGTGATCCGGTCGACGAGGCCCAGCGTGAAGAAGCGCAGCGGGTTCGCCTCCATCTCGTCGCGCAGCCGCTGCTGGACGCGCTGCACGTGCACGGGCACCGCGCCGAACGAGCCGTGGTTGAGGTGGCTGACCCCCGGGTCGAGCGAGAAGAGCAGTCGGGCGCCCGGGATCGGCTCGGGCGGCTGCGGCACGCTCATTCCATGATCGTAGCCTCGCCGCTGCCGTCGCGGACCCCTCAGGCGCGAGGGTGGGCCTGCCGGTAGGCCGCCCGGAGCCGCTCCACCGAGACGTGGGTGTAGATCTGGGTGCTGGCCAGCGAGGAGTGGCCGAGCAGCTCCTGCACCGCCCGCAGGTCCGCGCCGCCTTCCAGCAGGTGCGTGGCCGCCGAGTGCCGTAGGCCGTGCGGGCTGGTCGGAGGCAGCCCGGCGGCCTCGGCGTACCCGGCGACGACCCGCCGGGCGGTGGTCGGGTGCAGCCGACCACCACGCGTTCCGAGCAGGAGGGCGTCCCCGGAGGCGGGACCGGCCAGGGTGGGTCGCCCCAGCCGCATCCACTCGTCCAGGGCCCGCTGCGCCGGCAGCCCGTACGGCACGGAACGCTCCCGGGCGCCCTTGCCGAGGACCCGGACCACCCGTCGGGCATGGTCCACGTCCGCCGTGTCGAGCCCGCACGCCTCGCTGACCCGGACCCCGGTCGCGTAGAGCAGTTCGAGCAGGGCCCGGTCCCGCAGCAGCACGGCCCGCGCGACGTCGTCGTCGGCGGCCGTGCCCGCCGCCGCACCGTCCGCCGCCGCACCGCCCGTGGTGGTCGTGCCCGCCGAGGACTCCTCGCCAGCGGCCTCGTCAACCGCGCCCCTGTCCTCTGTGGCCTTGTCCTCGGCGGCACCGTCCGTGACGGTCGGGTCCTTCGCGGCCGGGCCCCACGTCGGGTCGGTGGCCGCCCCCGATGGCTGGCCCTCCGGACCACCCGCCACCCTGGAGCCGGACTGCGCCGGCCCGAGGGGCCGCAGCGGCTCCGGGGTCGCCTCCCGCCGATTGAGGCGACGATTCGGCGCCTCGACGAGCGCCGCGGCCTGGTCCGCGCGCAGCACGGTCGGCAGGCCGCGGTGCGCCCGGGGACTGGCCAACGAGGCGGCTACGTCCGTGCCGACCAGACCGGACCGGTGCGCCCAGGAGCTGAAGGTGCGCGCCGAGGCGGCCCGGCGGGCCAGCGTGGCGCGGGCGGCCCCGGTGGTCCGCTGCTTCGCCAGCCAGCTGCGCAGCACGCCGAGGTCGAGGTCGGCCACCCCGGCGCAGCCCATCCGGGCGGCGTGGTCGAGCAGGGAGATCACGTCCGAGACGTACGCCCGGACGGTGTGGGCCGAGCGGTTGCGCACCCGGGCCAGGTGGTCGGCGAACTCGTCCACCGCCTCCCGCATCGTCGCCGGCAGGGCCTCGTGGGTCGCCCGCGTTCCGGACCCGGCGCGCGTCACCGGCCGCTGCCTCGTCCGCTGCCTCGTCCGACGCCCGGAAAGTCCAGGGGCGGGCTGTTCGGGGCGTCGGGTTCCCTCATCACCCGGAGGAGCAACTGGTCGCGTTCCTCGCCCCGCCCGTCGGTTGGACTGCCCGGGCGCCTGGACGTACCCGCCGGGCTCGGCGTGACCCGTGCCCGCGACGACCGCGCCCGGGCGTCGAGCCGGCGTCCGCCCAGCCTCCGGTCGGACGCCGTCCGTCCGCTCCGGCCGGCGGCCCGGCCCCTGTCGCCCTGCTCGACTACGCCGTCGCCGCGCATCGGCTCAGCTTAGGAGCACACCACCAACCCCGCGAGCCAGCGCATCGGCCGGGGCGCGCCGGATCGGTGCTGGCTGCCGAGGGGATGCCACCAGTGGCAAGCGAGGCAGCTTTAGCTAGGAAGCGTTCAATACCGGTCTGGACGCCCTGGCGCGTGGGTTGAAGAACTGGGCCGATTCCCGGACCGGTAGACGGGCTGGACGGCGGGGTCGGTTTCCCGCGGTTCAAGTCGCGTCGCCGGACGACACCGTCCGTGCGGTTCACCACGGGTGCCATCCGTGTCGAGCCGGACCGTAAGCATGTTGTGTTGCCGCGGCTCGGTCGTCTGAGGCTGCACGAGTCGGCTCGTAAACTCGCCCGCCGCGTGGAGGCCGGCACCGCCCGGATCATGTCCGCGACCGTCCGGCGCGACGGCGGACGGTGGCACGTGGCGTTCACCGTGCAGATCGACCGGACCGACCGGCGACCCGCCCAGCCCGGGTCAGTGGTTGGCGTTGACGTCGGGATCATCCACCTCGCCGTGTTGTCCACCGGTGAGCTTGTACCCAACCCGCGTCACCTGCACGGCGCGCAGCGCGTCCTGCGCAGGCTGGGCCGTGGCCTGTCCCGCGAGGCAGGCCCGGACCGGCGCGCCGGAGCACGGCCGTCGAGGCGGTGGCACCGGGCGCGGGCCCGACTCGGCCGCGCGCACGCCCGGGTGGCGAACCTGCGCCGCGACGGGCTGCACAAGCTCACCACCCGGCTGGCCCGTGAGCACGGCACGATCGTGGTCGAGGACCTGAATGTGTCCGGGATGCTGGCCAACCGGCGTCTGGCCCGGCACATCGCCGACGCCGGGTTCGCCGAACTGCGCCGACAACTCGCCTACAAGGCCGGATGGAACGGGGGTCGGCTGATCGTGGCCGACCGCTGGTTTCCGTCCTCGAAGACCTGCTCGGGCTGTGGCACGGTGAGAACGAAGCTGGCCCTGGCCGAGCGTACCTACACCTGCGCCACCTGCGGCCTGGTTCTGGACCGGGATCTGAACGCCGCACGCAACCTCGCCGCGCTCGCGGGTGAGGCTGTCGACGCCCGGAGTGGCCGGGAGTCGCCAAACGGACGTGGAGCCGACCGTGAGACCCCGCTCGCGGGGCAGGTGGCCGTGAAACGTCAACCCGGCACCGCCCCAGCGGGTCAGACCGGGACCGTCCCACCGCAAGGCAGGACTACCAATCACATACTCACCAGAGCGCACTGATAGGTAACAGGTGAGATTGGGAGACTGGGAGACTGGGACACATGTCGGCGGTGGCAGCGCCGCCAACAGGCTGTGCCCATTCCCGCCCGCGCCGACACGACCCGGCCCGCGCGGGCGGCCCTCAGGAGGGAGGGACCGACCATGGGCCTGGACGTCGTCCTGTATCGACTGGTCCGCGCCGGCCCCGGCCGCGGACGCCCCGCGTACGTCACCGCGCAGGTGGTGGCCGACCCGCACGACGTACTGCTGGGTCTGGTCGAGCGGGCGCGCGACGCTGGGCGCAATCCGCTGCTGGACCGGCTCGATCCGCTCGGCGAGCTGATCGTGGCCGCCGAGCAGGTGCCGCAACTGGTCGCCGAGCTGCGGCAGCTGGCGGAAGCCGCGGAGAATCCGGCCGAGGTGGAGCACGTCCGGCGGCTGGTCGCGCTGGCCCGGCGGTGTCTGCGCGACCGCGACGTGCAACTCCGCTTCGAGGGTGACTGACCTGTCACGCATGTCGCCCGCGCGGGCGGAGCGGCCGAGCGCAGTCACGGCACCGTCCGGGGCGAGGCGTCGGGGGAGCGGGCCGGACCGGGTGGGATGCCGGGGGAGCGGGGATCACCGACTGGAGCACGAGCCCCCCGAGCTGCCGCTCCCGGCGCCAGCGCGTACCCGTCGTCGCGCCGCCGGACCATGCCCAGCTCCTCGAGCAGGGACAGCTTGCGCAGGGCGGTCCGGACGTCGACGCCGGCGCGGGCGGCCAGCCGGTCGACGCCGACGGCCCCGCGGCGGGGCATGGACTCCAGCACCAGCGTCGCGTCGTCGTCGAGCAGATCCCGGGCCTGGTGCGGCGCGCGGGCCGGAGGCGCCAGGTCGGAGCCGATGCGGCCCACCTCCTCGAGCACGTGCGGTAGGCCCGTGACCAGGCGCGCGAACGGCTGTTCGCGCAGCATCTCGTGGGCGCCAACCGACATGGCGGAGGTGACCGGACCGGGCACCACCATGGCCCGGCGACCGATGGCGAGGGCGCGGTTGACCGTCTGGGTCGCGCCGCTGCGGGCCGCCGCCTCCACCAGCACGGTGCCCAGGGCCGCCGCGGCGATCACCCGGTTGCGGATGAGAAACCGGGGCCTGAGCGGCGCCGCGCCCGGCATCCACTCGCTGACCAACAGGCCGGTCTCGGCGATCCGGTCGAACAGCGCGGCGTTGCCCACCGGGTACGGCCGGTCGACGCCGCAGGCGAGCACGGCGACCGTCAGCCCGCCGGCGTTGAGAGCGCCCCGGTGCGCCGCGGCGTCGATGCCGAAGGCGCCCCCGGAGACCACCGTCCAGTCCCGGTCGGCCAGCCCGTAGCCGATCTCGGTCGCCACGTGCAACCCGTACGGGGTGGCCGCCCGCGCGCCGACCACCGAGACGGACCGCTCGAACGCCTCCTGCAGCGGCCACGCCCCGCGTACCCAGAAGCAGAGCGGGGGAGCCGTCTCCCGGTCCACCCGCCGGTCGCCGCCCCGCAGGGCAAGCCGGCGCAGGTCGTCGACGCGTACCGGCCACTCCTCGTCGCCGGGGGTGACGAGCCGGGCGCCGAGCCGCTCGGTGCGGGCCAGCGCGTCGGCCGCCACGGCCCGGGCGTCCCCCTCCCGGGACCGGGCCGCGACGGTCGCGCGCAGCGGTTCGTCCGGCGCGCCGCCGTCGAGCAGCAGGTCCAGCGCGCCCGCCGGACCGAGCCGGTCGACCAGTCGGTGCACCGACCACGTGCCGGGCTCGGTGAGCCACGTCAACGCCACCCGGGCCAGCAGATCCTCGTCCCGGCTCATGCCGTCACCTCGCTGCGCTCGGCGCCGTCATGAGCTGTGGCACTGAGCCGGCTGATTCGCTCGCTGCGCTCGCTCATGCCGCGTCCCCCATCCTGAGCTGCATTGCCTCGCGGACGTCGTCACGGTGCGGGCGGTCCCGTCCGTCGAGGTCGGCGATGGTCCACGCCATCCGGACGACCCGGTCGAACCCACGCGCTGACAGCGCGCCCGAGTCCAGGCGGCCGCGCAGCTCACGGGTGTCCCGTTCGGGCAACCGCCAGGGCGGCCGGCGCAGGCGGGGCCCGGGTATCTCGGCGTTGAGCCGCCAACCGGTGCCCGCCCACCGGTCGACCGCCGCCGCCCGGGCCGCGGCGACCCGGGTCGCCACCGCGGCCGACGCCTCGCCAGGCCCCGCCGACTCCATCAGCTCCGCGGCCCGCAGCGGAAGCAGCGTCACCTGCACGTCGATCCGGTCCAGCAGCGGCCCGGAAAGCCGCCCGAGGTAGCGTCGACGGGCCTGCGGCGCGCACTCGCAGAAGGCGTCGCCGGCCGGCCGGGCGCAGGGGCAGGGGTTGGCCGCCAGCACCAGCTGTGTCCGCGCCGGGTACTCGGTGCCGCCCCGGCTGCGGGCCAACTGCACGCGGCCGTGCTCCAGCGGCTGGCGCAGCGCCTCCAGCGCGCCCTTGCTGAATTCCGGCGCCTCGTCGAGGAAGAGCACCCCGCGGTGGGCCAGCGACACCGCGCCGGGACGGGCCAGCCCGGACCCTCCGCCGACCAGCGAGGCGACCGTGGCGGTGTGGTGCGGCGCCTGGAACGGGGGGCGGCGCAGCAGTCGACCGCCCGCGGGCAGCAGCCCGGCGATCGAGTGCAGCGCGGTGACCTCCAGTGCCGCGTCGTCGTCCAGTTCTGGCAGGATCGACGGCAGGCGTTCGGCGAGCATCGTCTTGCCCGCCCCCGGCGGCCCGAACAGCGCCAGGTGGTGTCCGCCGGCCGCGGCCACCTCCAGCGCCCGCCGGCCCAGCGCCTGCCCGGCCACCTCGGCCAGGTCCGGCCCGCCGGAAGCGGCCGGCGGCGCGGTCGCGGGCGGCTCGATCAGCGGCGTGCCGTCCCGGACGAACGCGACCAGCCGGTGCAGCGTGTCCACGGCGCGAACCCGCACGCCCGGGATGACAGCCGCCTCGGCGGCGTTGTCGATCGGGACGATCACGCGGTCCAGCCCGGCGCGTGCCGCGGCGGCCACCATCGGCAGCACCCCACGCACCGGCCGGACGGTGCCGTCGAGCCCGAGCTCGCCGAGGACCACCACCCGCTCCAACGGCAGCAGCGGCAGTTCCCCGGAGCCGCCGAGCAGCGCCACCGCGATGGCCAGGTCGAACGCCGAGCCGAACTTCGGCATCGTCGCCGGCAGCAGGTTCAGCGTGATGCGCCGGTTCGGCCATCGCTGGCCGGAGTTGACGATCGCGGCACGGACCCGGTCCCGGGCCTCGTGCAGGGTGGTGTCCGGCAGCCCGGAGATCACCACGGCCGGCAGCCCGGGTGCCAGATCGGCCTCCACCTCCACCACGTGGCCGGTCATCCCCACCAGGCCGACGCAGAGCACCTTCGCGTAGCTCATGGCGTCACCTCGCTGCGCTCGGCGCCGCCACGAGCTGTGGCACTGAGCTGGCTGATTCGCTCGCTACGCTCGCTCATGTCGTCACCTCGCTGCGCTCGGCATCGGCACGAGGCACCAACGCACCGTGCCCGATGATTCGCTCGCTGTGCTCGCTCATGCCGTCACCTCGCTGCGCTCGGCGTCGTCATGAGCTGTGGTACTGAGCTGGTTGATTCGCTCGCTGCGCTCGCTCATGCCCGGCCGCCCATCTCAGAACGCACCCTTGAGGTGCTCGACGCGGGCCGCGCCGGCGCCGGGCAGTTCGACGGAGAGGACGTCGAAGCGCACCTCCTCCGCGCTGGTCCCGGTCTCCGCCAGCCAGCGGGCGGCCAACCCGCGCAGGCGGCGGGCCTTCGCCGGTACGACCGCCTCGGCCGGTGCGCCGAACTCGGTGCTGCGGCGGGTCTTCACCTCGCAGAAGGCGAGCACGGGCCCGTCCCAGGCGATGATGTCGATCTCCCCCGCCGGGCAGCGCCAGTTCCGGGCGACCGGGCGCAGCCCCGCCCCGATCAGGTGCCGGACGGCGCACCGCTCCCCGTACGCGCCGACGGCCTGGTTCCGCTTCGTCATGCGTCGCACGATGCCGGGCCGAGGTGCCGGTCGGGGCGGCCCTGTGGACGACGCGAGCCGCTGTGGACAACCGGACGATCATGCCCACGGTGTGCTATGCGGCGCACACCGACATCGACGGAGCCTCGTGTCGGCGACATTGCGGTGTCCAAGGCGCGCGGATGCCCCCATGTCGGCGACATTGCGGTGTCCGCTGACCGGCGGGCGGGACAGGGGCGTACACTGGTCGACTGGCGACCGCGACGCGCGGTCGACCTCGCGCGCCCTCTCCACGAACTGTTGTGGGGCGGCGGCCTCCCTGGTCCCGATCATGGTCGGGCCCACCATGGCCGGCGACCGGGCGCCAGGCGCCCGGCCGCCGGCCGGGCGGGACAACCAGGGATTACGAGGAGTACCCCACCATGGCCGTCGTGACCATGCGCCAGCTGCTCGAGAGCGGTGTCCACTTCGGGCACCAGACCCGGCGCTGGAACCCGAAGATGAAGCGCTTCATCTTCACCGAGCGCAACGGTATCTACATCATCGACCTGCGCCAGACCCTCGACTACATCGAGAAGGCGTACGACTTCGTGCGCAACACCGTCGCCGAGGGTGGCAGCATCCTGTTCGTCGGCACCAAGAAGCAGGCCCAGGAGGCGATCGCCGAGCAGGCGACCCGGGTCGGCCAGCCGTACGTCAACCACCGCTGGCTCGGCGGCATGCTGACCAACTTCCAGACGGTGTACAAGCGGCTCCAGCGGATGAAGGAGCTGGAGGCCCTGGGTGACCTGAGCGGCACCGCCGCCGGGCACACCAAGAAGGAGACCCTGCAGCTGTCCCGCGAGAAGATCAAGCTGTCCCGCACCCTCGGCGGTCTGCGGGACATGCAGAAGCTGCCGGCGGCGATCTGGGTGGTCGACACCAAGAAGGAGCACATCGCCGTCGACGAGGCCCGCAAGCTGGGCATCCCGGTGATCGCGGTGCTCGACACCAACTGCGACCCGGACGAGGTCGACTTCCCGATCCCGGGCAACGACGACGCGATCCGCTCCGCCGAGCTGCTGACCAAGGTCGTGGCCGCCGCCGTCGCCGACGGCCTCATCGCCCGCTCGGGCCGTCGCCGGGGCGGCGACGAGAAGCCGGAGCCGGGCCAGGTCGGCGCCGACGAGCCGCTGGCCGAGTGGGAGCGCGAGCTGCTGGAGGAGCCGAAGAAGGCCGACGAGCAGCCGAAGCAGGCCGACGAGCAGCCGGCGACCGCCGCCGCGGAGTGACCGCACCGCCGCTGCCCCGCTGTCCGTTTTACCGGGCGGCGGGGAGCGGCGGGTACGCCGGGCACATCCGGCCCGGATCCGGGTAACCGGCCCCCAGACCATCCCACCGCAGTCTCAACACCGAAGAGAGAGTCATGTCCAACTTCACCGCCGCGGACGTCAAGAAGCTCCGCGACCTGACCGGCGCCGGCATGATGGACTCCAAGAAGGCGCTGACCGAGGCCGAGGGCGACTTCGACAAGGCCATCGAGATCCTGCGCGTCAAGGGCGCCAAGGACGTCGGCAAGCGCGCCGGCCGCACCGCCGCGAACGGTCTGGTCGCGCACGCCGGCAAGGCGCTGCTGGAGCTCAACTGCGAGACCGACTTCGTCGCCAAGAACGACGCCTTCATCGCGCTGGCCCAGCAGTTGGTCGAGCACGGCGAGCGCAGCGGCGTGAGCAGCGCCGAGGAGCTGCTGGCCAGCAGCATCGACGGCAAGCCGGTCGCCGACCTGGTCCAGGAGCAGTCCGCCAAGATCGGTGAGAAGCTGGTGCTCAACCGCTTCGCCCGGCTGGAGGGCACCACCGCCGTCTACCTGCACCGCAAGAGCCAGGACCTGCCGCCGGCCGTCGGCGTGCTGGTGGAGTACGCCGGCAAGACCGACGAGGCCGGCGACGCCGACGCGCGCGGCGTGGCCATGCAGATCGCCGCGATGCGGCCGAAGTACCTCACCCGCGACGAGGTGCCGGCCGAGGTCGTCGAGTCCGAGCGGCGCATCGCCGAGCAGACCGCCCGCGAGGAGAACAAGCCCGAGGCGGCCCTGCCGAAGATCGTCGAGGGCCGGGTCAACGCCTTCTTCAAGGACTTCGTCCTGGTCGAGCAGGCGTCGGTCGCCGACAACAAGAAGACCGTCAAGCAGGTGCTGGCCGAGGCCGGCATCGAGGTGACCCGCTTCCTGCGGTTCGAGGTCGGCCAGGCCTGAGCCGCCGGATCGGGCGCTTGAGGCGCCCGTGGGCAGGGAACGTGGACGAGGAGGCCGCCGGTGTACGTGACAGGCACCGCGGCCTCCTCGTCACATAGGGTCAGCGACGGCAGGTATGCGGTAACCGGCGCACGGGGTGTGCCGGGGAAGGGCGGGGCGGATGACGCAGGTTGTGAGTGACCGGAGCCTGGCGGCGGATGATCCGACCGCCCCACCGCCCGGGCGGGCCCGCCGGGTGGTGCTGAAGCTGTCCGGCGAGGTCTTCGGCGGCGGCGCGATCGGCGTCGACCCGGACGTGGTGCAGGCCATCGCCCGGCAGATCGCCACCGTGGTCCGCCGCGGTGTGCAGGTCTCCGTGGTGGTCGGCGGCGGCAACTTCTTCCGCGGCGCGGAGCTGCAGAAGCGTGGCATGGACCGCGCCCGCGCCGACTACATGGGCATGCTGGGCACCGTGATGAACTGCCTCGCCCTCCAGGACTTCCTGGAGAAGGAGGGCATCGAGACCCGGGTGCAGAGCGCGATCACGATGGCCCAGGTCGCCGAGCCGTACATCCCGCTGCGCGCGATCCGGCACCTGGAGAAGGGCCGCGTGGTCATCTTCGGCGCCGGCGCCGGGATGCCGTACTTCTCCACCGACACGGTCGCCGCCCAGCGCGCCCTGGAGATCCGGGCCGACGTGGTGCTGATGAGCAAGAACGGGGTGGACGGCGTCTACACCGCCGATCCCCGGGTCGACCCGACCGCCAGCAAGCTCGACTCGATCACCTTCTCCGAGGTGCTGCGCCGCAACCTGCGGGTGGCCGACGCCGCCGCGTTCAGCCTGTGCATGGAGAACGGCCTGCCGATGCTGGTCTTCGGCGCGCAGGGCGACGACACCATCATCCGGGCGGTGGGCGGCGACAAGATCGGCACCCTGATCACCGCCTGAACGTCCGGTACGGCGGCGAACGCCCCGGCCGGTCGCGACGGCTCCGGCCCGCGACCAGCGGCCCTCCGACACGACAGCACAGCCCACGACGAGCACAGAAGGAGGCGAGGAGACCGGTGATCGACGACACCCTCCTTGAGGCCGAGGAGAAGATGGAGCGTGCGATCGAGCACGCCAAGGAGGAGTTCGGCGGGATCCGCACCGGCCGCGCGAACGCCGCCATGTTCTCCCGGATCATCATCGACTACTACGGCAGCCCGACCCCGCTGCCGCAGATGGCGTCCATCGGGGTTCCCGAGCCGCGGATGGTGATTATCAAGCCGTACGACAACTCGCAGATCGGTGCCATGGAGAGGGCGATCCGCGACTCCGACCTCGGCGTCAACCCGAACAACGAGGGCAACCAGCTGCGGATCCTGCTCCCGCAGATGACCGAGGAGCGCCGCCGCGAAATGATCAAGGTGGCCCGGCACAAGGGTGAGGAGGCCAAGGTGGCCATCCGCAACATCCGCCGGAAGGGCAAGGAGGAGCTGGACCGCCTCGTCAAGGACGGCGAGGTCGGCGAGGACGAGGGCCGGCGCGCCGAGAAGGACCTCGACGACCTGACCCAGAAGTACGTGGCGACCGTCGACGAGCTGGTCAAGCACAAGGAAGCCGAGCTTCTCGAGGTCTGATCGGCGACCGGCCCCGCGGCCGGCGCGACCCGCCGTGGCACCGGTGTGCCGCCGCCATCGGGCGGCGGGACGCCGGTGCCTTCGTCGTTCCGGCCCGCTGGAAGGGACGTGCCGCCGGCCGGCTCGGGCCGCACGTCGGCTGGTTCGGGCCCCGTTGGCCGGCTCGGGGCCGCACGTCCGGGCTGGTTCGGATGCCCCGTTGGCCGGCTCGGGGCCGCACGTCCGGCTGGTTCGGATGCCCCCGTCGGCCGGCTCGGGCGGCACGCGGCGTGTCGGGCCCGGGGCCCCGCCCGGCGCCGACGGGGCGGCCCTCGTCCGCCGTGCGCGGGCGGCCGGTGCAGTAGGCTCGGCACGATTCCGGCCACCGTGCGGTGAACAGCCGGGGTCGGCCGGCCGTCGGCCGGTCAACCGGACAGCACAGTCGTTGTAGGGGATGGTCTTGGTCGTACGTCATGTGGTGAGCCCCGTACCGCGTCCGCTCGGTGCGTGATGTCTCACCTCGACCCCTACAGCGGCGCCGAGCCCCGTGGCTGGGACCGGCCGGACGCCCCGGCCGCGTTGCCCTGGCCCGACCGTGAGCTGGAACCGGGGACGTGGGCCCGTGGCGGGGCCCCCGACGCGTACGCCCCGGCCGTCCCCGACGCCCGGCCCGAGCCGCGTCGCCCGGCGGCCCGCGGCCCGGCCCCGGTCGGTGTCGACGCCACCGACCCGTACGGCGTCGACGCCACCGACCCGTACGGTGTCGACGCCACCGACCCGTACGGCGCCCGCCCGGTCCCCGGGGACGACGAGCCGGCCTGGGGCGGCGGCCACCTGCCCGGCGGCGCGAGCCGGGGCGACACGTTCCGGACGCCGTACTCCGATGACGCGACGCAGTCCCTGCCCGTGTACGCCGACGACGCGACGCAGTCGCTCCCGGCGTACCGGCCAGGCGCGGACGAGCCCGGCGGGGGTCGTGGGCCCGGCGGGCACCCGTACCCGCCGGAGCCGGTGGATCCCGGGCCCGAGCGGCCCCCGGGCCGCCGGCAGCCCGGCCGGCGCCGGGCCAGCGCGGACCGCCCGCCCACGCAGCAGGCGTCGCACGGCCGGGCGGGCCGTAACCTGCCCGCCGCCATCGCCGTGGGCGTCGGTCTCGGCGCCGCGGTCCTCCTGCCGCTGTTCCTCTACCAGCCGGCCTTCCTGGTCGTGATCGCGGCGGCCGTGGCCGTCGGCACCTGGGAGATGACCCAGGCGGTCCGCCGCGGCGGCGCGCACCCGCCGCTGGTGCCGCTGGTCACCGGCGGCGTGCTCACGGTCGGGCTGGCCTGGTTCGCCGGCCCGGACGCGCTCAGCCTGGGCCTGCTGGTCACCGTGCTCGGCACGATGATCTGGCGGCTCGGCGACGGGCCCGGCAACTACCAGCGCGACCTGACCGCGGCCACGCTGATCGCCGTGTACGTGCCGTTCCTCGGTGGGTTCGCGGCGATGCTCGCCGCCGCGCCCGACGACGGGCAGTTGCGCGTGCTGGTCACCCTGGTCGCGGTCGTGCTCTCCGACACCGGCGGGTACGCCGCCGGCGTCGCCTTCGGCAAGCACCCGATGGCGCCGACGGTCAGCCCGAAGAAGTCCTGGGAGGGCTTCGCGGGCTCGGTCACCGCCGCGGCGGCCGGCAGCGCCCTGCTCCTCTGGCTGCTGTTCGACGTGGCGCCCTGGTGGGGCGCGGTGTTCGGGGTGGCCGTGTCGTGCGCGGCGGTCCTCGGCGACCTGGCGGAGTCCATGATCAAGCGGGACCTGGGCGTGAAGGACATGAGCAACCTGCTGCCCGGGCACGGCGGCCTGATGGACCGCCTCGACTCGATCCTCTTCGCGGTGCCCACCGCGTACCTGTTACTGGCTGTGTTCGTCCCGCTGGCGGGTTGAGGCATGTATCACGCCGGTCAGCCCGTTCCGGCCGCGCGGCCGGGGGCGATTCGGCACCTCCGGACAGGTGCGCACGGCAAACGGCGTGGGAGACTGGACAGGTCATGACGAGCCTGCCGCTGATCCCCATTGCCCTGGAAGCCCCCGCCGCACGCCGTGCGGCCATGCCGCCCCGGCATCTCGCCGACCTCGACCTGCCCGGCCGGCGGGCCCTGGTCACCGAGCTGGGTGAGCCGGCGTTCCGCGCGAAGCAGATCTCCACCCACTACTTCGGGCGGCTGGTCCGCGACCCGGCCCTGATGACGGACCTGCCCGCCACCGCCCGGGACCGGCTGGCGGGGGAGCTGCTGCCCACGCTGCTGACCCCGGTCCGCGAGCTGGCCTGCGACGGCGGCGCCACCCGCAAGGCGCTCTGGCGGCTGCACGACGGGTCACTGGTGGAGAGCGTGCTGATGGGCTACCCGGACCGGGTCACCGTCTGCATCTCCAGCCAGGCCGGCTGCGGCATGGCCTGCCCGTTCTGCGCCACCGGCCAGGCCGGGCTGACCCGCAACCTCTCCACCGCCGAGATCGTCGACCAGGCGGTCTACCTGGCCGGCGTGGCCGCCTCGGGCGCGGTCGCCGGGTCCCCGCCGCGCCTGTCGCACGTCGTCTTCATGGGGATGGGTGAGCCGCTGGCCAACTACTCGCGGGTCGTCGCCGCGATCCGGCGGCTGGTCGCCCCGGCTCCGGAGGGCCTCGGCCTGTCCCAGCGGCACATCACCGTCTCCACGGTCGGCCTGGTCCCGGCGATCCGCCGGCTGGCCAGCGAGGACCTCTCGGTGACCCTTGCGCTGTCCCTGCACGCGCCCGATGATGAGCTGCGCGACGAGCTCGTGCCGGTCAACCAGCGCTGGAAGGTGGCCGAGGTGCTGGACGCGGCGTGGGACTACGCGGCCCGCACGGGCCGCCGGGTGTCGATCGAGTACGCGATGATCAAGGACGTGAACGACCAGCCGTGGCGGGCGGACCTGCTCGGTCGGTTGCTGGCCGGCAGGCTGGCCCACGTGAACCTCATTCCGCTCAACCCGACGCCGGGCAGCCGTTGGGACGCGAGCCCCAAGCCCGTCGAACGGGAGTTCGTCCGCCGCCTGCGCGAGGCTGGCGTGTCCACGACGGTGCGGGACACCCGCGGGCGCGAGATCGACGGCGCGTGCGGGCAGCTTGCCGCTGCCGAGGACAGGGGCACCCCGCGGCACGGGAGACAACGGTGTGACCGGGCGTAGCGAACAGGACCAGGAGACATAGTGGCGAGTCAGGGGCAGCGTTTCCGGCGTAAGGCGCTCCGCCGGGGATACAAGGTCGACGAGGTGGACGCCTTCCTCGACCGGGTCGAGGCGACGCTCGACGGCCAGCCGGTCGGCGCGCCCGTGGCCTCCCAGGAGGTCCACGACGTCGTCTTCCGGGTCCGCTTCAACGGCTACGACGAGTGGCAGGTCGACCTGCACCTCGACCGCGTCGAGCGGCAGTTGGCCGAGTTGGAGGAGCGCGGCGGAGCGGCCGGTCGCGGCGGTGACCCCCGAATGGGCGACCGGCTCGGCCCGCCGGAGCGGATGGCCGCGCCCCCGATGCGGGACG
>NZ_JBICUP010000023.1:60932-113595 GCF_043198215.1 Micromonospora sp. NPDC048830
GACCGGGGGCCCGCCCCGATGTTCGACGACCGGGGGCCCGCTCCGATGTTCGACGACCGGGGGCCCGCCCCGATGTTCGACGACCGGGGGCCCGCCCCGATGTTCGACGACCGGGGGCCCGCCCCGATGTTCGACGACCGGGGGCCCGCTCCGATGCGGGACGACCGGGGGCCCGCCCCGATGTTCGACGACCGGGGGCCCGCTCCGATGTTCGACGACCGGGGGCCCGCCCCGATGTTCGACGACCGGGGGCCCGCTCCGATGCGGGACGACCGGGGACCTGGCCCGATGCCGCCGCCGATGCCACCCCGGCCGATGCCGGCGCAGGCTGGTCCGCCCGATCGTTACGGCCGCTACGACGAGCCGACCGGCGCCTTCGCCGGGGGCAACTACGACGGCCCGCGCGGCGGGTACGACGCCCCCCGCGGCCCGGGTGCTCCCGGTGGTCCGGGTGGCCGCGGTGGTCCAGGTGCTCCCGGTGGTCCGGGTAGCCACGGTGGTCCTGGTGGCCACGGCAGCCCGGGTGCTCCGGGTGGCCATGGTGGCCCGGGTGCTCCGGGTGGCCATGGTGGCCCGGGTGCTCCGGGTGCTCCGGGTGGCCATGGTGGCCCGGGTGCTCCGGGTGGTCCGATGGGTCCCGGCGCGGGACACGGCGGCCCGCCGTCCAGGGGCCTGTCCGGCGGGCCCGGCGGCTACGGGCCGGACGACCGGTTCGACGGCTTCGAGGCGGGCCGGCGCGGTCGCGCCGACATGACCGCCGAGATCCGGATGCCCGAGCGGGACCTGCGCGAGCTGCGCGGGCGCGGGCCGGGCGGCCCGCCGCCGATGCCGCAGCAGCCGCACGGTGGCCCTGTCGGTGGCCCGCCGGTGGGCGGTCCGCCCCCCGTCGCCGGCCCCCCGCCGATGGCCGGTCCGCCGATGGGCGGCCCCCCCGCGGGCGGCCCCCCGATGGCCGGCCCTCCCGGCAGTGACCTGTACCGGGTCGACCAGATCCGCCGCAGCTTCCAGGTCCGCCGGTTCGGCAGCGGGTACGACCCCGACCAGGTCGACCGGCTCTTCGACGGGATCCTCGGCGCCATGGCCGGCCGTGGCCCCATGCCGGTCAACCCGAAGGAACTGGACACGCTGCGCTTCGGCCTGGTGCCGGGCGGCTACTTCGAGGCCGAGGTCGACGCGGCACTCAAGGAGGTCCAGGACATCCTGTTCGGCCGCTGACGGCGACTCTCGGCCTGCCGGGACGGGCCCGTACCGCGCCCGTCCCGAATTCCCTGCCGTCCGGCGTCGGGTTCCCTGCCGTCCGGCGTCGGGTTCCCGGTCGTCCTCCCCGGCGCCCGTGCCGTCCCCGCCGGGGTCCGTGCCGTCCGTGCTGGTGGGCGCGGTGACCTCCGTGCGGTGGTCGCCGCGGTCGTACCGACGACGAGGGCCCGCCCCGGGCAGGGGGCGGGCCCTCGATGCGTCGGATGCCGGGGTGCGACCGCCGGCCGGGCGGGTGTGCCGCCCCCTCGGTCAGGACCGCAGGCCGTTGCGGCGCAGCACGGCGTCGCCGACGACGATGGCCAGCAGCAGCACGGCCAGGCCGACCAGCCAGATGTCCTCGACCCTGCCCTCGTGGTTGCCGCAGAGCATCGCCAGCAGCACCAGCGCGGTGAGCACCGCACCGATCCGCCCGGCCTTGCGGTGCCCGGGCTTGTGCTGATCTGGGGACGTCACCGGCTCGCTTCCTGCCACTGTCGGTCCTTCCTCGCGATCGGATCTCCGGTTAGTCTGGCACGCCCCATGCCTGGCCTGGCGCGGTGGGGGCTTCCCGTGCAGGGTCGGGCGGAGCGGGACGCCCAGCGCCACGACGGGCGACCCGAGGGAGTTCGGCCCCCACCGGCCCGAGTCGACCGGCACTGGTGGCGTCGCGGGTCGGCGATCACACCGGCTCCGGTAGCGTCGAGGCGTACGCCTGATTGTCGTTTCGAGGGGGACTGCGGTGCGAGTGACCGGTACGGGACATGCCAGCATGCGGATCGACACGGCCGCGGGCAGCATCCTGTGCGACCCGTGGGTCAATCCCGCCTACTTCGCCTCGTGGTTCCCCTTCCCCGACAACTCCCAGCTCGACTGGGAGCGCCTGGGCCAGGTCGACTACCTGTACGTGTCGCACCTGCACCGGGACCACTTCGACGCCAAGCACCTGCGCGACTTCGTGTCCAAGGACGCGACCGTCCTGCTGCCCGAGTTTCCCACCTCGGAGATGGAGGACGAGCTGCGGGCGCTGGGCTTCACGAAGTTCCTCAAGGCGCCGAACGAGCAGGTCGTGGAGCTGCCCGGCGGCCTGAAAATCATGATCCAGGCGCTGACCAGCCCGACCGACGGCCCGATCGGCGACTCGTCGTTGTGGGTGGAGTACGACGGCGTACGGCTGCTCAACCAGAACGACGCCCGCCCCGCCGACCTGAGCGTCTTCGCCGAGCTGGGCCACGTGCACGCGCACCTGCTCCAGTTCTCCGGGGCGATCTGGTACCCGATGGTCTACGAGCTGCCGCAGTCGGCGAAGACGGCGTTCGGCAAGCAGAAGCGGGAGCGGCAGTTCGACCGCACCTGGCGCTACATCGACGACCTGAAGGCCGACCACGTCTTCCCGATCGCCGGCCCGCCGTGCTTCCTCGACGACGCGCTGTGGCAGTTCAACGACATCCACGGCGACGAGGGCAACATCTTCCCCGACCAGTCGGTCTTCCTGTCCGAGTACGCCAAGGTCGGCGGCACCAACGGGGTGGTGCTGCTGCCGGGCAGCGTCGCCGAGGTCACCGCCGAGGGCTGCGAGACCACGCACCCGGTGCCCGTGGCGGAGTTCTTCGCGAACAAGGCCACTCACCTGGAGGAGATGCGGGAGCGCAAGCGCGGGATCATCGAGGCCGAGAAGGCGTCCTGGCGGCACCCCGAGGTCGACGTGCTCGGCGAGATGAAGCGCCGCATCGAGCCGCTGCTGGACGAGTCGATCTACCTGGCCAAGGGGGTGGGCGGCCCGGTCCGCTTCGACCTCGTCGAAACCGACGGCGCAGGCGGCGAGTCGGTTGAGTCGATCGTGGTGGACTTCCCCGGCAAGGAGGTCCGCCCGTACGCCGACGAGAAGGTGCGCTACCGGTTCCGTACCGAGCGGGCGCTGGTGGAGCACCTGCTGCACACCGGCGAGGTGGACTGGGTCAACTCGCTGTTCCTGTCCTGCCGCTTCTCGGCGGCCCGGATCGGCCAGTACAACGAGTTCGTCTACGCGTTCTTCAAGTGCCTGTCGGAGGAGCGCCTCCAGTACGCCGAGGGCTGGTACGACGAGCACGAGCGGGCGGTCGACGCCGAGGACATCACCATCGGCGACTGGGTGGTGCAGCGCCGCTGCCCGCACCTGAAGGCGGACCTGAGCCGGTTCGGCATCGTCGAGGGCGACCAGCTCACCTGCCAGTTGCACGGCTGGAAGTTCGACCTGGCCAGCGGCCGCTGCCTCACCAGTGTCGGCCACAAGATCCGCGCCCACCGCGCCGACGCCGCCACCCAGGCGGGCTGACGCCCCCGCCCCCGCCCCATTCCCCGACCGCCGCCCGAGCTGCCCCGTGCCTCCGGTGTGAGAAGGGAACCCTTCTCTACCGGAGGCGTTAACAAGGGGCCCTTCCTTCACCCGGCCCAGGTCGGACAGGATGCGGCGGGCCGCGTTGTGGCCGGCGGCACCGATGACGCTGCCCGCCGGGAGGTAGTCGGCGACCGAGCCGCGGACCAGGTCCACGAACGCCTGCCGCAGCGCCGGGCGGACGTACCGCTCGGCGGTCTCCTCCACCGGCAGCGGCTCGGCCAGCCAGGCCGGGCCGAGGTCGTCGCGCAGCGCCGCCAGCTCGGCCTGGAGCGCGTCGTCGGCGGCCGCGTCGGCGGGGGAGAACATCTCCGCGACCTGCCGCCGGCTCGCCGCCGCGTCGCTGCCGAACAGCAGGTACGGCGAGCCGAGCCCGCCCGGCGTCGGCAGGAAGTAGTGCGGGTCGCGGCGCAGCACCGGGATGCGTACGTCGAGCGTGGCGAGCAGCTCCGGCGGCATCAGCCCAGCAGGTACGACCCGGTGGAGTGGCGCAGCCCCGGCACCTTCGGGAACGGGTTCTCCGTCCGGGTGGCGCCGCCGATCACGTCGGCCGCCTCAAGCACGACGACGTCCAGGCCGGCGCGGGCCAGCAGGATCGCCGAGACCAGCCCGTTGTGCCCGGAGCCGACCACCACGACGTCGACGCGGGCCGGCAGCTCGCTCGCATCGCTCATGCTCGGGCAGCCTAGTGGCGCGCGGCCCCCGGCGGGAGGGCGTCTCCGCTCGGGGCCGGGGCGAGCTGCGCCAGCATCGTCGCCAGCTCGGTCTCGAACAGCGCCTCCGGGTCGTCCACCGCCCAGGCGAGGTGGCCGAACACCTCCATCGCCACGAGCCCGTAGAGGCGCGCCCAGGCGGAGAGGAACGCGTACGCGACCTCGACGGGCAGGTCGCCGTGCCGGGCGAAGAGCGGGGCGAGGTGCCCGGCGAGGTGTCGCTGGACCGCCTCGGGCGGCGGGACGCGCAGGGTCGCGCCGCGCGTGAGCGCCACGAACGGGCCGAGGAACGCCGCGCCGAACCGGGCGCCCGGGTGGTCGGCGTCGGCGCACTGTTCGGCGAACGCGACGACCCCGGGGACCGGGCTGCCGAAGATGAGCGTGAACTCGGCGGGATGGTCGACGGCCCAGCGGCGCATCGCCCGGCACATCGCGAGGAGTTTGCCGGCCGGCTCCGGCCCGGCCGCGTCCCGGGCCGCCTCGACGGTGTGCCGCAGCTCGTCGTAGAGGTCGCCGGCCAGGCCGGCGATCAGCGCCTCGAGGCTGGGGAAGTACCGGTAGAGGGCGGGGGCGGTCATACCCATGTCGCGGGCGATGGCGCGCAGCGAGACCGCCTCGACCCCGCCCGTCACCAGCAGCCGCCGCGCGCCGTCCTTGATCTCGGACACGGCCGCCGTACGCAGGCGTTCCCGCCGGCTCGGTGCGCTCATCCGTCACCTCGCTTGACAGGAGTGAACGGCGTAGCAATAGTAAACGGCGTTCACTCGGATGATCGGTGGTTACGACTTCGACCTTAGCGGTCGGTGAGGGGGAAGGCGATGTTCGCCTGGTGGGGGCGCGCGGTGGTGCGGGTCAGATGGGCGGTGCTCGCCGCCGCGGTGGCGCTGGCCGTGGTCGGCTCGACCTGGGGCGCCGGCGTCTTCGGGGAGCTGACCGGGGGCGGCTTCGACGACCCGGCCAGCGAGTCCAGCCAGGCGACGGAGCGGATCACCGCCGAGCTGGGCCGGCAGGGCGCCGACCTCGTCGTGCTGTGGTCCAGCGACACGGCGACGGTGGACCAGCCGGCGTTCCGCGACCCGGTCGCCGGCACGGTCGCCGCACTGCGCCAGCGCCCGGAGGTCACCAGCGTCACCACCTGGTACGACACCCAGGCCCTGGCCCTCGTCGCCACCGACCGGCGGGCCACGTACGCGGTGCTCCAGCTCGCCGGCAGCGACGACGACGCCCGGGGCGAGGCGTACGAGGCGGTGCGCCCGGCACTGGACGCGCCCGGCCTGCGTACCGAGGTCGGCGGCACGATCGCCTTCCTGCGGGAGGCCAACACGCGGACCACGGCGGACATCACCCGCGCCGAGGTGCTCTCCATGCCGGTCCTGCTGGTGCTGCTGGTGTTCATCTTCCGCGGGCTGGTCGCCGCCACCACCCCGCTGCTCGTCGGCGGGCTGGCCATCCTCGGCGCGTTCGTCGCGGTCCGCCTGCTCAACCTGGTCACCGACGTGTCGATCTTCGCGATCAACATCATCACGCTGATCGGCCTCGGGATGGCGGTCGACTACGCCCTGTTCGTGGTCAGCCGGTTCCGGGAGGAGCTGGCCGCCGGCCATGACACCGCCGGGGCGATCGGCCGCACGATCGCCACGGCCGGCCGCACGGTGCTGGTCTCCGGGCTCACCGTCGCCCTCGCCCTGGCCAGCCTGCTGATCTTCGCGCAGCCGTTCCTGCGCTCGATGGGGCTCGGCGGGATGGCCGCCGTGCTGGTCGCGATGCTGGCGGCGCTGACCGTGCTCCCGGCCCTGCTCGCGGTGCTCGGCAGCCGGATCGACGCGCTGCGCGTACCGCTGCCGTGGGGGCGGCGGGCGCGGGGTGGGCGGCCGGCGGAGGCCGCGGGCGGCGGCGCCTGGGCCCGCATCGCGCGCAGCGTGATGGCCCGTCCCGTGGGCTACCTGGCCGGGGTCGCCGTCGTGCTCGCGCTGCTGGCGACGCCGTTCCTGCGGATCACGTTCGGCGGGTTCGACGAGCGGGTGCTCCCGGTCGACGCCGCGCCGCGGGTGGTCTCCGAGCGGATCGCCGCCGAGTTCCCCGGCGGCACGGTCGCCCCGATCGACGTGCTGGTCTCCGGGGCGCCCGCCGAGGCGGCACGGTCGTTCGCCGACCGGGTCGCGGCGGTGCCCGGCGTGACCGGCGTGCAGGTGGCGGCGAACAGGGGTAGCTCGACGCTGCTGACCGTCAGCTACCCCGGCGAGCCGACCGGCGACGTCGCCCAGGACGTGGTGCGCGAGCTGCGCGCCCTGCCCTCGCCCGCCGGCGCGGAGGTGCTGGTGGGCGGCCGGCCCGCCGCCGACCGGGACCTGCTGGACGGCCTCGGCGAGCGGCTGCCCTGGATGGCCCTGCTGATGGCCGGCGCGACCCTCGTGCTGCTGTTCCTGGCGTTCGGCTCGGTGGTCCTGCCGGTGAAGGCCGTGCTGATGAACCTGCTGTCGATCGGCGCGTCGTTCGGCGTGGTGGTCTGGATCTTCCAGGACGGGAACCTGGCCGACCTGATCGGCTTCACCCCGACCGGCTTCATCGAGCCGAGCAACCCGGTCCTCATGCTGGCGGTGCTGTTCGGGCTGGCCACCGACTACGAGGTGTTCCTGCTCTCCCGCGTCCGCGAGGAGTGGGACCGCACGGGCGACAACACCGCGGCGGTGGCCGCCGGCCTGCAACGCACCGGCCGGATCATCACCGCCGCCGCCCTGCTGCTGATCATCGTGGTCGCCGGCTTCGCCACCGGCGGGATGACCTACATCAAGCTGATCGGGATCGGCATGCTCGTGGCCATCGTCGTCGACGCGACCCTGGTCCGGGCGCTGCTCGTGCCCGCCACCATGCGCCTGCTCGGCCGCTGGAACTGGTGGGCGCCCGGCCCGCTGGCCCGCCTCCACGGGCGCTACGGCCTCCGCGAGGCATGACCGGACGACGTCGACGGATCCGACGGCGGCGGCGACGCGGCAGGAGGACGTGAGAACGGCGGGGCCGGGGCGAGCAGCCCCCGGCCCCGCTTTCCTTTGGGGCGCGGGGACGCGTACGCACTACGATCGCCCGCCATGACCGTGCTCACCACGGATCGCCTGCTGATCCGCGACTGGACCGCCGCGCCGGACGACCTGGCCCGGATCTACGACATCTACTCCCGTACGGAGGTGGTCCGCTGGCTGGGGGCGGCCCCCGGCCTGCCGCTGACCGACCCGGCCCGGGCGGCCGACCGGCTGGCCCTGTGGCGGGCGCGGCACGCCGACCACGCCGGCCGGTACGGCACCTGGGCGATCGAGCTGCGCGACACCGGCGTCGTCGTCGGGACCGTGCTGCTCAAGCCGCTGCCCGGCCGCGACGAGGGCGTGCCGACCGACGACATCGAGGTGGGCTGGCACCTGCACCCGGACTCCTGGGGCCACGGGTACGCCACCGAGGCGGCCCGGGCGGTCGTGGCCCGGGAGATGGCGGCCGGCACCCGCGAGGTGCGGGCGGTCGTGTCGCCCGGCAACACGGCGTCGATGGCGGTGGCCCGGCGGCTCGGCGGCCTGCTCACCCGCGCCGGCGCCGACCGGTGAGCTTCGCCGCTACGGGCGCGTCCACCCGATGAACCGGACGAAGTACGCGGCCGGGTCGACGTCGGCCGCGCGCAGGCGCAGCTCGTCCGCGATGGCGTCGTGCATGAGCAGGCACAGGTAGATGGCCAGGGCGGCCCGGTCGTCGGCGTACTCCCGGCGAAGCTGGAGCTTGGCCGGCTGGCAGGGCCACGGGGCGGCGCACACCCGGCAGCGCCAGGCGGGCCGGGCCGCGGTGTGACGGTTCGGCGCGGCGGGCGATATCCGGCCGTCGGTCATCGCGCGGCCCCGCTCGCCCGGCCGCGGAGCGCGGCCACCCGGACCAGCGCCGTCCGGGCCTGGTCGCCGGGCGCGGGGCTGCCGTCCGGCCGCAGTTCCACGCCGGTCAGCTCGACCCACTCCAGGGCGGGGTGGTCGAGGCCGGCGGGCCGCTGCGTTATCCGCAGCCGCAGCGGGCCGGTGCCGTAGCAGTAGTCGGCCTCGGCGATCGTGACCACGTCACCGACGGAGACGAGCGGTGCCACCGTCGGCATGGTCATCGGCGTCTCCCGTTCGCCCGATACGCCTGCCCCCGCGTGACCAGGCCCGCCGCGCCGATCCAGTGCACCGCCGTGGGGCCGTCCCAGAGGTGATTGCGCTGCGCGGGCAGCCCCGGCGGCGTCGGCGGTGGCTCCTCGACCGGTACGCCCGCGCGCCGGTCCGGGCAGGGCCAGCGCAGCCCGCAGGTGCAGTACCGGCCCCACCGTGACCAGTCGCGGCGGTGCCTCGGGCCGAGCGGTACGGGGCCGGCGGACGGCCGCTTTCCGAGAATTCCCACGCGTGCCTCCGGATGTGGTCGGTTCGTGGAATGGGGGCAGGAGTCGGGATGAGGTTTCGGGAGGCGACTCCTGCCCCCGACGGGACCGCCGTTGCCGGACGGCGATCACCAACGATGCTCGTTTCGCTGCTGGTTGTGAGCAAGCTTTCGGAGCAGAATGCGAACCAAGGGATGAGGTGCCTTACGCGACAGCAGAAAAGGGGATGACGTGGACGACTCGGGAAGCACCGTCCCGCGTAGGCAACTCGGCAGGTATCTGAGAGAACTTCGCGAAAATGCGTACGTCACGGTCTCGGCGGCGGCGAAGGAACTGGAATGGTCGGCGCCCCGGATCTGGCGGTACGAGACCGGTCAGGTCTCCATGCACCCGAACGATGTGGAGGTCATGTGCCGGGTGTACGGCGCATCGCGGGAGACCATCGAGACGCTGCGCGCCCTGGCCCGGGAGACCAAGGCGCACGGCTGGTGGCACAGCTACGGGGAGGCGATCAAGGACTGGTTCAAGCTGTACGTCGGCCTGGAGGCCGCCGCGACCAAGATTCGGCACTACGAGGTCAACCTTGTGCCCGGACTGCTTCAGACGGTCGAGTACATGACCGAGGTGATCGCCACTGACAGTCCGCAGTTGAGTGAGGCGGAGCGCAGAGCCAAGGTGGAGGTGCGGCTGCGCAGGCAGCGGCTCCTTGCCAGAGCGATACCCAGGGCGCCGCACCTCGACGTGATCCTCAGCGAGGCGGTGCTGCGCCGCCCACTGAGTGACCGGGTGGCAATGGTCCGCCAACTCGAAGCGCTGGTGGTGACGAGTCGCCAGCACAACATCCGCCTTCGGGTGTTACCGCTGAGGGCCGGGCTGTTCCGCTGGGCCCAGTCGGGCACGTTCACCATGCTCGACTTCCCGACCGATGTCCGGGAGCCGGAGCCGACCACCATCTACATGGACGGCCCGTGCGGCGCTGTCTACCTGGACAAGGCCCACGAGATCCAGACTTACGAGGACGCCTGGCGCTCACTCGGCGACCGGGCGCTTGACGAGGATGAGAGCCGCGAATTTGTGGCGGCGCTAGCGAAGGAGATGGCTGATGAGACGTGACGGGGTGTGGCGCACGTCGTCCCGTTCTGGCGGCGAGGGGAACTGCGTCGAGGTGGCGGCGTTCGCTGACACCATCGGGGTGCGGGACAGCAAGGATCGGGGCGGGCCGGCGTTGAGCTTCACGTCGGCGGCCTGGGTCGGTTTCGTCCAGGCCACTCGATCGGAAGACTTCGGCAGCCGTCGATAGCGGATGGCCTTCGGTGCCCCGCTGGACGGCGGGGCGCCGAAGGTTGGACGTCAGCCGACAGGTAGCCCGAGCTGCTGGGCGACGGATTTGCCGTCCCTGCCGGCGAACGGGTCGTAGGCGCGCCGGCCCGCCGCGATCTCGGCGTTCAGGGCGAAGAGGCGGCGGGCGATCTCGTCCTTGTCCTGCGCGACCGACTTCGGCCAGCCTCGGCGGCGTGGAGTCGCTGCCCGTATATCCGCCGTCCATGTGGGTAGGCTTAGCGGGGACAGATCGCCGCGTCAAGGGTCCCCCGCTCGGCCTGGTCCGGTTTGCCGCATGCGTAGGACGAGACGGCCGACCTGGTCGCCGATGCGCTCGCCGCGGCCGACGCAGCGAGCGATTCGGAACGTACGTGGAGGAGTTCACGCGGTGAGGATTTTGCTTACTGGCGGTACTGTGCTCAGCCTGGACCCGGCCGTCGGTGATTTCGCGAGCGGCGACGTGCTGGTCGAAGACGGCGTGATCGTCGAGGTGGCCGAGAGGATCGACGCGCCGGACGCCGAGGTGATCGATGCGACCGACCGGATCGTGCTGCCCGGCTTCGTCGACACGCACCGGCACACGTGGCAAACGGCATTTCGCGGTATGGGCGCGGACTGGACGTTCGCCGACTACCTGGCGACGATGCACGGCACGCTGCGCCCCCGTTACCAGCCCGAGGATGTCTATCTCGGTAATCTGCTCGGCCGGCTGGAGGCCCTGCACTCCGGCGTGACCACGATGCTGGACTGGTTTCACTGCGCGGAGAGCCCCGAGCACGCCGACGCCGCCGTCGCCGGGCTGCGGGACGCGCCGGGGCGGTCGATCTTCTGCTACGGCGCCGGGTGGGGCACCACCGACCCGATCGACGCCGAGATCCGCCGCGTCCACTCCGGATTTTCCGGCAACGGCCTGGTCACCATGGCGCTGGGACTGCGCGGTGCGGATTACACCACAATGGATACCGTCGCCAGTGACCTGGAACTGGCGGCCGAACTCGGGCTGCGCACCAGCCTGCACGTGGCGTCCGTCGGGACTCAACGCCCGATTGCCGACCTCCGTGAGCACCGCCTGCTCCGGGCCACCACGACCTTCGTACACGCCAACGGGATCGCTGACGACGAGCTGCGGATGCTCGCCGACGTCGGCAGCTCGGTCTCGATCAGCCCGGACGTCGAGCTGAAGATGGGCTTCGGTTGGCCGATGACTGGCCGGGTGCTGGCCGCCGGCCTGCGCCCGGCCCTGTCCATCGACGACTGCCCGGCGGTCGGCGGCGACATGTTCTCCACGATGCGCACCGCCTACGCCGTGCAGCGCGGCCTGGACGGCGGCCTGCGCTCCCGGGACCTGCTGGAGTACGCCACCGTCGACGGCGCCCGGGCGTGCGGGCTCGAAACCCGGACCGGCAGCCTTACGCCCGGCAAGGACGCCGACGTGATCCTGCTGCGCGCCGACGACCTCACTGTGTTTCCGGTTTTCGACCCGGCCGGCACGGTCGTCACTGCCGGCCATCCCGGCCTTGTCGACACGGTTCTCGTCGCCGGCCACGTGGTCAAACACGACGGCGTACTGGTCGATGTCGACCTGCCAGCGCTGCGCGCCCGACTGCTGGAGTCGCGCGACCGGATCGCCACGGCCGCCGGCATCCCCCTCGGCGGCACCTGGCGTCCGCTGCCAGAATCGGAGTAACCGCGGTGTGAAGCACGTCAGCGGTCGGTGCCGGAGGCGCCTCGCCTGAGGACCCGAGAGTGTGGTTTCGGGCGGGCACTGGCCCGGCGGCCGAAGGCGTCGGCCCGCCCCCAGCGCCCAGGGATGCCGAGCAGCTCGATCCGGTTCATCGAGGGCGGCAGGTGTGGCTCCACCGCGAGGTGATCTTCGTGCGGGTTGAGGCCGAGTATCGTACGGAGAAACAGCAATGTGGCCCCAGCCGACCAGCCCTGCGGGCTGCATGCCGTCGGGTACTCGACGGGGTATCCGGTCAACGCCCGATCGTAGCCGGCGAAGGCCTCGGGCAGGCGACCACCAAAATACTCGGAGGCTTCGATGATGCCTTCGGCTATGCGCCCGGCCTCTTCCCGGAAGCCGTAGCGCCAGAGTCCCCACGCAATGATCGAATTGTCGAACGGCCACACCGTGCCCACGTGGTACCCGACCGGGTTGTACCGGGCTTCGCTCTCAGCGAGGGTGCGTACGCCCCAGCCCGAGAACATGCTCGGCCCGAGCAGATGCTCGGCCACCTTCTTTGCGCGTGCCGGCTCGACGATCCCGCTCCACAGCAGGTGCCCCATGTTGGACGACAGCGCGTCAACCGGCTTCCCCTCGGGATCGAGGGCGAGCGCATAGTACTCCCTGTCAGCTACCCAGAAGTCGCGGTTGAAACGCTCCTTGAGTTGCGCCGCGTCCCGTTCCAGGCGGTCGGCGTACTCTGGGTCATTCCAGCACTCGCGGGCCAGCCGCGCGCCGCGTACCTTGGCGTCGTAGGCGTAGCCCTGTAGTTCGCAGGTCGCCCTGGGCAGGTCCGGGAGCCTGCCGTCACGGTAGGAGATCGAGTCCCAGGAGTCCTTCCAGCACTGGTTTTCCAATCCGTTCCTAGTGTTGCGCCGCTGGTACGAGATGTAGCCGTTGCCCAGCAGGTCACCGTATTCGTCGATCCACCGCAGGGCGGCCCGGGCATCGCGTTCGTACAATCGCACCAGGTCCGAGTCGCCGGTCCACTGCTCGTACTCGTCAAGCAGAATTATATACAGGGGCGTTGAGTCGGCCGAGCCGAAGTAGGGGCTATGTGGCTGCTCCTCAAAGGCTACCGTTTCACCATAGCGGAGCTCGTGTATGATCTTCCCCGGCTCTTCCTCGCGAAAGTCGTCAAGCTTCCGGCCCTGCAAGAGTGCCAACAAACGCAGGATGGGTCGCGTCAGTTTCGGCGCAAACGGCAGCGTTTGCAGGCTGATGAAGAGGCTGTCCCGGCCGAAAACGGTCATGAACCAGGGCAACCCCGCCGTGAAAATGGGGTTCGGATCGGACAGGGACGAATACCGCATGGCCGCCAAATCGACCAGGCTTCGCTCGTACGCCGTCTGCAGTGGTGCGAAGTCACAGACGAGCTCCGGCATCTCGTCCAGCCAGCGCTCCAGATCCTGGCGCAGTTTTCGTTTAGGCCTTCTCCGATAGGCGGCCCAGACGGTCTCGGCATCGCCCACACCCCGGGGAGGACCATGGACCACCGGCTGCACGTGCAGCTCGGTCTGCCAGGACTCACGCGGTTCCAGACGGATGTCGAAGGTCATCCCGCCATCGTCGACCAGGGCTGGCGCGGAGCTGGAAACGAACGTTCCCCGACGGAATTTTTCTCGCTTGTAGATGAAGCGCAGGCGGTTATCTTCCCTGAGCACCGACGTCGTACCGCGCTTCTGCCGCCCATCTTTGATCTCGAACAGGTCGGCGAAGTCGCTCCCCATATCCACCCGTAGCTTGAGACACGCAGGCTTGATATCGTGGTTGATGACAGTCAGCCGTTCGGTGAAATTTACCGATATCGACTGTTCTCGGATGACCGACACTTTCGCATCAATGTAGTGGGTGGGCTCGCCGGGGACGAGGAAAAACCGGGTCTCAAAATACTGCAGGTCGTCCCTCGAAAGCGCATTGAGTCGGCCTCCGTTGATGCTGAGGACCCAGGTCGAAAGAAAGCGGGTATCAAATGAAAAGAGCCCGGACGGATAGACCGGGGAGGGGTTGATGTCTCCGCGCTCGTCACTGACAATGAACGTGTTGCCGTCCAGGATGGCAACGCCTCGCTCGTTCATGCCTCAATGCCTCCTCTCGCGGGTTTTGCGGACGAAGTCACGCGGGTGATGCGCGGAGGGGGGGCCAGGAAAGAGCCGGGCGAGGATATCCACCAGGCCCAGAGACCCCTCGACGATCATCTCGTTCCGGAAAAACAGTACGGCGAATCGCTCATTACCTGTGGCCAGCTCGTCGAACAGGGGTCGGGGGCCGCGAATGACAGCATCCGGTTGGTGATCTTCGCGCGACACCCGTACCTTCCCCTTGTCCAGGGTGACAAACCATTGGTCGGCCCTCGAGTCAGTCTCCAGGTCAAAGCGGATCGTGCCGCGCACCCCGTGCGGCAAATACTCAACACCGGGTACCTCATTTCGGCCCAGCCGCTCGAAGAAATCGGTTATGGGATGCTCTGTTCCGGCGACCTTTTTTCGCTGCATCATCCTGTTGTAGGTGACGAGGTGGTGTGCGGACATCACCCGGAACGGGTGAGGTTTTGGGTCGCGGTGACCGTGCCGCCCCGGTCCGCTCACCTGCGGCCCGCGCGTCCCGATCTTGGACAGTTGCCGCTCGCAGCGAACGGTAAGTGTCCAGAACTCGAGCGTCGGCCTGGTCGCCGGGCGATCATGTGAGGCTCTCAGCCAACGCTCAGACACCCTGGGGAAGAATGACCGGGTGAGCTCTCCCCGCAATCTCGTCCTGCTCGGGTCGACCGGCTCGATCGGCACGCAGGCCGTCGACATCGTCCGGCGCAATCCCGCCCGGTTCCGGGTGGTCGCGCTCGGCGCCGGGGGCGGCAACGTCGAGCTGCTCGCCGCCCAGGCCCTCGAACTCGGCGTCGAGGCGGTCGGCGTGGCGAAGGCGTCGGCCGCGCAGGACCTCCAGCTCGCCTTCTACGCGGAGGCGAGCCGGCGCGGCTGGGCCACCGGCGACTTCCGGCTGCCCAAGATCGTGGCCGGGCCGGACGCGATGACAGAGCTGGCCCAGTGGCCCTGCGACGTGGTGCTCAACGGCGTGGTCGGCTCGCTCGGGCTCGCGCCGACCCTCGCCGCGCTGCGCGCCGGGCGTACCCTCGCGCTGGCCAACAAGGAGTCGCTGGTGGCCGGCGGCCCCCTCGTCAAGGCCGCGGTGACACGGCCGGGGCAGATCGTTCCGGTCGACTCCGAGCACTCGGCGCTGGCGCAGTGCCTGCGCGGCGGCACCCGGGGGGAGGTGCGCCGACTGGTCGTCACGGCCAGCGGCGGGCCGTTCCGGGGGCGGCGGCGCGACGAACTGACCGAGGTCACGCCGGAGCAGGCCCTGGCCCACCCGACCTGGAACATGGGGCCGGTCGTCACGATCAACTCCGCCACGATGGTCAACAAGGCGCTGGAGGTGATCGAGGCGCACGAGCTGTTCGACGTGCCGTACGCCGACATCACCGTGATGGTGCACCCGCAGTCGGTGATCCACTCGATGGTCGAGTTCGCCGACGGGTCGACCCTCGCGCAGGCCAGCCCGCCCGACATGCGGCTGCCGATCGCGCTCGGCCTCGGCTGGCCCGACCGGGTGCCCGACGCCGCGGCCGCCGTGGACTGGACGAAGGCCCACACCTGGGAGTTCGCCCCGCTGGACGACGAGGCGTTCCCGGCGGTGGCGCTGGCGAAGGCGGCCGGCGAGGCGGGGCGGTGCCGCCCGGCGATCTACAACGCGGCCAACGAGGAGTGCGTCGCGGCGTTCGTCGCCGGCCGGCTGCCGTTCCTCGGCATCGTGGACACCCTGCGGACAGTGTTGGACGCCGCTCCCGATTTCGACGAACCAGGTACCGTCGAGGACGTGCTCGCCGCCGAGTCGTGGGCGCGGGCGCACGCGCAGGAGATCATCTCGGCGTCGGTGGAAGGAGCTTGATGGCGTACCTGCTCGGGGTGGTGCTGTTCGCCCTGGCCATCCTCGTCTCGGTGAGCCTGCACGAGGCGGGGCACATGCTCACCGCCAAGGCGTTCGGGATGAAGGTCACCCGCTACTTCGTGGGCTTCGGGCCCACCCTCTGGTCGTTCCGGCGGGGCGAGACCGAGTACGGGATCAAGGGCATCCCGCTCGGCGGGTTCTGCAAGATCGTCGGCATGACGCCGCAGGACGACGACGTCGACCCGGCCGACGAGCCCCGGGCGATGTGGCGGTACCCGGTCTGGAAGCGGACGATCGTCATGTCCGCGGGCTCCATCACCCACTTCGCGCTCGCGCTGGTCGCCACCTGGTTCATCGCGGTCTCCGCCGGCCTGCCCAACCCCGACTTCCCGAACACGGACGCCGAGGCCCGCCAGGAGCCGGCGGTGATCGGGGTGCACGACTGCATCCTGCCGGGGAGCACCCTGCGGGCGTGCCAGGCCGGCGACCCGGCCAGCCCGGCCGCCCAGGCCAACCTGCGCGACGGCGACCGGATCACCTCGCTCAACGGCACCCCGGTCAACAACTACGGCGACCTGCTGGTCGCGCTGCGGGCGACCAAGCCGGGCGACACCGCCACCATCGGGTACGTCCGCGACGGCCAGCCGGGCACCACGCAGGCCGTGCTCGCCGAGACCCAACGCCCGCCGCTGGACGACCCGAAGGGCCCGGTCGGCCCGGTCTCCGCGCTCGGCATCGGCCTCCGGTTCACGACCCCCACCGTGGTCAGCTACGGGCCGCTGGAGGCGTTCGGCGCCACCGGCCGCTTCACCGGCGACATGGCCGTCGGCACGTACGAGGCGATCAAGCGGATCCCGCAGAAGGTCCCCGCCCTCTGGACGGCGATCACCGGCGGCGAGCGGGACGTGGACACCCCGATCAGCGTGGTCGGCGCCAGCCGGCTCGGCGGCGAGTTCGTGGAGAACGACGCCTGGCTGGGGTTCTTCATGCTGTTCGTCTCGCTGAACTTCTTCATCGGCGTGTTCAACCTGCTGCCGCTGCTGCCGCTCGACGGCGGGCACATCGCCATCGCCTGGTTCGAGCGCGTCCGGTCCTGGATCTACGCGCGCCTGCGCCGCCCCGACCCGGGCCGCGTCGACTACCTCAAACTCATGCCCATCACGTACGCGGTGATCCTGATCGGCGGCGTGTTCACGCTGCTGACCGTCACCGCGGACGTCGTCAACCCGATCACGCTCTTCTCAAGGTGAGTGCCTGAAGTGACCGCTGTCAGTCTCGGTATGCCCGCCGTGCCGCCCCCCGCGCTCGCCCCGCGTCGGGCCAGCCGCCAGATCATGGTCGGCCCGGTGCCGGTCGGCGGGGGCGCGCCCGTGTCGGTGCAGTCGATGACCACCACCCTCACCGCCGACGTCAACGCCACCCTCCAGCAGATCGCCGAGCTGACCGCGGCCGGCTGCCAGATCGTCCGGGTGGCCGTGCCGTCGCAGGACGACGTGGAGGCGCTGCCGGCGATCGCGAAGAAGTCGAAGATCCCGGTCATCGCCGACATCCACTTCCAGCCGAAGTACGTCTTCGCCGCGATCGACGCCGGCTGCGCGGCGGTCCGGGTGAACCCGGGCAACATCCGGCAGTTCGACGACAAGGTGAAGGAGATCGCCAGGGCGGCCGGGGACGCGGGCGTGCCGATCCGCATCGGCGTCAACGCCGGCTCGCTGGACAAGCGGCTGCTCACCAAGTACGGCAAGGCCACCGCGGAGGCGCTGGTCGAGTCGGCGCTGTGGGAGTGCTCGCTGTTCGAGGAGCACGGCTTCCGGGACATCAAGATCTCGGTCAAGCACAACGACCCGGTGGTGATGATCCGGGCGTACCGGCAGCTGGCCGAGCAGTGCGACTACCCGCTGCACCTCGGCGTGACCGAGGCGGGCCCGGCGTTCCAGGGCACGATCAAGTCGGCGGTCGCGTTCGGCGCGCTGCTGGCCGAGGGGATCGGCGACACGATCCGCGTCTCGCTGTCGGCCCCGCCCGTGGAGGAGATCAAGGTCGGCGCCGCGATCCTGGAGTCGCTGGGGCTGCGCGAGCGGGGCCTGGAGATCGTCTCCTGCCCGTCCTGCGGGCGCGCCCAGGTGGACGTCTACAAGCTGGCCGAGGAGGTCACCGCCGGCCTGGAGGGGCTGCCGGTGCCGCTGCGGGTGGCCGTCATGGGCTGTGTCGTCAACGGCCCGGGCGAGGCCCGGGAGGCCGACCTGGGCGTCGCCTCCGGCAACGGCAAGGGGCAGATCTTCGTGAAGGGGCAGGTCGTGAAGACCGTCCCCGAGTCGCAGATCGTGGAGACCCTGATCGAGGAGGCGCTGCGGATCGCCGACGAGATGGGCGCGGAGATCCCCGAGGACCTGCGGGACGTGGTCCCCGGCGCCACGGTGACGGTCCACTGACCGCCCCCTGAGGGGCCTGATTCAGGGTGAACTGGTGCCCAACCCGCGTCACCTGGCCTGCGCGCAGCGCAGCTCGCTGTTGCTCGGCGGGCTGTTCCTGCTGCTCGGGGCCCTCGTCCCGCCGGTGGTGCGGTGGGCCGCGCGGACCCGGGAGGTGGCCGTCGCCCCGGAGGCCGCGTCGGTCTGACCGGTCGGGCCCGCCGGCCGCGCGGGCTCGCCACCCGGCCGACGGGCGGACGGCCGACCCGGCCGGCTGGTCGAGCCGCGCGGGGGCCGCTTGATCTGGCAGGCTGGTACCCGTGCTGACGGTGCCGGTACGGCAACTGGGGGAGTCGGAACGCCGCGCGGTGGAGCGGCTGCTCGACCTGGACCCGTTCGCGGGCGCGCAGGTCGCGGAGCGGGTCGCGGCCCGCGGGCTGGCCTGGTGGCGGGCCGAGGGGCGGATCCTCGGGTACGGCACGCGCCGCAACCTGGAGTCGATCTGCTGGCTCGGCGGCAACCTGACCCCGGTGCTGGCCTCGGAGCCCGCGGTCGCCGCCTTCGCCGACCTGCTCGCCGCCGAGGAGCGGCTCTGCTCGTCCATCGTGGGGCGGGCCGACGCGGTGCTCGGGCTCTGGGACCGGCTCGCCGCGCACTGGGGCCCGGCCCGCGACGTCCGTCCCAACCAGCCGCTGCTGGTCACCGACGCGCTGCCCGCCGTGCCCGCCGACGACCAGGTGCGCCGGGTGCGCGGCGGCGAGGTCGACCAGCTGTTCCCGGCGGCCGTGGCCATGTACACCGAGGAGGTCGGCGTGTCGCCGCTGGCCGAGGACGGCGGCCGCGGCTACCGGCGGCGGGTCGCCGACCTGGTCCGGTCCGGCCGGGCGTACGCCCGGTTCGTCGACGGCCAGGTGGTGTTCAAGGCCGAGCTGGCGGTGGTGACCCGGCGCACCGCGCAGGTCCAGGGGGTCTGGGTGGCCCCGCCGTGGCGTGGCCGGGGCATCGCCACGGCGGCGATGGCGGCGGTGGTGCGCGACGCGCTGCTGCGGGTGGCCCCGACCGTCAGCCTGTACGTCAACGACTTCAACCTGCCGGCCCGCCGGGTGTACGAGCGCTGCGGCTTCCGCCCGGTCGGCACCCTGGCCACCGTCCTCTTCTGAACGGAACGGCACCCCTGTCGACGCCTGCGGTGTAGCGGGATCCTGACGACCGTCCGGGCGGCACCCCGGACCGCACGGGCGCTTGCGCCCCTTTCGGTAAATGCGTTGTGCGCCCCCGCCCGGATCGCGCAGGGTGGAGGCACCGCCACCCCACGTCCGGAGGGACCGAGCATGCGCCTTTTCCGCGACCTGTGGGCGACCTCGCCACGCCGCATGACGCTCGTGGCCGTGCTGGTGGTTCTCGGCGCCGCGGGCCAGGCGTCCGCCGCGGCGCTCGCCGGCCCGGTGCTGCTGCACCGCTCGGGCGCGCTGTTCACGCTCCTCGCGGTGGCGCTCTGCGCCGCCGTCTTCACCGACCTCGCGATCAACCTGCTGATGGCCGGGCTGACCGCCGACTGGTCCGCGGCCGTCCGGCGGCGGCTGTGCCGGGTGGCGTTCGGGCAGGACCTGCCCACGCTGGAGGCCACCCCGGTCGGCGAGCTGCTGGACCGGATCGACGGCGACGTCTACCAGGTCGCCTCCGAGGTGCGCGGCCACGGCACGCGGATCGCGCAGATGGCCGCCACGGGCCTGCTCTCGGTGATCGTCGCACTCGTCGTGTGGTGGCCCGCCGGGCTGAGCATGCTCGCGCTGTCCGCGCTGCTCGCGGCCGTCCTGCGCCGGCCCACCCGGCGGATCGCCCCGGCCCGGATGGCCGAGGAGGAGGCGTGGACGGACCTCGCCGCCGTGATGGAGGAGGCCGTCCACGGCCAGGACGACGTGCGGACCAGCCTCGCCCGGCCGTACGTGCTGCGGCTCTACGCCCGGCGGGCGAGGGAGGTGCTGGTCCGGGGCCAGCGGGTGTGGCGGATGTCGGCCGCCGTCAACGCGGGCGGCACGGCGGTCATCCGCGCCGGGATCGTCGGGGTGGTGCTCGGCGGGGCGTGGGCGCTGGCCACCGACCGCATCGACCCGGCCCGGCTGACCGCCGTCTGGCTGCTCGTGGTCGGCTTCGGCGCGACCGTCGAACACATCAGCCGGATGGTCCCCGAGTTGCAGTACGCGCTCGGCGCGTGGGGCCGGGTGCAGCTGCTGCAGACGGCGCCGCAGGAGCCGGCCGGCGGGCGGGAACCCGCCGAGGGTGACCTGGTCGTCCGCGGCCTCACCTTCCGCTACCCGACGTCCGGCGGGGAGGGCGAACGTGCCCCCGCGCTGCGCGACGTCTCGCTGACCTTCGCCCGCGGCCGGTCGTACGCCCTGGTGGGGCGGACCGGGTCCGGCAAGTCCACCCTGGCCAAGGTGCTGACGCGGGCGGTCGGGCTGCCCCGCGGCACGGTGTTCCTCGGCGGGACGGACCTGCTCGACCTGGACGTCGAGCGGCTGCGCCGGTGGATCGCCGTGGTGCCGCAGCGCACCGAGATCCTGGCCGGCACCCTCGCCGAGAACGTCGCGCTGTTCGACCCGGACCTGCTCGACGACGCCGCCCGGGCGCTGGACGAGCTGGGGCTGTCCGGCTGGATCGCCGGACTGCCGGACGGCCTGGCCACCCGGCTCGGCGACGGCGGGCACGTGCTGTCGGCCGGGCAGGAGCAGCTGGTCGCGTTCGCCCGCATCCTGGTCCGCGACCCGCGCGTGGTGATCCTCGACGAGGCCACCGCGCGGCTGGACCCGGTCACCGAGTCGCTGGTGCAGCGGGCCACCGACCGCCTGCTGGCCGACCGGATCGGCATCGTCATCGCGCACCGGCTCTCCTCGGTCCGCCGCTGCGACGAGGTGGTGATGATGGCCGACGGCCGGGTCGTCGAGGCCGGCCCGCTGCGCGAGTCGGAGCGGTTCGCCGAGCTGCTGGCCGTCAGCCACGCGTCCGCGTACGCCGAGGCGGGCGTCGGCGGGCGGGGCGCCGCCGTGCTGACCGGCCCGCCGCCGGAGCGGCCGGCCGCCTCGACCCCCGGGCCCGCCGCGGCGCCCGCGGCGACCCTGCCCCGGGTCGCGCCGCCGCCGGTGCCGCCCGCGCCGCGCGCCCGGACGCTGCGGGAGATCGTCCGGCTGACCACCAACGACCCCCGGTACGGCATGGCCGCGGTCACCCTGTTCACCGTGGGCGGGCTGCTCGGCCTGGACGGCGCGGTGCTGCCCTGGCTCTGGGCCGACCTGGTCGACGGTGCCGGCGGGCCCTGGTGGCCGGCCGTCGGGATCGTCGCCGCGCTGCTGCTGACCGTGCCGATGCCGTACCTCACCAGCATCTGGTTCCCGAACTGGTGGGTGCGGCAGAACCTGCGGATCAGCCTGCGTCTGGTGCACGGGCAGACCGGCCCGCGCCGGATCAGCGGCCACACGCCGGCCGAGGTCGTCGCCCAGGGCGGCGACACCGAGCGCGTGGTGATCCTCGCCGACAACGCGCTCGACCAGGTCGTCGCCGCGGTCGCCGTGGTCGGCATGACGGTGGTGACCGGCAGCCTGGTGCCGGGGGCGTTCTTCGCCGGCACGATGGTGGTCTCCGGGCTGGCGGCGACGGCGTTCGGGCCCCGGCTGGAGCGCTCGGCCCGGGCCACGGTCGCGGCGCGGGCCGCGTTCGCCACCGCGCTCGTGTCGTCCCTGTCGGCCGCCCGTACGGTGAAGCTGGCCGGCGCCACCGGGCCGGTGCTGGCCCACCTGGCCCGCCTCGACCGCACCCGCAGCGAGCGGCAGCGCCGGGAGATCGCGGTGCAGGTGTGGGCGCGGTCGACGCCCTCGGTCATGAGCGGCCTGCTGCCGGTCGGCGCGTGGGCGCTCTACCTGGCGGGCGGGCTCTCCGCCGGGGCGACGCTGGTCGCGGTCTCCACCCTCGCGGCGGCCCGCTGGTTCGCCTGGACCACGGCGTCCCTCGTCTCCCAGATGCCGTCGGCGCGGGTGTGGACGCGGCGGACGGTGGCGATGGCCGGGATCGGGGCGTACTCGGCGCCCGTGCCCGGGGTGGACCTGGTCGCCGGGACAGCCCCCGCGCCGGAGCCGCCGGCCCGGCGTCCGCTGCGCCGGCTGGAGCTGGACGGCTTCGGCGCGCTGCACTCCGACGGGACGCTCGCCGTCCGCGACGTCGACCTGACCGTCGAGCGCGGGCAACTGGTGCTCGTCGTCGGGCCGGTCGGCTCGGGCAAGTCGTCGCTGCTGCGCGCCCTGGCCGGGATCGTGCACCACACCGGCACGCTGCGCTGGAACACCGAGCCGGTGACCGAGCCCGAGCTGTTCCTGCGTCCCCAGCAGGTCGGGTACGTCGGGCAGCTGCCCCGGGTGCTCTCGGGCACGGTGGCCGACAACATCGCCCTCGGGCACGACGTGGACGCCGCCGCGGCGGTGTCGACGGCCCAGCTGGAGCACGACCTGGCCGCCGCCGGGGCGGGGACGGGGCTGCTCATCGGGCACAAGGGCACCCGGCTGTCGGGCGGGCAGTTGCAGCGGCTGGCGCTGGCCCGGGCGCTGGCCCCGCGTACGGAGCTGCTGGTGGCCGACGACGTGTCGTCGGCGCTGGACGTCACCACCGAGCTGGCGCTGTGGGCGGCCCTGCGCGAGCACGGCGTGACGGTCGTCGGCTCGACGTCGAAGCGGGCCGCGCTGGTGCGCGCCGACCAGGTGGTGGTGCTGGTCGATGGCACGATGGCGGCGTGCGGCCCGTGGCGCGACCTGGAGCCCACCTGGCACCACCTGGCAGGCTGACCCCAGGCCGGCCGGTCAGAAGGCGCGGGCGTACTGGTCGGGCCAGGACGGGCCGGCGCCGAGGCTGGCCGCCGCCCGGCGGGGCCAGTACGGGTCGCGCAGCAGCTCCCGGCCGAGGAGGACGAGGTCCGCCTCGCCGCCGGCCACGATCTGCTCGGCCTGCTCCGGCTCGACGATCAACCCCACCGCGCCGGTGGCCACCCCCGCCTCCCGGCGGATGCGCGCCGCCAGCGGCACCTGGCGCGCAGGGCGAGCGGGGTGAACAGGGCACTCATGTCGTGGTCCTTTCCGAGACGGCCGAGGAGGGCCTCCTCGGGAAGAGGCCCTCCTCGGCGTACGGGGGTCAGGCGGGGACGGGCTCCAGCCGGTCGGACGCGGACCGGTCCGCCTCCAGCGGGCCGACCGGGTCGCGGCGGCCGGCCGCGTCGTACGCGGCGCGGTCCAGGGTGCCCTCGCGGGCGGCGACGACGGTCGGGACCAGCGCCTGCCCGGCCACGTTGGTGGCGGTGCGGATCATGTCGAGGATCGGGTCGATCGCCAGCAGCAGGCCGGCGCCGGCCAGCGGCAGGCCCAGCGTGCTCAGGGTCAGCGTGAGCATCACGATCGCGCCGGTCAGGCCGGCGGTGGCGGCCGAGCCGACCACCGAGACGAACGCGATCAGCAGGTAGTCCGTGACGCTCAGGTGCACCCCGAAGACCTGCGCGACGAAGATCGCCGCGAGGGCCGGGTAGATCGCCGCGCAGCCGTCCATCTTCGTGGTGGCGCCGAACGGCACCGCGAACGAGGCGTACTCGCGGGGGACGCCGAGGCGCTCGACGGCGCGCTGGGTCACCGGCATCGTGCCGACCGAGGAGCGGGACACGAAGGCCAGCTCGATGGCCGGCCAGGCGCCGGCGAAGAAGCGCAGCGGGTTGAGCCGGCCGGCGGCCAGCAGCACCACCGGGTACACGACGAACAGCACGATCGCGCAGCCGACGTACACGGCGGTGGTGAACTTCGCGAGCGGGGCCAGCAGGTCCCAGCCGTACGAGGCGACGGCGTTGCCGATCAGGCCGAGGGTGCCGATCGGGGCGAGCCGGATGACCCACCAGAGCGCCTTCTGGACGATCTCCAGCAGGGCGCGGTTGAGCGCGACGAACGGCTCGGCCTTCTCGCCGACCAGCAGCGCGGCGGCGCCCACCACCAGGGCCAGGAAGACGATCTGGAGCACGTTGCCCTCGACGAACGCGCCGACCGGGTTGGTCGGGACGATGCCGGTGAGGAAGTCGGTCCAGGAGCCGGTCCGCTTCGGCGCGGCGGCGCCGGACAGGTCGAGGGTGACCCCCTTGCCGGGGTCGGTGAGCAGGCCGAGGCCGATGCCGACGCTCACCGCGATCAGGGCGGTGACGCCGAACCAGAGCAGCGTCTTCAGCGCCAGCCGGGCGGCGTTGGCCACGCCGCGCAGGCTGACCACGCTGACCACGATGGCGGTGAAGACCAGCGGCGGCACGGCCAGCTTGAGCAGCTGGACGAAGAGGCCGCCGACGGTGTGGAGGGTGCTGGTCAGCCAGCTCACGTCGTTGGCGCGGGCGACGAAGCCGAGCGCCACGCCGAGCACGAGGCCGAGCAGGATCTGCAGGGAGAAGGGAAACTTGCGCAGGGCGGAAGCCATGAGGACGAGTCCAAGGGGTCTGGGGTCGGTCGGGGCAGCGTCAGGAAACGGGCTGCGCCGGACAGACGCCGCTGGCCTGCAGTCGGAGGTCGACATACAGGCGCACGGTCAGGTGCCAGACGTTGGTCATCGCCGCACGACGATACGCCCGGCGTCCGGGAGGCTGGAAGGGCCGCCCGGCGTGAGGCTCCTTACATGCGGCGCAGGGCGAGGGCGGCGGCGGTGGCGAGGCCCCAGGCGCCGCACACCGCGAGCAGCACCCGCTCCAGCACCCCGACGAGCGCGCTGCGGCCGACGACGAGCATCGCCAGGCCCACCGCGCCGGACAGCGGCAGCGCCGCCGCCGCGCCCAGGGCGGCGATCCGCCGCAGCCCGGGGGAGGCGTACGGGCGGAACACCACCGCCAGCATCGCGAAGACGACGGCCGCCGTGGCCGCGATGCTGGCCGCGCCGTGCACCAGGTCCGCCACCGTGGCCGCCTCGAACGGCGGCAACGGGCAGCCGGCGCTGCACGTCACGGCCCCGGACAGCGCCGTGCAGACCGCGCCGGCGACGAGCAGGCCGGCCGCGGCCCGCAGCGCCACCGGCAGCGCCGCCGCGAGCAGCAGCAGCGCCGCGGCCAGGGCGGCCACCCCGATCCGGTACGCCGGCGCGTACGCGCTGTCGGCGACGCCCGCCTCGCTGACGTACCCGGTCAGGCCGGGACCCGGCCCGGCGACCACGGCGAGGGTCACCGCGGCGGCGCCCGCCAGGACGCAGCCGGCCGCCGCCCCGGCGGCGACCCGGGCGGGCCAGCCGGTCCGGCCCGGCTCAGCCACGCTCGCCGCCCGCGGAGATCGTTGCGCTGAACTGGGCCCGGGCCATGCCGCCAACCTAGTCGCTCGGCGCGCGGATATCCTGGCCCCGCGTCGCCGTGACCCGGCGGACCCCCGTGTCGGCCTTCCCCACCCCCGAAGGACAACGTCGATGACCGTCGCATACCTCGTGGCCGGTGTCCGCACCCCGATCGGCCGGTACGCCGGCGCCCTGTCCGGGGTACGCCCCGACGACCTCGCCGCGCACGTCGTCCGCGAGTTGGTCGCCCGGCACCCGGCGGTGGACTGGTCCCGCGTCGACGACGTGCTCCTGGGCTGCGCCAACCAGGCCGGCGAGGACAACCGCAACGTGGCCCGGATGGCCGCGCTCCTGGCCGGCCTGCCCGGCGAGGTGCCCGGCAGCACCGTCAACCGGCTCTGCGGCTCCGGCCTGGACGCCCTGGCCACCGCCGCCCGGCAGATCGTCGCCGGGGAGGCGGAGCTGGTCGTCGCCGGCGGGGTGGAGAGCATGAGCCGGGCCCCGTTCGTGATGCCGAAGGCCACCTCGGCGTTCTCGCGCTCGGCGGAGGTGTACGACACCACGATCGGCTGGCGGCTGGTCAACCCGCTGATGGAGAAGGGGTGGGGCATCGACTCGATGCCCGAGACGGCGGAGAACGTGGCCGCCGAGTACGGCGTCGACCGCGCCGCGCAGGACGCCTTCGCGTACCGGTCGCAGCAGCGGGCCGCCAAGGCGCAGGCCGACGGCCGGTTCGCCGAGGAGATCGTGCCGGTGACCGTGCCGGCCGGGCGGCGCGAGACGAAGCTGGTCGAGGTCGACGAGCATCCCCGGGAGACGTCGCTGGAGAAGCTGGCGGCGCTGCCCACCCCGTTCCGGGAGGGCGGGACGGTGACCGCTGGCAACTCCTCCGGCGTCAACGACGGCGCGGTCGCGCTGCTGGTGGCCTCCGAGGCGGCGGTGGCCCGGTACGGCCTGACCCCGCTGGCCCGGATCACCGGCGCCGCCGCGGCCGGCGTCCCGCCCCGGATCATGGGGATCGGTCCGGTGCCCGCCACCCGCAAGCTGCTCGACCGGCTCGGCGTCGGCCTCGACGCGGTCGACGTGGTCGAGCTGAACGAGGCGTTCGCCGCCCAGTCGGTCGCCGTGCTGCGCGAACTCGGGCTGCCCGAGGACGCCGAGCACGTCAACCCCAACGGCGGCGCGATCGCGCTGGGCCACCCGCTGGGGGCCAGCGGCGCCCGGCTGGCGCTCACCGCCGCGCTGGAGCTGCGCCGCCGCGGTGGCCGACGGGCGCTGGCCACCATGTGCGTCGGCGTGGGGCAGGGCATCTCGCTGATGCTGGAGTCTGCCGCCTGACCCCGGCCCCCCGCGCCCGGCCGTCGGCTTGGGCGGGCGAACGACCCTTATGGATCTCGCAAAGCGTGGAGCCGGCGGCCTAGAGTGGCCACACAGACCCCTCGGTCGTCCCGGCGGTGTCGGTGTGCCCACGCGCGCCCGGCGGCCGGGGCGGCCCGCGGGGGAGCGGCGACGACTGGGGGGCGACGCGTGCCGGACGGACTTCCCACCGTACCCGACCCCGGCGGCGCGGACCTCAGCCACGCCGGCGCCCAGACGTACGCCGCCGAGTGGGCCCGGACGGCGCGCCGGCTCGGATTCGTGCCGATGGGCGCGGTCGAGACGGAGCGGCTGCTGCTCCGGCACACCGTACGGCTGGCCCGGGCGTTGCTCGCCGAGCCGTTCACCGCCCGGCCGGCCGAGGAGGTCGGCCGGGCGCTGGTGGAGGCGCACCTGGCCGAGCCCCGGCTCCTCGACTGGTCGGTCGCCGCGCTCGGGGAACGCTTCGCGGCCCAGGTGCTGCCCGCCCGGGCGCAGCTGCCCGGGACGGCCGGGCGGGTCGCCGCCCTCGCCGGCGGGCTCGCCAGCGGGTTCGCCCGGGCCCTGCGCGACCGCACGTTCAGCCAGCAGGAGCACGTCGCCCGCAGCGTCTGGCAGGCCCGGGACAGCGCCGAGCGGGCGCTGCGGGACAGCGAGGCCAGGTTCCGCGCCGTTTTCACGGGGGCGGCCGTCGGCATCGGCCTCGCCGGCGTGGACGGGCGGATCATCGACGTCAACCGGTCCTTCGCCGACATGCTCGGCTACTCGGTGGAGGAACTGCGCCGGACCAGGGTGGCGGCGCTGTGCCACCCCGACGACGCCGCCGCGGTGAGGGAGCTCTACCAGCAACTGGCCGAGGGCGGGCGCGACTCGGCGCGGGTGGAGAAGCGCTACCACCGCAGGGACGGCCGCGTCGTCTGGACCGACCTGGCCCTGTCGCTGATCCGGCACGAGGACGGCCGGCCGCGCTTCGTCGTGGCGGTGGTCGAGGACATCACCGACCGGCACGAGCTCCAGCAGCGGCTGCGCTTCCAGGCGCTGCACGACCCGCTGACCGGCCTGCCGAACCGTACGCTGTTCTTCGAGACCCTCGGCCAGGTCCTCGACGACGCCGGCCCGGACGACCGGATCGGGGTGTGCTTCCTCGACCTGGACGGCTTCAAGGCGGTCAACGACAGTCTCGGGCACGACCGGGGCGACCGGCTGCTGACCGTGATCGCCCGCCGGCTGGCCGAGTGCGTGGCCCAGCGCGGGCACCTCGTCGCCCGGATGGGCGGCGACGAGTTCGTCATCCTCGTCGACGGTGGGGAGGGCCTCGACGACGCGGTGGCCGTCGCCGAGATGGCCCTGGCCGCTGTCTCCGCCCCGGTGCACGTCGGCGACCAGCAGCTCGCGGTCTCGGCCAGCATCGGGATCGTCGAGTGCCCGGCCGGGGAGACCAGCGCGTCGGAGCTGATGAAGGCCGCCGACACCACGCTGTACTGGGCCAAGGCGGAGGGCCGGGGCCGGTGGGCCGTCCACGACCCGGAGCGCAGCGCCCAGGACATCGCCCGTTCCGCCCTGCTCGCCGGCCTGCCGGCGGCGCTGGACCGGGGCGAGTTCGTGGTCCACTACCAGCCGATCGTGTCGCTGCTCGACTGGTCGATGGTGGCGGTGGAGGCGCTGGTCCGGTGGCAGCACCCGGCGTTGGGCCTGCTCGGGCCGGACCGGTTCATCGGGCTGGCCGAGGAGACCGGCCTGATCGTCCGGCTCGGGGAGTGGGTGCTCGGCCAGGCGTGCCGGGACGCCGAGGCGTGGCGGCGGACGTTCCCCGACGCGCGGCTGGTGGTCAGCGTGAACCTGGCGGCCCGGCAGGCCGACGACCCGGACATCGTGGAGACCGTCGCGGGTGCGCTGGCCCGCACCGGGCTCCCGGCCGGTCTGCTCCAGTTGGAGCTGACCGAGAGCGCCGTGATGGGCACGGCGGGGGAGCCGCTGCGGTCGCTGTATCGGCTCGCCGACCTCGGCGTACGGCTGGCGATCGACGACTTCGGCACGGGATACTCCAACCTGGCGTACCTGCGGCGGCTGCCGATCCACTGTCTGAAGCTCGCCGGCCCGTTCGTGGAGGGCATCCGGTCCGACGACGCCGGGGGCCCGGCCGACCACCGGGACGAGCGGATCGTGGACGCGCTGGTCCGGCTCGCGCACGCGCTGGAGCTGTGGGTCACCGCCGAGGCGGTGGAGACGGAGGCGCAGGCCGAGCGGCTGCGCGCGTTGCGCTGCGACACCGGGCAGGGCTGCTGGTTCGGCCCGCCGGTGCCGGCCGACGAGATCACCGCCCGGCTGCGCGGCCGCGTCCCTCCGCCGCCGCAGTAGCGCGCGGCCGCGGGACGAGGATGTGCCGTACGGCGCATGTGGAGCTGCCCCATCTGCGCTACCGGCTGCCCGTCCGCCATCCCCGCCCGGGTACGCGCCGACCGTGGACGGTGACGGGGCGACGACGCGGGACGCCCTTGGGTGCGGCGGGTCGCCGCAGGAGAGAGAGGTGGGTGTCCCGCGCCGTCGCGGGCCGGGCGTTGCCGAGCGCCCGGCGGGAGGCCCGTCGCGATCGGGCCTGGTCACGGGCTCAAGGATGCGGCCAGGGCGGCCAGGCCGGCAACGCGATTTCGCGCGCCCGGCCCGTCAGGCTTCGACGGGACGGGCCGGCCGATGCCCGGTACGACCTCCTGGCGCGGTTGCACGCGCTGCGGCACACGTTCGCGACGCACACCGCCGACGGCGCCCGGCCTCCCCGCTCGACGAAGTCGGAAGGGCTCCCGGAGTGCGGGAGCCCTTCCCCGGTCAGGACCGCCTGGTCAGGCGGAGGGTCAGGACCGCCTGGTCAGGCGGAGGGTCAGGACCGCCTGGTCAGGCGGAGGGTCAGGACCGCCTGGTCAGCCCGAGGAACGCGCGCCAGGCGGCCGGGGCGAACGTGAGGGCGGGGCCGGCCGGGTCCTTGCTGTCGCGTACGGCGACCAGGCCGGGCAGGTTGTCGGCCACCTCGACGCAGTTCCCGCCGCTGGCTCCGCTGCGGCTGGACTTGCGCCACCGGGCGTCACTGAGGTCCATGATGACTCTCCACTTCCTTCATCAGCTCGACGGACTGCCGGCGCGGGAGCGCCTCGTTACGGACACCTTCCCACCTCGCCAGCAAACTGGCCACATCGTCCTCGTCGTCGACCACCACGCCGCCGAGCTGGTTCTCCAGGTGCCCCACCCAGCCGCCGTCGGCGGACCGGGCCAGCGCGAACGGCCCGGACGCGCCGATGTGCAGGCCGGCCTCGGCCGGGATGACGTGGATGTGCACGTGCGGCAGCTCGGCCAGGGCGACGAGGTGGGCCACCTGCTCGGCCATGACGCCGCCGAGCCCGTCGCCGCTCTGGCGCAGCACCCGCTCGTCCAGGACGACCACCACCTGCGGCGGGTTGTCGCCGGCGAGGATCTTCTGCCGCTCCAACCGGGCGGTCACCCGCTGGTCGACCGTCTCATGGGACAGGGTGTCGTCGGTACGCAGTACGGCGCGGGCGTAGTTCTCCGTCTGGAACAGGCCCGGGACCAGCAGCGGCTCGTACAGTCGGAGCTGCCGGGCGTCGCGCTCGGCCTCCAACCAGGGCCGGAACCAGACCGGCTGCCGGTCCCGCCTGGCCATCTCCAGCAGCGACATGAACAGGCCGCCCGTCTCCAGGACCTCGTCGGCGCGGGTGAGGTAGTGGGCGTCGACCGGGCGCTGCCCCAGCTCGATGGCCGAGATCTGCGACCCCGAGTAGTGCATCCGCCGGCCGAATTCCTCCTGGCTCAGCCCGGCGGCCATCCGGTGCCGGCGGAGCTGGGCGCGGATCAGGTCGGCGATCGGCTCACCTTGCACGGTTCCTCCACGATTCCGGCGGGTCCTCACGACGCGAACGCCTCCGCACCGTAGCGGCGCCATCACCCGGCTGTCATCCAGGCGGACCGGCGTGTCAGAGGGTGCCTGTCCGGGCATTGACGGTGATCCGGTCAGGCAGTAGACCTTTGTGATGGAGGCTTGCCCATGAGCCCAGCTCCCTCGTCCAGCGCGGCTCCCCTGTCCAGCCCAGCTCCCCTGTCCCTGGAGGAGCTACGCGTCGCCGTGGCCGACGGCGCGATCGACACCGTCGCGCTGGCCCTGGTCGACATGCAGGGCCGGCTACAGGGCAAGCGGTTCCACGCGCCCTACTTCCTCGACCAGGTGGTCGAGCACGGCAGCGAGGGGTGCAACTACCTGCTCGCCGTGGACGTCGACATGAACACCGTCGACGGGTACGCGATGTCGAGCTGGGAGCGCGGCTACGGCGACTTCGCGATGGTGCCCGACCTGGCGACCCTGCGCCGGGTGCCCTGGCAGCCCGGCACGGCCCTGCTGCTGGCCGACCTGGCCTGGCTGGACGGGTCCGGCCCGGTGGCCGCCTCGCCCCGGCAGATCCTGCGCCGCCAGCTCGACCGGCTCGCCGCGCACGGGCTGACCGCGTACGCGGGCACGGAGCTGGAGTTCGTGCTCTACCGCGACTCGTACGAGGACGCCTGGCGGCGCGGCTACCGCGACCTGACCCCGGCCAACCAGTACAACGTGGACTACTCGCTGCTCGGCACCGCCCGGGTCGAGCCGCTGCTGCGGCGCATCCGCACCGAGATGGCCGGCGCGGGCCTGACCCCGGAGAGCGCCAAGGGCGAGTGCAACCTCGGCCAGCACGAGATCGCCTTCCGCTACGACGAGGCGCTCACCTGCGCCGACAACCACGTCGTCTACAAGAACGGGGCGAAGGAGATCGCCGCCCAGGAGGGCATGTCGATCACCTTCATGGCCAAGCCGAACGCCCGGGAGGGCAACTCCTGCCACATCCACTTCTCGCTGCGGGACGCCGAGGGCCGCTCGGCGATGCGCGGCGACGGCCCGGCCGGGCTGAGCGTCACGGGGCAACGGGTGCTGGGCGGCCTGCTGGCCACGATGCGGGAGTTCAGCCTCTTCTTCGCCCCGAACGTCAACTCGTACAAGCGCTACCAGCCCGGCTCGTTCGCCCCGACCGCGCTGCGCTGGGGCACGGACAACCGCACCTGCGCGCTGCGCCTGGTCGGGCACGGCGAGGGCCTGCGGGTGGAGAACCGGGTCCCCGGCGCGGACGTGAACCCGTACCTCGCGATCGCCGCCCTGGTGGCCGGCGCGCTGCACGGCGTCGAGCGGGGGCTGGAGCCGGGCGAGGAGTGCGCGGGCAACGCGTACGCCGACCCGCACGCCGACCGGGTGCCCGCCACCCTGCGCGACGCCCTGACCCTGTGGGAGTCCTCGGAGACGGCCCGGGCGGCCTTCGGCCCCGAGGTGCACGCCCACTACGCCAACCTGGCCCGCGTCGAGCTGACCGCCTTCGACGCGGCGGTCACGGACTGGGAGCTGACCCGTGGCTTCGAACGCCTCTGACCCCGTGACGCGGGTGCTGGACCCGGCCAGCGGAAGCGTGATCGCTGAGATCGCGGACACCTCGGTCGGGGAGGTGGATGCGGGCGTCGGGCGGGCGGCCCTCGCGTACGAGGCGTGGCGGGCCGTGGCGCCCGGGGACCGCGCGCGCCTGCTGCGGCGGTTCGCCGCCGTCGTCGACGCGCACCGTGAGGAGCTGGCCGCGCTGGAGGTTCGCAACGCCGGCCACACCATCGGCAACGCGCGGTGGGAGGCGGGCAACGTCCGGGACGTGCTCGACTACTATGCGGGCGCGCCGGAGCGGCTCACCGGCCGGCAGATCCCCGTGCCGGGCGGGCTGGACGTCACGTTCCACGAGCCGCTCGGCGTGATCGGGGTGATCGTCCCGTGGAACTTCCCCATGCCGATCGCGGCGTGGGGGTTCGCCCCGGCGCTCGCCGCCGGCAACACGGTGGTCCTCAAGCCGGCCGAGCTGACCCCGCTGACGGCGCTGCGCCTGGCCGAGCTGGGCCGCGAGGCGGGCCTGCCGGAGGGCGTGTTCACCGTGCTGCCCGGCCGGGGCGCCGTGGTGGGGGAGCGGTTCGTCACCCACCCCGCCGTACGCAAGATCTGCTTCACCGGGTCCACCGAGGTCGGCACCCGGATCATGGCCGGCTGCGCCGCCCAGGTGAAGCGGCTCACCCTGGAGCTGGGCGGCAAGAGCGCCAACATCGTCTTCGCCGACGCCGACCTGGAGCAGGCGGCGGCCACCGCCCCGTACGCGGTGTTCGACAACGCCGGCCAGGACTGCTGCGCCCGCTCCCGGCTGCTGGTCCAGCGCCCGGTGTACGACCGGTTCCTGGAGCTGCTGGAGCCGGCGGTGCGCGCCCTCCGGGTGGAGGCCCCGGCGCGGGAGACCGCCGAGATGGGCCCGCTGATCTCCGCCGGCCAACGCGACCGGGTCGCCCGGTACGTCGACGGCGCGAAGACGGCCTTCACCGGCTCCTGCCCCGACGGCCCCGGCTTCTGGTACGCCCCGACGGTGCTGCTCGCCGACTCGCCGGCCGACCGGCACTGGCGGGAGGAGGTGTTCGGGCCGGTGGTGTCCGTGCTCCCGTTCGACGACGAGTCGGACGCGGTCCGGCTGGCCAACGACACCGAGTACGGCCTGTCCGGCTCGATCTGGACCCGGGACGTGGGCCGCGCGCTGCGGGTGGCCCGGGCGGTGGAGTCGGGCAACCTCAGCGTCAACTCGCACTCCTCGGTGCGGCACTGGACGCCGTTCGGCGGCATGAAGCGCTCCGGGCTCGGCCGCGAGCTGGGCCCGGACGCGCTGCACGCCTTCACCGACGTCAAGAACGTGTTCATCTCGACGAAGGAGTGAGCGCCGTGCAGGGACGGCTTCAGGACCGGGTTGCCGTGGTGACCGGGGCGGGCAGCGGCATCGGGCTGGCCACCGTCCGGCGGTTCGCCGCCGAGGGGGCGCGGATGGTCTGCGTGGACATCGACGCCGAGGCCGGCAAGCGGGCCGCCGACGAGGTGGGCGGGGAGTTCGTGGCCGCCGACGTCGCCGACGAGGCCGCCGTGCGGGACCTCTTCGACGGGGTGGTCGAGCGGCACGGCCGGGTGGACGTGGCGTTCAACAACGCCGGCATCTCCCCGCCCGAGGACGACTCGATCCTGGAGACCGGGCTGGACGCCTGGGAGCGGGTGCTGCGGGTCAACACCACCAGCGTCTACCTCTGCTGCAGGTACGTCATCCCGCACATGCGCCGGCAGGGCAAGGGGTCGATCATCAACACGGCGTCCTTCGTCGCGCTGATGGGGGCGGCCACCTCGCAGATCGCGTACACGGCGAGCAAGGGCGGGGTGCTGGCGATGACCCGGGAGCTGGGGGTGCAGTTCGCCCGCGAGGGCATCCGGGTCAACGCGCTCTGCCCCGGCCCGATCGCCACCCCGCTGCTGCTGGAGCTGTTCGCCAAGGACCCGGAGCGGGCCGCCCGCCGGCTGGTGCACGTGCCGATGGGGCGGTTCGGCCGGCCGGAGGAGATCGCCGCGGCGGTGGCGTTCCTGGCCAGTGACGACTCGTCGTTCATGACCGCCGCCCAGTTCGTGGTCGACGGCGGGATCACCGGTGCGTACGTCACCCCACTGTGAGCGGGGGCGCGAGCCGGCAGTTGACGACGGGGCCCGGGGCGACGTCACGACGAGCCGCGCAGGGAGCGCCGGATGGGCGGAATGCGTTACGTTGCTGTTCCGTCTGGGTACCAAGGCGGGCACGGCGGCCGGCCACGCGGGACCGTCGGGGGGCACGGTCTGCGCGGGAGGCTGCATGAGCTCGGCCCAGGGGGGCGAGGACGGGGGAAAACCGTCCGGCGGGATGGTCCAGGCGGAACTTCCCGCCCTGCTCAGCGCGGCGTTCGAGGCCGGTGGCGAGATGGGGGGCAGGCTGCGCGGGTTCGACTGGTCCGCCACCCCACTCGGGCCTCCGTCCGAGTGGTCGGCGGCGCTGGTGCACGCGGTCGGGACGATGCTCTCCTCCCGGGCGCAGATCGTCATGTTCTGGGGGCCTGAGCACCGCGCCTTCTACAACGACGCCTACCGGCCGACGATCGGCGCCAAGCATCCCCACGCCCTCGGCCAGCCCGCGCGGGAGCACTGGGTGGAGACCTGGGACGTGCTCGGGCCGCTGCTGGAGTCGGTCCGCGCCACGGGCGAGGCGTACCGGGGCGAGGACCACCCCTTCGTGCTGGACCGCCACGGATTCCTGGAGGACGTCTACTTCGACATCTCGTACGACCCGATCCGGGAGGCCGACGGCAGCATCAACGGCGTCTTCTGCATCGTCAACGAGACCACCGGCCGGGTGCTCGGCGAGCGGCGGCTGCGGGCGCTGGCCGACGCCGCCGTCGCGGTGAACACCGCCCGGTCCACCGCCGAGGTGCTCCAGGTGGCCGCCCGGCACGCCCTGGGCCTCACCGAGGCCGTCCGGGTGGTGGTCACCGCCGCCGGTGCCCGGTACGAGGCAGACGGCGGCGGGACGGCGGCCGTCGAGCCGTCCGTCGTGCTGCCGCTGACCGGCACCACCGGCGAGCAACTCGGCGAGCTGCGGGTCTGGGCCGACGACGAGGGCGACGTCGACCCCGGTCGGGCCGCGCTGGCCCAGTTCGCCCGGCTGATCGGCGTACGGCTGGAGAACGCGCGGCTGTACGAGGCCGAGCACCGCATCGCCAGCACCCTCCAGCACAGCCTGCTGCCCCGGTCGCTGCCCCAGCTGCCCGGGGCGGTGGTGGCCAGCCGCTACCTGCCCAGCAGCACCGACGTCGAGGTGGGCGGCGACTGGTACGACGTCATCCGGCCGGACGGCGAGCTGGTGCTGGTCATCGGCGACGTGGTCGGCAAGGGTGTGCGGGCCGCCGCGGCGATGGGTCAGCTCCGCAACGCGCTGCGCGCGTACGTGCTGGAGGGCTACGACCCGGGCGAGGCGCTGACCCGGCTCAACCGGCTCGTCTGCTCCGTCGAGCAGCTGTCCTTCGCGACCGTGGTCTGCCTCAGGTTCGATCCCGGCACCGGCCGGCTGCGCTACGCCAGCGCGGGACATCCGTCCCCGCTGCTGATCAAGGGGGGCGACGTGACTCTTCTGCACGATCGGGCGCTCGGGCCGCCCGTCGGCGCCATTCCCGCCACGACCTACCGGACCGTCGCGGACACCCTGACCACCGGCACCCGGCTGCTGCTCTACACCGACGGCCTGATCGAGGACCGTCAGCTCGGCATCGACGCCGCCCTCGGCCAGCTCCGCGAGGACGCCACGCAGCCCGGCGAGCACGTCTCCGACCTGATCGACGCGGTCGTCGCACGGGTGGCCGTCCGACCCCGCCGCGACGACGTGGCGGTGCTCGCCCTGGAGGCGACCGAGCCGCACCGGTTCTCGCTGCGGCTGCCCGCCGACCCGACGCGGCTGAGCGTGCTGCGCAAGCGGCTGGAGGACTTCCTCGTCGCCCACCGGGTCGGCGCGACCGACGTGTTCGACCTCACCGTGGCGGTCTCCGAGGCCGCCGCGAACGCCATCGAGCACCCGGTCGAGCCGGCCGAACCGACGATCGGTGTCGAGGTGACCGTCGCCGACGGCGAGGTGGTGGCCACCGTGCGGGACAGCGGCCGGTGGCGGGAGCCGACCGGCGCGGGCTTCCGGGGGCGCGGGCTGGCGCTGATCAGGGCGCTCGGCGAGCTGACCGTCAGCCGTAGCGCCGAGGGGACGGAGGTGACGCTGCGCCGGCGGTTGCAGGACTGAGGCGCGCCGGCGGCCGGGGCGTGGGGCCGGCGGGGGGCGGGTTCAGTCGGGGGAGAGCCAGTCCAGCCCGGCCAGGCCGGCGATCTCCAGCACCCGGCGCACCTGCCGGGACGGCAGCACGGTCAGCGTCTCCGGGCACCGCTGGGCGAGCCGGACCACGGCGTGGATCGCCGCGGAGTCGAAGAACGTGACCGCCCGCAGGTCGAGGGTGATCCGCCCGGCCGGCTCGCGGAGGGCGGTCTGGAGCATGGTGTCGGCGGTGGCCATGTCGACCTCGCCGGAGACCACCACGCGGACGTGGTCGCCGTCGCTCTCCGTCCGGGCGGAGAAGACGGGAGGTGCGCCCCCTAGATCCACGCATGACACCATGGCACAGCGGCAGTGCCTCGGCAACAACCCGGCGTACGGCGGTGGTGGCCGGGGTCACCGCGCCCGCCCACCCCGGCGCGTCATTGGCGGAAGCGGGGCCGGCGATAGGCTGGCGGCATGACCGTCCGTGCGCCGCTGACCCCAGGCACGCTCTCTCCGCTGCGACCGGTTCCCGGTCACATCGTCCGGCCCGAGTACGTGGGCAAGAAGGCCCCGCAGGAATACCGCGGCTCGCACGTGCAGACACCGGAGACCATCGAGCGGATGCGGGTCGCCAGCCGGCTCGCCGCCCAGGCCACGCAACTCGCCGGCGAGCACTGCAAGCCCGGGGTGGCCACCGACGAGATCGACAGGGTGGTGCACGAGTTCCTCTGCGACCACGGCGCGTACCCGTCGACGTTGGGCTACAAGGGCTTCCCGAAGTCCTGCTGCACCAGCCTCAACGAGGTGATCTGCCATGGCATCCCGGACTCCACGGTCCTGCAGGACGGCGACATCATCAACGTCGACGTCACCGCGTACATCGGCGGGGTGCACGGCGACACCAACGCCACGTTCTGCGTGGGCGAGGTCAGCGAGGAGGCCCGGCTGCTGGTCGAGCGGACCCACGAGGCGATGATGCGCGGGATCAGGGCCGTCGCCCCGGGCCGGCAGATCAACGTGATCGGCCGGGTCATCCAGTCGTACGCCAAGCGGTTCGGTTACGGCGTCGTCCGCGACTTCACCGGCCACGGCATCGGCGAGTCGTTCCACAGCGGGCTGTACGTGCCGCACTACGACACCACCCGGCCGACCGACGTGATGGAGCCGGGGATGACGTTCACCATCGAGCCGATGATCACCCTCGGCACCTACCAGTACGACATGTGGGACGACGGCTGGACGGTGGTCACCAAGGATCGCAGGTGGACGGCCCAGTTCGAGCACACCATCGTGGTGACCGACGACGGCCACGAGATCCTGACACTGCCGTGACCGAGACCCCGGCGGCGCTGCGGGAGGCGCACCACGCGGACGTGTCCGGCGGCTGGCTGCGGCCGGCCGTGTTCGGCGCGATGGACGGACTGGTCACCAACATCGCCCTGATCGCGGGCGTCGGCGGCGGCGGGGTGTCGCCGCGCAGCATCGTGCTCACGGGCATCGCCGGCCTGGTCGCGGGCGCCATCTCGATGGGGTTGGGCGAGTACACCAGCGTCCGCTCGGCCAACGAGCAGGTCGCCGCCGAGGTGGCCAAGGAGCGGCGGGAGTTGGAACGGCACCCGGAGGCCGAGGCCCGCGAGCTGGCCGACGCCTGGGTGGCCCGCGGCCTGCCCCGCGACCTGGCCACGCAGATGGCCGAGGCGGTGCGGCGCAACCCGGAGGAGGCGCTGCGGGTGCACGTCCGGGAGGAGTTGGGCGTCGACCCGGACGAGCAGCCCAGCCCCTGGGCGGCGGCCGTCTCGTCGTTCCTGTTCTTCTCGGTCGGCGCGCTGATCCCGCTGCTGACGTACCTGTTCGGGGCCACCAGCCTGGGGCTGGCCCTGGCTGTCGGCGGGGTCGGCCTGTTCGCGGCGGGCGCGATCGTGGCCCGGTTCACCCACCGCCGCTGGTGGGCCGGCGGGCTGCGCCAGCTCCTCCTCGGCGCCGCCGCGGCCGCCGCGACGTACGCGATCGGCGCCCTCGTCGGCATCCAGGGCGGCCTGTAGCGATCCCCTGTGCACGGCGCCGGCCCCTGGGCAGGACCGCGTTCACGCCCCCGTGAGCAGGTCGTCCACCGTGCCGTCGACGGGGCGGCCCCGGGCGGCCAAGTCCTCGGCCTGCCGCTTCAGCACGGCGCCCACCTCGGTCATGTCCGCGCCGGCCAGGCCGGTACGCCGCACGGCGTCCCCCGGATCGCGGAAGTAGGTGCGGCTGAGCAGCCCGCTCACCGTGGCCGCCGCGAGGCGGGCCTCGCCGAGCATCAGCAGCGCCTGGTCCGTCTCGTACCAGGCGGCGAGCCGGGCGGCCCGGGCGTGCGCGGCCCAGCCGCGGTACCACGCCTGCCGGGCGGCGCCGGTGAACTCCGCCGGCCGGGCCCGGGCCAGCGCGCCCAGGTGCTCGTCGCGCAGGGCCCGCAGCCAGCCCGTCGGGTCGTGCAGCGGGCGGGTGGTGACGTACCGGTCGGCCGTCAGCGGCCAGCGCGCGGAGATCGACCGCGCCTGGTCGAGGTAGTCGTCGGCGGCGGCCACGGTCAGGTCGACCAGCACCCCGTCGATCCGGCGGGTCGCCGGGGCCGGCCCCGAGCCGGCCCGGTACGTGGCGACGAGCAGCCCCACCTCGCCGTCCCCGCCGCCGTCGTCGTCGCCGTGGGCCAGCGGGCCGTGCACCGCGACCGCGAGGACGTCGGCGGGAAAGCGTCGCCGGGCGGCGTCCGCGACCCGCTCCGCCACCGACCACCGGGGATCGTCCTGGTCCGGGTCCACTGATCACCCCTACCTCGTGTCACCCCTACCTCATGTGACCACCTCTACCGCGTGACTTCGCGTTCCACGATAGTCACTCCCGGTCGCTGCGCCCGGCAGCGCCGCGCCCGACCGGCACCAGCCGGAAGACGCGGCGCCTTCGGCCGCCGAAGAACCGCCAGTCAGTCCAGGCGGCGCTCGACCGCCAGCCGGGCCCCATCACGGCGACCAGCTCGCCGGGGGCGACGGCGAGGCTGACCCCGCGCAGGGCGTGCACGGCCGCCTCGCCGGCGCCGTGGGTGCGGTGGACATCGCGTACGTCGAGCACCGCGTCGCCCCGTCCGCTCACCGTCGTGCCCCCTCGCCGTCCCGATCCACCGCCCCCGCCGGGTGCCCCGGGCCGGCGGGCGGCGCCCCGCCCGGCGCCGGCCGGTGCCGGACCAGGCTCGTCTCGCAGTGGTCCAGCCAGCGGATCTCCGCCTCGGCCTGGAACACCATCGCGTCCAGCACCAGCCGCCAGGGCAGGTCCTCGGGGCGGTCGCTGGCGTACTTCAACCGGGTCAACTCCTGCAGCGTCCGCATGGTGGCGGCGCGCTGGTTCTGCACCACGGCGCGTACGTCCACCCCCGGCGTGGTCAGCGCCAGCGCCAGCTTGATCGCAAGCTCGTCGCGCGGCCGGTCGGCGCGGCTCACCGGGGTCGCGAACCACAGCGCCAGGTCCGCCCGCCCGGCGTCGGTGATCTCGTACGGCCGCTGCCCGCCCTCGCTCTCCGGCAGCGGGCGGACCAGCCCGTTCCGCTCCAGGCGGGAGAGGGTGGTGTAGACCTGCCCGATGTTCAGCGGCCAGGTCGAGCCGGTCGACTCCTCGAACGCGGCCCGGAGCTGGTAGCCGTACATCTGGCCGCGTTCGAGCAGCGCGAGCAGGCCGTGGCGGATGGACATGGCTCCGGAGTATGCATACCTGGTATGCCGGCCGCAACCGGAGGCGGGCCGGTGGTCGTGCGGTACGTGGTGTCAGGTGGGGCGGCCCGGGAACGGCACCGTGAGCGGGTTCGTGCCGGCGGTGCGCCGCCACCGGGTGGCCCGGACCGCGCAGTCGGTCAGCGCGGCCAGCGCCCGGTTGCGGTCCGTCCCGGTGGTGTGCGGCAACACCGCGCGCCAGTACGCCGCCGTGCGCACCTCCACCTCGATCGCGAGCCGCAGCGCGCTCGCCCGGTCGGTGACGGGGAACGGCAGCGCGTACCCGGCCCGGTCGGCGGGGATCTGGCCCCCCGCCGCGCTCAGCTGGAGCACCAACTCGTCGCGGCGGGCCCGGTGCGCGGCCTCGGCCCGGCGGGCGGCCGTCCGGGCGGCGTCGGTGAGCCGTACCCCGATCGGCCCGTACGCGAAGATCGCCGCGTATTCGGCGGAGAGCGCGTCGGCCAGCGCCTGGGCCGGCCCGGACGGTGCCTGTCGCTGCCTCACCGCAACGCCTCCACGTGGGTCGCCCGGGCGGCGGCGATCGAGCCGAGCAGCGCGGCCCGCCCGGCCGGCGCCTCGGCGCAGAGCTTCGCGGCCGTCTCCCGGCCGCGCTGCTCCGCCTCGCGCAGCGCGTCCAGCATCGCCGCCCGGTCGCCGGGCGTGGCGTCGGCGGACGGCGCGGCCGAGGCCGCCGGCCGGCGCGTCAGCCTCGCCAGCTCGCCCGCGTGCGCCTCGTGCGCCTCCGCGATCGGCGTCAACAGCTCGGCCAAATCCGGGTCCGCGGCGAGCGCGGCGCGGTGTCGGGCGGCCAGGTCGCGGGCCTCCGCGGCGAGCGGTTCGAGGGGGTCGGGCCCCGGCGGCGGCCCCTCGTCGCGGTCGAAAAGGTCACAGCCGGTCAGCGGCGCGGTGGCGCCGCCGAGAGCCAGCAGCGCGCCGGCCCCCAGCAGCTTTCGCCGGGAATGCCCAGGTACGCGCTCACGTTGCGTCGTTCTGCCGCTCGCCACCCGACAAGTCAACACCATCGGAGCGGAACTGTGGGCGAGAGGCGTCGGTGCGCCGCCCGGTCCCTCGCGCCGCGGCCGCGTTACGCTCTGCGCAGCCACCGGCGTGTCCGCTCCGGTGGCGTGCCGGCATGGCGTCCCGAGGGGCGTCGTCGATCATGAAGGGGTGCCCAGATGACGCAGCGTGGCCGTGCCACCAGGCCGACGGGGCCGACCGGGAGACCCCGGCGCGCCGACGGCCCGCGGCGGGGCGACGGCGGCGACCGCATCGGCGGCCCCCGGGGTGACCTCTCCGCCCGCCGAGCCCGGTTGCACGCCGTGATCGAGCCGGTCGTGAACCAGATCGGGTACGACCTGGAGGACCTCTCCGTCTCGCGGGCCGGCCGCCGGCACGTGGTGCGGGTGATCGTGGACGCCGACGGCGGGATCAACCTGGACGCCGTCGCGGACGTCTCCCGGGCGGTCTCCGCCGCCCTCGACGCGGCCGAGGAGTCCGGCGGCGACATCCTGGCCGGCGAGTACCAGTTGGAGGTCAGCTCGCCGGGCGTGGACCGCCCGCTCACCCTGCCCCGGCACTGGCGGCGCAACGTCGGCCGGCTGGTGAAGGTGACCACCCGGGCTGCCCTGCCCGGCCCCCGCGCCGAGCAGGCCACGGGCGACCGGCAGGTCACCGGCCGGGTGGTGGCGGCCGACGACGAGCGCGTGACACTGGAGACCGAGTCCGGCCGCGCGGAGTGGACGTACGCCGAACTGGGCCCCGGCCGGGTGCAGGTGGAGTTCCACCGCCTCGACGAACTGGGTGACGACGACCTCGGCGACGCCGAGGACCTTGACGACACTGACGACATCGACGACGAAGATGATGTGGAGGACGAGGAGAGGTGAACATCGACCTCGCGGCGCTGCGCGCACTCGAGCGCGAGCGGGAGATCCCGTTCGACACGATCCTCGCGGCGATCGAGACGGCGCTGCTGACCGCGTACCGGCACACCGAGGGGGCGGAGCCGCACGCCCGGGTGGAGATCGACCGGAAGTCCGGCACGGCCTCCGTCTACGCCCAGGAGTTGGGCGAGGACGGCACGGTGGCCCGGGAATGGGACGACACCCCGCACGACTTCGGCCGGATCGCGGCCATGACGGCCAAGCAGGTGATCCTCCAGCGGCTGCGGGAGGCCACCGACGAGGTGCACTTCGGCGAGTACGTCGGCCGCGACGGCGACCTGGTCACCGGCGTGGTGCAGGCGCACGAGGCGCGGGCCGAGAAGGGCATCGTGACCGTCGACCTGGGCAAGCTGGAGGGCGTGCTGCCGCAGTCGGAGCAGGTCCCGGGCGAGCGGTACACGCACGGCGAGCGGATCCGCTGCGTCGTGGTGCACGTGGCCAAGGGCATGCGTGGCCCGCAGATCACGTTGTCCCGGTCGCACCCCGGGCTGGTGAAGAAGCTCTTCGCCCTGGAGGTTCCGGAGATCGCCGACGGCACCGTCGAGATCGGCGCCATCGCCCGTGAGGCAGGTCACCGGACGAAGATCGCCGTACGCTCGACCGCGCCGGGCGTGAACGCCAAGGGCGCCTGCATCGGCCCGATGGGCCAGCGCGTCCGGGCCGTCATGAGCGAGTTGCACGGCGAAAAGATCGACATCATCGACTGGTCGGACGATCCGGCCACTTTTGTCGGGAACGCCCTGTCGCCGGCCAAGGCCCTGCGGGTCGAGGTCGTCGACCTGGCCACCCGGACGGCCCGGGTGACCGTGCCGGACTTCCAGCTCTCGCTCGCGATCGGTCGGGAGGGGCAGAATGCCCGGCTTGCTGCCCGCCTGACCGGTTGGCGAATCGACATCCGGTCGGATGCGGAGCAGACCGCGGCGGTCGCGCGGGGCGGGGCTGATCACCTCCCGGAGCCGGGCGGCGCGATCTCGGGTAGCTAGGGGTAGACTTCTTCCGGTGGTACGACGCGCGCTGCCGGAGCGCACCTGTGTGGGTTGCCGGCGACGTGCGCCGGCCAGGGAACTGCTGCGGATCGTCGCGGTCGGCGACGAGGCTGGTCACAGCCTTCGAGTCGATCCGGCTCGCAGGCTGCCGGGTCGGGGAGCGAACATGCACCCGGATCCGGCCTGCTTCGCGCTGGCACTACGGCGTCGTGCCTTCGGGCGCGCGTTGCGCGTCACCGGGGTCGTCGACCACGGTGAGCTGGCCGAGCATCTCGATGCGCCAACCACTACGTCCGGTCAGCCCGACCGGGCGAGGGTCGCTAGCAAGGTAGGACGACCGACATGAGCACACGATGAAGTCGCAGAAATGACCAGGCTTCAAGTGCACGAGTGAGGTCGCTGCGGGTGCTGCCCGCACGACCTCGGAGTGAGGAGTGCAGTGGCAGGTAAGGCCCGCGTACACGAGCTTGCTAAGGAGCTCGGGGTCGAAAGCAAGACCGTTCTCGCCAAGCTGAAGGAAATGGGCGAGTTCGTGAAGTCCGCGTCCAGCACCGTCGAGGCGCCCGTCGCCCGCCGGCTGCGCAACGCATTCGTCGCCTCCGCCGGTGCCGCGGCGCCGGCCGCCCCGCCGGCGGCCGCCCCGGCTCCGACGCCGACCCCGACGCCGTCTCCGACCCCGGGTGCCCCCCGGATCTCGGCGAAGCCGATGCCGCCGCGGCGGCCCGGCCCGCCGACCCCCGGGCCGAAGCCCAAGGGGCCGGTCCCCGGCCCGCCGCAGGTGGCGACCCCGGTCGCCAAGCCGGCGAGCGCACACGACATCGAGGTGGCCGCCGCCGAGGCGCGTGCCGCCGCGCTGAAGGCCGAGCAGGAGGCCGCGGTCAAGGCCGCCCAGGCCGCCCGCCAGCAGCAGCGTGAGACCGTCCGCCGGGAGCCTCCGACCGAGGGGGGTCCCCGCCCCGGGCCGCGTCCGGGCCCGGCTCCGGGCATGATGCCGCCCCGTCCGGGTTCCCCGGCCGCCGGCCGCGGCGGTGGCGCGCCGACCCCGGGCCCCGGCCCGCGTCCGGGCGGTCGTCCGCCGGCGCGCGGCGCCGGTAACAACCCGTTCGGGATCCAGGGTGGCCAGCAGCAGCGGCCCCCGGCCGCGGGTGCCGGCGGCCCCCGGCCCAGCCCGGCGTCGATGCCGCCGCGGCCGAGCCCGGCCTCCATGCCGCCGCGGCCCAGCCCGGCCTCCATGCCGAGCCAGCGCCCCGGTCGCCCCGGTGGCCCCGGCGCGGGTCGCCCCGGTGGCGGCGGCGCTGGTCGTCCCGGTGGTGGCGGCGGCGGTGGTTTCCGCGGCGGTCCCGGTGGCGGTGGTGGCGGCGGCGGTGGTGGTTTCCGCGGCGGTCCCGGTGGCGGCGGTGGCGGTGGCGGCGGTTTCCGCGGCGGTCCCGGTGGCGGCGGCGGTGCCGGTGGTGGCTTCCGTCCGGGCGCCCCGGCCGGTGGCGCCGGTCGTCCGGGTGGCGGCGGTCGTGGCCGTGGCGGCGGTGCCGCGGGCGCCTTCGGGCGTCCGGGCGGCAAGCCGACCCGTGGCCGCAAGTCCAAGAAGCAGCGCAGACAGGAGTTCGACAACCTGTCGGCCCCGACCATGAGCTCGGGCGCGCCCCGGGGTCAGGGTCAGGTCGTCCGGCTGTCCCGTGGCGCCTCGCTGTCGGACTTCGCCGACAAGATCAACGCCAACCCGGGTTCGCTGGTCCAGGAGATGTTCAACCTGGGCGAGATGGTCACGGCGACCCAGTCCTGCTCCGACGACACCCTGCTGCTGCTGGGTGAGCACCTCGGCTTCGACGTGCAGATCGTCAGCCCGGAGGACGAGGACCGCGAGCTGCTCGCGCAGTTCAACATCGACCTCGACGCGGAGGTGTCGGAGGACCGCCTGGTCAGCCGTGCGCCGGTGGTGACCGTCATGGGTCACGTCGACCACGGTAAGACCAAGCTGCTCGACGCGATCCGCAAGGCGAACGTCGTGGCCGGCGAGGCGGGTGGCATCACCCAGCACATCGGCGCCTACCAGGTCCGCGTCCCGCACGAGGGCGAGGACCGGGCGGTGACCTTCATCGACACCCCGGGTCACGAGGCGTTCACCGCCATGCGTGCCCGTGGCGCCCAGGTGACGGACATCGTGGTGCTGGTGGTCGCGGCCGACGACGGCGTGATGCCGCAGACGATCGAGGCGTTGAACCACGCCAAGGCGGCCGACGTGCCGATCGTGGTGGCGGTCAACAAGGTCGACAAGCCGGAGGCCAACCCGGACAAGGTCCGCCAGCAGCTGACCGAGTACGGCCTGGTCGCCGAGGAGTACGGCGGCGACACCATGTTCGTCAACGTGGCGGCCAAGCCGGGTATCGGCATCGACGACCTCCTGGAGGCCGTGCTGCTCACCGCCGACGCGTCGCTGGAGCTGACCGCTCCGATCGACGGGCCGGCGCAGGGTGTGGCCATCGAGGCGCACCTGGACAAGGGCCGCGGCGCGGTGGCGACGGTGCTGGTGCAGAAGGGCACCCTGCGGGCGGGCGACTCGATCGTCGCCGGCGGGGCGCACGGCCGGGTCCGGGCGATGCTCGACGAGAACGGCAACCAGGTCGCCGAGGCGGGCCCGTCCCGTCCGGTGCTGGTGCTCGGTCTCACCGCGGTCCCCGGGGCGGGCGACACCTTCCTCGCGGCCGAGGACGACCGCACGGTGCGCCAGATCGCCGAGCAGCGGCAGGCGCGGCGGCGGGCGGCGGCGTTCGCCAACTCCCGCGGCCGGGCCACCCTCGAGACGCTCATGGAGCAGCTCAAGGAGGGCGAGAAGACCTCGCTCAACCTGGTGCTCAAGGGCGACGTCTCCGGTTCCGTGGAGGCCCTCGAGGACGCCCTGTTCAACCTCGACATCCCGGAGGAGGTCCAGCTCAGGATCATCCACCGGGGCGTGGGTGCGATCACCGAGAGCGACGTCATGCTCGCGAGCGCCTCGTCCGAGGCGGTCACGATCATCGGCTTCAACGTGCGGGCCGCCAACAAGGTCCGCGAGATGGCCGACCGCGAGGGCGTGGAGATCCGGTACTACACCGTCATCTACCAGGCCATCGAGGAGATCGACGCCGCGCTCAAGGGCCTGCTCAAGCCGGAGTACGAGGAGGTCGAGCTCGGCACCGCGGAGATCCGCGACGTCTTCCGCTCGTCCAAGATCGGCAACATCTCCGGCTGCATCGTCCGGTCCGGCATCATCCGCCGCAACGCCAAGGCGCGGCTGCTGCGGGACGGGGCGGTCGTGGCGGACAACCTCACGATCAGCTCCCTCAAGCGGTTCAAGGACGACGCGACGGAGGTCCGCGAAGGCTTCGAGTGCGGTCTGACCCTGGGCGGGTTCAACAACGTCCAGGTCGGCGACGTGATCGAGACCTTCGAGATGCGGGAGAAGCCGCGCGCCTGACGCGTCCGACACCCTGATCAGGGGGTTTACGCCCGAAAGGCGTAAACCCCTTGATCATGTGGGGGGAGCTGCGGGTATCGTCCGGGGCGATGTTCACCGGAACCGCGGTCTTCGACCTGCTGCTGCCGGGCGACTCCCGGTCGCTCAAGGCCAAGAGATCATACGTACGGCCGATCGTGGCGGCGCTGCGCCGCTTCGAGGTGTCGGCCGCCGAGGTGGGAGCGCTCGACCTGCACGGTCGGGCGCAGATAGCCGTGGCCGTGGTGGCCGCGGAGGGCGCGCACGTGCGCGAGGTGCTCGACTCCTGCGAGCGCCTGGTGGCGGGCCGCCCCGAGGTCGAGCTGCTGTCGGTCCGCCAGCGCCTCTACGGCGAGGAGGACTGACGGCGGCCGCACCGTGGACGCGTCGAAGCTCGTGGCGGCGCGTCGCACCGGCGGTGCCGGGCGGACCCGCGGCCGGTCCGGGCACGCGGGTAGTGTCAGAAGTTGTTGGCCGGTCGGATCGCCGGTGGCTTCCCGCGCCGCCGATCCGGTCGGGAACGGGACGCCGTGGAGGTGGGCGAGATGACGGATCCGGCCAGGGTACGCCGGCACGCGGAGCGGATTCGCGAACTGGTCGCGTCGGTGGTGCGGAGCCAGATCAAGGACCCCCGGCTCGGCATGATCACCATCACCGACGCGCGGATCACCGCCGACCTGCGGGACGCGACGGTCTTCTACACGGTGCTCGGCGACGCGGCGGCCCAGTCCAGCACCGCGGCGGCGCTGGAGAGCGCCAAGGGCATGCTGCGCAGCACGGTCGGCAAGGCCCTCGGGCTGCGGCACTCGCCGACCCTGACGTTCGTGCTCGACGACGTCCAGGACCAGGTCAAGCACATCGACGACCTGCTGGCGGCGGCCCGCACCGCCGACGCCGAGGTGCAGCGCCTGGCCGCCGGCGCCCAGTACGCCGGCGAGGCCCAGCCGTACCGGCTGGACGAGGAGGCCGACGAGGACTCCGAGGACGAGGACTCCGACGACGAGGACGCCCCGCGCGGCGCGGGTCGGCCGTGACCGACGCCACGTCCGGGCCGGCGGACACCGGCCCGGACGAAGCCGGCGTCCCGTCGGTCGGAGCCCCGGTCGAGGCGGGGGCCGGACCACGTGACGGCGCCCCTGTCGACGCGGGGGCCGGACCACGTGACGGCGCCCCGGTCGAGGCCGAATGGGCGGCGGCCGTCGCGGCGGTCCGCGACCTGCCGGCCGACGCCCGGATCCAGCTGATCTGCCACGTCAACCCGGACGGGGACGCGCTGGGCAGCATGCTCGGCTTCGGGCTGGGCCTGCGCCAACTCGGCGTACGCCGGCTGCGCGCGACGTTCCCCGGCCCACCCGAGGTGCCCGAGCCGTTCCGCGCCCTGCCCGGGCTCGACCTGCTGGTGCCCGAGGATGAGGCGTACCCGGCGCCGGAGCTGGTCGTCTGCTTCGACGCGGCGAGTGAGTCGCGGCTCGGCGCGCTGGTCGACCGGCTGGACACCGCCGGCTGCGCCCTGGTGCTGGACCACCACGCCTCGAACACCCGGTTCGGCGGGATCAACCTCGTCGACCCACACGCCGCGGCGACGTCGGTGGTCGCCGAGGAGCTGCTGACCCGCCTCGGGGTGAGCCTGGACGCGGCGATCGCGGAGTGCCTCTACGTCGCTCTGACCACCGACACCGGGTCGTTCCGGTTCGAGGCGACCACCCCGGCGGTGCACGAGCTGGCGGCCCGGCTGCTGGCCACCGGCATCCGGCCCGGCGACATCTCCCGGCGGGTCTTCGACACCCGCCCCTTCGGCGCGGTGCGGCTCTTCGGCGAGGCGCTCGGGCGAGCCCGGCTGGAGCCGGAGGCGGCCGGCGGCCGCGGGCTGGTGTGGACGTACGCCACGCTCGACGACCTGGCGCGGCACGGCCAGCGGCCGTACGTGCTGGAGGCCCTGATCGACTCGGTGCGCTGCACCGCCGAGGCGGACGTGAGCTGCGTGGTGAAGCAGGTCCGCCCGGGGGAGTGGGCGGTCTCGATGCGCAGCAAGGGCGCGGTGGACGTCAGCCGGGTGGCGGTCGCCCTCGGCGGCGGAGGTCACCGGTTCGCGGCCGGATTCACCGGCCACGGCAGCGTCGACGAGGTGGTGGCGGGCATCCGGGCCGAGCTGGACAAGGCGCTGATCGGGGCGTAGATCAGGGCAGACTCCGGGCCGTACCGGTCTTTCCGCGCTCGGTGACGGCGAGGAGAATCGGGGGATGGAGCACCCCCACGAGCTCACCGCGACGGAGTCCCGGGCGTGGGACCGCCCCGTGGTCACCGTGCCGGTGCTGGTCTGTCTCTCCCTGGTCGGCGGGCAACTGCCCTCGTTCTCCACCTCCGCCAACCTCTACACCCTCGGCACCGGGGGCGCGCTGATCTGGCTCGGCCTCGGCAACCGGGTGCCGCGCCGACCCGCGCCGCGCCGGCTGGGTCCGGGGGCGCTCTGGTGGGTCCTTCCGGTCGCCGTCTTCGGCGTCCTCGAGGGAGCCACCTTCGTTCTGGCGACCGGTGACGACTTCCCGACGTTCTCCCGGCTGGCCGATCCGCTGCTGGAGGACGAGCTGGTCCGCTCCGCGGCCTGGTTCGCCTGGCTCGCCGCGTTCTGGGGACTGGTCCGGCGATGATGCGCGCGCTCGCCATAACCGGCTTCCTCACCGCGCTGGCCCTCTTCGCCGCCGTCGAGTGGGCGTCCCGCCGAGAGGGTTCCCGCGTGCCGTCGCTGGCAGACGTCTGCGCCTACGTCATGCGGTACGAGGTCGGCCCCGTCCCGGTCGGCCGGATCGGCCTGTTCGGGTTCTGGTGGTGGCTGGGGTGGCACTTCCTGGCCCGCTGACCGCCGCACGCGAAGCCCACGACGGCCGGAAGCCGTCCACGGATGGGTCCAGATTCCGGGAACAGTGGGCGGTACGTGAACCTGAACGATAGCTTGGGTATCGATCGTCGCCGCGGTGTAGTGGTGCGGTCGCGGGTGGTCACGCCACACCCGGCGATACCCCCCTCCAGGGTCGGACCGACCCGGGCTCACGCTGCCCAAACCGGCCGCTCCGGCGATCCCGGACCGCCCCGGGGCAGTCAGCACGAATGCCCGCCGGGTCACCGTTTGGTGGCCCGCGCCCCTGGAAGGAACGTCCATGCCGAGCAAGCCCAAGCCCGAGACCACCGACGAGGCGCGCGAGCAGGCCCGCCGTGCGCTGCAGACGTCGATGGACACCCGTCAGTGACCCAGGCCGACCGGCGGTGATGTCGCCGACGCCCGACGCCGACCTCCGACGTCCGGTTCGGAAACTGGCGCTCGACGCCGCTGGCATCACCGCCCGACCGGTCCCCGCTGCCCCGCAGCCCCTGATCCGCCGGTTCCCCTGATCCTCCGGCCCGAGCCTCCGCCCGGTCCGAGGATCCGCCGGCAGTTGACCCGCCCGGTTGGCTGAACCGCTGAATCGCCGGTCCGAGAATCCGCCGACTCGCCGGCTCCGCCGGCCGCTGACCCGATCGTCCCGCGAAACGTGCTTTCCGTCCCGGGTGGCCCGGGTTAGCGTCCATCCGTGCAACGCGTCCTGATCGTCGGCAGCGCGGGCGCTGGCAAGAGCACCCTGGCCCGCGAGGTCGCCCGCCGGCTCGGCCTCCCGGTGGTGCACCTGGACCGACACTACTGGCGGCCCGGCTGGACCGTACCCGACGAGACGCGCTGGCGGGAGACCGTGGCGGCGCTCGCCGCCGCTCCCGCCTGGGTGCTGGATGGCAACTACGGCAGCACCCTCGACCTGCGGCTGCCCCGCGCCGACCTGCTCGTCCTGGTGGACCTGCCCTGGCTCCTCTGTCTCGCCCGGGTCGTCCGCCGCCGCTGGGATCCGCGCGCGGCGGGCCGGGCGGACCTACCCGCCGGCTGCCCCGAGCGCCTCGACCTCGACTTCCTCGGCTATGTCCGGCGCTATCCCCGGGTGTCCCGTCCCCGGGTGTTCGCCGCGCGCGCCGCCCACGCGCCGGAACTGCCGCTGGTCCGGCTGCGCAGCCGCGCCGAGGTCCGCCGGTGGCTGGCCCGTCTGCCCACCTTCTGAGCGCCCCGCACCCCGCGCCTCGCGCCGTCCGTTCCCGCCCTGTTCGCTACGTATCCCAGCCGTTTTCGGGCCCTGTGTCGGTGGGGGACGAACGCCGCGGGTACCGGGGCCGTTGAACGTTGTTGCCCGAAGTGAACCCGCCGCTACGGCCCGGCCGTGAGATAGCAGGGGGGTGAGGGGGTGAGCGTGTTGGGCGACGAGGGACTGCGGGCCGAGATGCGGCGGCGTCATGGGTGAAATCGTGCTCTTGAATGAGGGTGCCCTGGCGCGGCGGGTGGAGTTGCTGGGGGGAACATCGTGCTCGGAATTTTCGGTCAACTGGTGGGGAGGTCGCGTAGGTGGGTGGCCTTCATGGTCGGTGGGTGGGGCGGGTGTCCCTCCGGTACGAGATCGATGCCTGACGGATGAGGCTGCGGATGGTGACGATGGCGTCGGCGAGGTCGGCGTGAGCGTTGGCCACGTCTTCTTTGCGTTCGTAGCGGTGTTGTAGCGGTTGAAGGTGTTGTGCCCGGCGTTCGTGCGCTCGGTGTGCCACCGCTGAGTGGCCCGGCACTTGTTTGGTTCCGGATGAGCGGCGGTCAGCGCGGCTGATCCGGGGCGGGGAAGGAGCGTTGCGCGTTGGCCGCCGCCGTTCCGACCGTTGAGCTCGATGAGAGCGCGATGCGGGTTTTGGAAGGCTTCACCGGGTTCAAGTTGTCCCGGACGAAGCTGCCGTTGTTGTGGCAGGACATCGGCACGGCCGAGGTGCTGGAGCATCGGGTGCGTACGGTGCTTGGTCCGTTGCTGGAGCAGACGATCAGGGCGGTCGGGGAGGCGGGGGAGGGCGAGGTCTTCGACCGGTTCGTGGCCCAGACCGCTCCGTTCGTGAGGAAGATGGCCGAGACGGCCGACCTGCTGCTCGCCGTGATCGAGGCGGAGAAGAAGTTCTTCCTCGAGACGGAGACCGGCAAGCGTACGGCGGTGGCCATGTTCAGCTTCATGCAGGCCGAGTTCGCCGTCGCCGCCGCGATGTGGTTCTGGAATCCGGTGGGGGCGGCGGCACACGTCGCCCAGACACGGTCCATCATCCAGGCGGTTCTGCGTTCGGCGTTGGTCCGCTCGGCGGCGAGCGGCACGGCTGTGCAGATGTTGTTCATGCCGGGTTCTGCGTTGCTGGCCGAGGTGTCGATGATGACCGATGGTCTGCAGTCCGGGGTGAACTGGTCGGCGGTCGGTAAGCAGGCGGCGTTCGCGGGGGCGGTGGCGTTCCTCGGCACGGTGGCGGGGCCGGCGTTGGGTAAGGTCGCTGGCGCTGTCGCCGGGGCTGTCAGCAAGCTGGGCGTGTCGGATGCCACCAAGATTCTGTTGACCGATGTGCTGACGCGGCCCGTGACGGAGACCCTCGGGGAGGGGCTCTTCGGTATCGGTGCCAGCTTGATGGTCGAGGGGTACTACGACTTCGACAATCTTGGTGCGGACCTTCTTTCCGGGGCGCTGTCGGGGGCGGGGGGGTCGGCCGCGAGCGTGTTCGGGTTCCTGTTGAGTCGCGCCGTGATGCAGCCCGGGGTGCAGGTGCCTCGTATCGATTTCACGCCGGACGGTAGGCCGGTCATGCCGGTGGGGGCGACACCGGTTGGTGGGGACACGTCCACGGGCTACCAGGCCGGGGTCGATGATCCGACGGCTGTGGGTGCCGGCACGCAGGCCCTGCCGCCCACGCCGCCGCCCACCCCGCCGCCGCTGCCGGCAGTGAACATGCCCATGCCGAAGCTGGACCTGCCCATGCCGAAGCTGGACCCGTCGGTGCCGTCGGTGCCGTTGTGGTCGGTGCCGTCGTGGTCGATGCCGGCTGCGCCGGCGCCGCAGTGGGTTGTGGCAGCTGGTGCGCCGGTGGTCGAGCAGTGGCATCGGTTCCAGCAGGAACTTGCAGACCGCTACGGTGGGCTGCTGGCCGGGACCGGGCAGGCAC
>NZ_JBICUP010000024.1:0-102997 GCF_043198215.1 Micromonospora sp. NPDC048830
CTTCCGGGACGGTGGATCAGGTGCGGTCCGAGCTGGGAATCCAGGGCCTGGCCCCGGAGGAAAATCCCCCGGATTTATCCGTGGGGATCGTTAAGGGAGCGGCCTCCACGGCTATCGAAGTATTTCCCCGGCCCGACCTACCCGTGGCGCCGCCGCCCGAAACAGCAGCCCGGGCCCACCGGGAACGGCGGATCTGGCCGCAGCGGTCAGACCCGAACTCGGCGCGGCGGGGTCGACGGCGGGACCCGCCGCCGTTACGGTCGCTGGCATGGTGACGGTCGCGGACGTACGGGCCCTGGCACGGACGCTGCCCCGCAGCACCGAGCACCTCATCCGCGACCGGGTGAAGTTCCGGGTCGGCTCCATCGTGTACGTCGCGTTCTCCCGGGACGAGACGACGATGGGCTTCGGGTATCCGAAGGAGGAACGGGACGCGCTGATCGCCGGCGAGCCGGACCTGTTCTTCCTGCCTCCCACGTCCGACCTGCGCTTCAACTGGGTCTGCTGTCACCTCGACCGGCTCGACCACGACCACATGACGGAACTGGTGATCGAGGCGTGGCGGATGGTCGTGCCCAAGTTCGTGGCACGGCAGCGGCTGGGCGCCTGACGACGTCGGCCGGCCCTCGCGTCCACCAGCGCGTATATGGTGGGCGGCCGGGCCTGAGTCGTTCCCGACCGGCACGGTGGGCCCAGTCGTAGCCCGCGCGTCAGAGCCCGAGGAGACCAGATGATCTTCATCACCGCCAAGTTCCGGGTGCTGCCCGAGCACGCCGACCGGTGGCCCGCCATCGTCGACGAGTTCACCCGGGCGACCCGCAGCGAGCCCGGCTGCCTGTGGTTCGACTGGGCCCGCAGCGTCGACGACCCGACCGAGTACGTCCTGGTGGAGGCGTTCCGCGACGGGGACGCCGGGGCGGCGCACGTGCGGTCCGAGCACTTCAGGAAGGCGCAGCAGACGCTGCCGCCCCACCTCGCCGAGACGCCCCGGATCGTCAACGTCACGGTCCCGCAGGACGACTGGTCGCTGCTGGGGGAGATGGCCGTCCCCGGGGACCGGTAAAAGCCGCAGCCGTACGGGATCCCGGGCGGCGGCGTCCGGCCCCGGCGCGGGCATGCCGGCGGCCGGCGCGCTTGGGCGGTTACCCGCCGCCGGTGTGGAAGGCCGTCGCCAGTTCCTCGTCGTACGTGGCCAGCGGCCGCCCGCCGGCGCCGTACGCGACCATCCGACCGTGTGTCATCGTCGCCGAGCGGAACGAGAACGTCCCGGCATCGGTAGCCGGCGGCGCGGTCGAGCGGCGGACATGGACCGGCGGTCGCTCCGCACGGTCAGCCGACCCGACAGTCCAGTACGACGGACTCGACGCAGAACAGGAGCGTGCGCCGCAGAGCGCATTTCTGCTGCAGTTTCTTCACTGCATCGGGCGCCTCCATCGGTCGGCGCCACGTCCGCTTCGCGACTCGAATTTTTGTCTGGGAGCGGTTCGACGGCTGACCCGTCCGGTTGGTGCGGCGTCCACCAGAATTGACCGGGTTCGCTCTTGCCGATCATTCGGTTGTGGTGCCAGAAAACACGGTGAACGCCCCAATTTGTCAGGCGCCACAAATCCATGATCGACGCGCGACAGACACTTGACGGACGATGTGTCGGAATTTACGATCCATCCCTGGATCAACAGCGGTCGTGCCTCCTGCGTCACCTATGAACCCCGTCCCCAGCGCCATTTCTGGGTTACCCGTCGACTCTCGGTTGGAGCTGCGATGGTCACCGAAACGTATAATCCTCTGACCGATGACACGTACGTACAGGCGCGAGCTGGTCTCGCCGCCACCCGAGCCACCGGTTGCCCAGTGTCCGAGATGGCTCCCGGACTGATGCTGGTCACCACCCATGAGGCGACCCGGCAGGCGCTGCTCGACCATGCGTCTCTGAGCAGCGCGGGGAACTTCATCCTGCACACTGGCAGCGAGGCCCTGCCATCCCTCATCTCGCAGAGCGACCCGCCTGAGCACACGTTCCTGCGTGGCGTCCTGCGTCCGGCGTTCCAGCGAAAGGCAATGGTGAACGCCCTGCCCTGGATCGGCGAACTTGCGGATGCGCTTATCGACCGGCTTCCGGCCGGTGGACCGGCGGACATAGTCACCGACCTTGCCATGCCGCTCACGTCCTCAGTCATCGGTCGCCTCGTCGGCATACCCGAGGCTGACTGGTCATATGTGTCCCGCCTGTGCCTGGACTTGTCGGCGCAAGTCCCGGGCGACATCTTCGCCATTCCCACGTGGACCGAGCTCGAGGGATATCTGACCCGGCTGACCATTGCTCGCCGCACCCAGCCCGACAAAGCAGACGACATCCTGACCCGGCTCGTCACGGCCGAGGACAACGGCCGCGGGCTCACCGACCGCGAGGTCGCGTTCCACATCTTCCAGGTCGTTGTGGCTGGCCTGGAAAGTACCGCGTACACCATCGGGTGGACCGTCTACCACCTGCTCGTCCAGCGGGCTCGGTGGGAAGAACTCCTGGCCGATGGCTCGCTCATCGCGTCGGCCCGGAACGAGGGCCTGCGCCATTGCACCGCGATTCAGTGGGTCATGCGCAAAGCGGTCGCCGACACCACCATCGACGGGGTCGCCGTGCCGGCCGGCAGCCGCGTTGTCATCAGCCTCGAATCGGCGAACCTTGACGAGACGGAATTCGGATCCGACGCGGCTGAATTCGACCTGCACAGGGGAAATTCCCGCAAGCATTTCGCGTTCGGGCATGGCATCCACCTGTGCCTGGGCAGCGAGCTGTCCCAGATCGAGATCACCTCGATTTTGGAGCGGCTGCTCGATCGGATGCCGGGCCTGCGCCTCGCCGACGGCTTCACCCCACAGGACGCCGGCGGTGCTCTCTTTCGCGGCCTCCGCCACCTGCCCGTCGTCTGGTAACCGTTCTTGCGCACCCGGCCGCCGTCGCCGAGTTGGGCGCGGTGATGGCCCGCGCCGCGGACCCGGACCGGTAGGCCATGGGAGGGCCGTCAGCGGGCGGGCCGCCCCGGGTCACGCGTCCGTCTCAGTTCGCGACTGCGGGGCTCGCAAACCCGGCTCACTCCTCGCGCTCACGCACCTGTCGCCGGCTTGTACGCCGTGACCAGCTCCCACCCGCCCGGCAGCACCTCGATGCGCTCGAAGCCCACCTCCTTGAGCAGGCCGGTGTACCACTCCGCCTCCCGCAGCCGACTGAAGGCGCTGTCGACGCCGATGAGGAAGTAGCTCCAGAAGAACTGGATCGCCAGGCGGTCCGGGGTGCGGAACTCCTCGCAGATCAGCAGCAGCCCGCCCGGCTCCAGCGCCGCGTACGCCTTCTCGACCAGCCGCCGGGCGACGTCGTTGGGCCAGTCGTGCAGCACCCGGACGAACGCCAGCGCGTCGTACCCGGACGGCAGCGGCCCGGCGAAGAAGTCCCCGCCGACGAACCCCAGCCGGTCCGGGTGCCCGCACCGGGCCCTCGTCTGTTCCACCAGCGGAGCCACGGCCGGCAGGTTGTACACGTCGGCGCCCAGGGCCGGGGCGTCGTCGAGGACCCGCGCGGCCAGCGTGCCGTCGCCGCCGCCGACGTCGAGGAACCGCCGCCGGCCCGACCACAGCCGGTCGGCGTGCCGGTGGATCGTCTCGACGGCCGGCCCGACGCCCGCGGACATACTCCGCTCGAACGCGGCGGTCTGCTCGTCGGTCTTCGGCGGCCACACGAAGTCGTCCTCGGTCATGCCGACCTCGCCGCGCAGGCTCTCGGCCAGCCGGCCGTGCAGCCGCCGCCACGGGTACCGGTCCCGGTCGCGCTCGATCGCCTCCGGCCCGACGACGGCCAGCACCGCCTCCTTCAGCCCGGGTACGGCCCGGTACACCGCCTGCGCGATGTCGCCGCCGGGCTCGTCGCGCTCGACGACGCCGAGGGTCTCCAGGCAGTCGAGGAACTTGTACAGCCGCAGCGGCCGAGCCCCGAGGCGCTCGGCCAGCTCGCCGAGGCGGCCCGGCCCGGCCTCCAGGGCGTCGAGCAGCCCGACGGCGAGCGCGGTCTCCAGCACGTCCACGGCCTTGGGCCCGTTGACGAGCAGGCTCATCAGCGCCCGGGGGGACAGGGTGACGCTCATCGGTTGCTCCCTCGGCACTGGAGTTCCAGCGCGTCCATGAACTCGTCGATCTCTTCCAGGGTGTTGTAGACGTGCGGGCCGACCCGCAGGTAGCCGCGCCAGCTGCAGATCAGGTTCCGCTCGGCCAGCCGCTTCTTGACCGCCTCCCCGTCGGGGACGTCCAGGCACACCACGCCGCCGCGCCGGTGCGGCTCGGTCGGGCTGACCACCGGGATGCCGGCCGCCGCAGCCCGGTCGATGACCCGCTGGGTGCAGGCCAGCGAGTGCGCCCGGATCGCCGGCATGCCGACGCCGGCCAGCAGGTCCAGGCCGACCTGGGAGGCCAGCGAGGTCAGCGGGTACGGCGTCCCGCCGGCGAACCGCTGGGCCCCGGCCGCCCAGCCCGTCGACGGCTGGAACGTCATCGCCCGGTCGCCGGCCTGCCAGCCCGTCGCCGCCGGCTGCAGGTCGCCCACCAGGTCGGGGCGCACGTAGAGGAAGGCGGTGCCGACCCCGCACAGCCACTTGTGCGACCCGCCGAGGACGACGTCGACGCCGAGCGCGGTCACGTCCAGCGGCATCACCCCGACGGTCTGGAAGGCGTCCACGACCACCAGGGCGCCGACGTCGTGGGCGCGTCGGACCAGGCGCGCCAGGTCCAGGGTGGCCCCGGAGCTGTAGCTGGCGTGCGGCACGCACACCAGCAGGGTCCGCTCGTCGACGTGCCGTTCGAGGGCGTCCTCGTCGAACCGCGGCCCACCGGAGCGGACCACGTCGAGGTGCGCGCCGTAGCGGCGGAACGCGTTCCAGATGAACGGCACGGTCGGGAACTCCAGGTCGGTGGTGACGACCCGGTTGCGGGGCGGGCGGTAGTCGAAGCAGGAGGCGACCCGCGCCAGCAGGGTGCTCAGGTTCGCGTCGGTGACCACGCTGCCCGGGGGCGCGCCGATCAGCGCGGCCACGGAGTCGGCGTACCGGGCGAGGCTCTCGATCCAGCCCTGCCAGACGTCGTCCCGCCAGGTGCGCAGAGTCTCCCAGTAGCGGGCCAGGACGTGTTCCACGTCCCCGGGCACCGCGCCGGTGGAGTTGCTGTTGAGGTAGACGCAGCTTTCCAGCAGGGGGAACTGGGCGCGCAACGCGGCGTGCGGGCCGGCGTCGAGCGGCCGGGCCACGTCAGCGGTGGATTCCAGGGCGGGTGCGCTCACGCGGGGCAGCCTCCAGTCACATGGGTGGGAACGACGGGCAGGGACGGTGGCCGGCGTCCCGTTTGTGGAGCACGACGTCGAGGAACCGGCGCGGCAACCCGGACGGGCCGGCCGCGGCGCCCGGCCCGTCCGGGCCGACGTGCGCCCGGATCCCGTCCGACAGGGCGAGGAGTGCCCTGCCGGCGCAAATATCTGTCGGTCCGGTGGAACTCCACCACCCCGGCCGCATGGGGAACAATGTCGGGATCAGCCGTGCCCGACAGCCGCGTCGTCGGGGCGCGCACCAGCCGTACCTGAATTCATGAGGATGTCGTCAAGCCGGACGGTGGCGTCCTCTACGGTTCGCGAACCTCGGGGGTGCTGATTTCTTCGCCGGGAAGGTCGCCTTCCGAGGTGCGGCCGAGGCCTACGCGGACCTGCCACAGTTCCGGGAAGAACCGGTACTCCATCAGCTTGGCGAGCATGTTCGCCTTGCTGTCCTTGACCCCCGCGGGCGCGTGCCCGCCGATGCGGAGGGCGACCTTGTAGTGGCGCTCCCGCCAGAGCAGGACCCGCTCGTCCCACTCCGTCATCGCTTCCGCGAGTCGGTAGACGCGGTCCGCCGGGTCGCCGAGGTAGAGCTTCGCGAGATCCACCTGGCGTGCGGCGAGCAGGTCCGCGAACGCCCGGCCGAGCCCGCGACTCACGGTCTGGACCTGCTTCCAGCCGGGCGACTCGGCGCCGGAGCCGTTGCCGAACGCGGGTTGCATGGCCTGGAAGTCGACCGGGTTCAGGTACCGGAACATCTCCAGCTGGTCGGTGAGGAACCGTACGCCGAGCGTCGCCCGGGTCAGCATCAGTTCGGCCGCGGACAGCTCGTCGTCCTCGACGTGGGCGGTCGCCTGGGCCAGGTCGGCCGCCGCGAGCTTGAGCCACAGCTCAGCGGACTGGTGCACCACCTGAAAGAGCAGTTCGTCCCGGTGAATCATGTCCTCCGGGCGCCGTTGCAGGTCGAGCAACTCGTCCGTACGCATGTATCGCGCGTAGTCCGTATCGCCGTTGCCCGGCAGCACAGGTGAGTAGTCCCGCTTCACGAATTGTCCCTTTCGGTGAGTGTCGAGGGAGCTGAACCCGACTTGCGATGTCAGCGAGGATCATCGCGGCGGACATTTCCAACGACGCTCGGCAATAAGTCACGCCCATGTTATCCCTGTCCAGACTGCGAGGAAGGAACCCTTCTCGTCGCTTTTCGCACACACGAATGGGGCGTTCGTTAGCACATTTACAAACATCGGTCAATGGAGGCGTGAACAGTGCCACTCAGCTGGCACCGCCGACGCGAGCGGCGGCGCAACGAACTGCCGCCCGGCGTGCGGCGGCGGGACGAACTCCCGCCCGGCGTGCGGCAGCTCAGCCGTCCAGCGCCAGGTCGAGCACCGAACCCAGCCCGTTCGCCCGGCCCGGCTCGGCCTCCGGCAGCACCAGCACCGCGCAGCCGGCCCGTACCGCGCCGGCGTCAGCGGCCGTGTCGCCGACCATCAGCGCCCGCTCCGGATCCACCCCGAGCATCCCGCACGCCCGCCAGAAGATCGCCGGGTCCGGCTTGCACCGCCCCACCTCGTAGGACAGGGCGTAGGCGTCGACCAGCCCGTCGAGCCCCCAGGCGGCGAACAGCGGCCGGATGTCGAAACCGATGTTGCTCACCACCGCCACCTTCACCCCGCCCCGCCGCAGCGTCGTCAGGGTCGCGGCGGTGTCCGGGTACGGCACCCACCCGTCCGGGACCAGCAGCCGCTCGTACAGCGCGTCGGCGAGACCGTGGATGCCGGCGTCCACCGTCTCGGCCAGCCCCGTGTACGCGCCCCGGTGCGCGTGCGGGTACAGATCCCGGTCGGCCCACAGCTCGGCCAGCGCCGGCGGCACCCGGGCCGGCAGCGGCCCGCCCGCCCGGCCCGCGGTCACGAGCCGGTCGGCCAGCGCCGTGGCCCGGACCCGTTCCAGGGTCACCCCGCAGGCCCGCGCCGCCGCGAGCACCCACTCGTGCGGCTCCTCGACCTGGGCCAGGGTGCCGTGGAAGTCGAACAGCACGGCCTCGACGGGCCGGCGTGACGCCCGGGTCGCGTCCTCCACGGCACCGCGGGCAATCGGACGGGGTGGTTCGGCATGGTCCGGCACGCCGTGCACCCTACCGACCGCCTTTGGTGCCCCTGTCGGATGGCCTTGGCCGGTGGCCCGCCGACGCACGCACTAATCTTGAGGACATGTCGAGTCCCGCCGAGCGGTACGCCGCGGCGCGCCGCCGGGCCGCGCAGGCCGCACAGTTTCCGGCGTTGGACGAGTTCGCCCTCGACCTGGGGTTCGATCTCGACGACTTCCAGCGGGAGGCGTGCCAGGCCCTCGAACGGGGCAGCGGCGTGCTGGTCTGCGCCCCCACCGGCGCCGGCAAGACCGTGGTCGGCGAGTTCGCCGTACACCTGGCGCTGCGCGGCACACCCGGCCGGCCGGCGCCCGCCGGCGACGCCGAGGCGGCCACCGCCCGGCGCAAGTGCTTCTACACCACGCCGATCAAGGCGCTGTCGAACCAGAAGTACCACGACCTGGTCGACCGCCACGGCGCCGACCAGGTCGGGCTGCTCACCGGCGACAACGCGATCAACGGCGACGCGCCCGTGGTGGTCATGACCACCGAGGTGCTGCGCAACATGCTCTACGCCGGCTCGGCCACCCTCGACGGCCTGGCGTACGTGGTGATGGACGAGGTGCACTACCTCGCCGACCGGTTCCGCGGCGGGGTCTGGGAGGAGGTGATCATCCACCTGCCCGCGTCGGTCACCCTGGTCTCGCTGTCGGCCACGGTCTCCAACGCCGAGGAGTTCGCCGACTGGCTGGTCACCGTCCGCGGCGAGACCGCCGTGGTGGTCAGCGAGCACCGGCCGGTGCCGCTGTGGCAGCACATGCTGGTCGGCCGGCGGATGTTCGACCTGTTCCACGACGCCGACGCCGCCCGCAAGCACGACGTGCATCCGGAACTGCTGCGCTACACCCGCGACACCATGCGCCGCCTGGAGCTGGGGGAGGGGCGCAGCGCCTTTCCCGGCGGCGGCCGCCGCGGCCCGCGCTGGCGCGGCCCGCTGCGCCCCGACATCGTCGACCGCCTCGACCGGGAGGGGCTGCTCCCGGCGATCCTGTTCATCTTCAGCCGCGCCGGCTGCGCCGCCGCCGTGCAGCAGTGCCTCGCCGCCGGCCTGCGCCTGACCTCCCCGGAGGAGCGGGCGGAGATCCGCCGGGTCGTCGAGTCCCGGGTCACCGCCATCCCCGGCGAGGACCTGACGGTGCTCGGCTACTGGGAGTGGCTCGACGGCCTCGAGCGGGGCCTCGCCGCCCATCACGCCGGCATGCTCCCGGTGTTCAAGGAGGTCGTGGAGGAGCTGTTCGTCCGGGGCCTGGTCAAGGCGGTCTTCGCCACCGAGACCCTCGCGCTGGGCATCAACATGCCGGCCCGCTGCGTCGTGCTGGAACGCCTCGTGAAGTTCAACGGCGAGGCCCACGTCGACCTGACCCCGGGCGAGTACACCCAGCTCACCGGCCGCGCCGGGCGTCGGGGCATCGACGTCGAGGGGCACGCCGTCGTCGTCTGGTCGCCGGAGACCGACCCCCGGCACGTGGCCGGACTGGCCTCCACCCGCACCTACCCGCTGCGCTCCAGCTTCCGGCCGTCGTACAACATGGCCGTCAACCTCGTCGGCAGCGTCGGCGCCCAGCCGGCCCGCGCCCTGCTGGAGTCCTCCTTCGCCCAGTTCCAGGCGGACCGGTCGGTGGTCGGCCTGGCCCGGCAGGTGCAGCGCAACACCGAGACCATCGAGGCGTACGGCGCGGAGGCCGCCTGCCACCACGGCGACTTCGACGAGTACTTCGCGCTGCGGGTGGCCATCGGCGACCGGGAACGTGCCCTCGCCCGGCAGGGCCAGCACCAGCGCAAGGCCGCCGCGGTGGCGTCGCTGGAGCGGCTGCGCGTGGGCGACGTGATCCGGGTGCCCTCGGGCCGCCGCGCCGGCCTCGCGGTCGTGCTGGACCCGGCCACCGGCGGGTTCGGCGAGCCCCGCCCGCTGGTGCTCACCCAGGACCGCTGGGCCGGCCGGGTCAGCGCCGGCGACTTCACCACCCCCGCCGAGGTCCTCGCCCGCATCCGGGTGCCCAAGCACTTCAACCACCGCTCGCCGGCGGCCCGCCGCGACCTGGCCGCCCAGGTGACCGGCACCGGCTTGGACCGGCACGCCGGCCGCCGCGGCGGCCGGTCCCGGCGGCCGGGCGCCGAGGACCACGCCCTCACCCAGTTGCGCGACGAGTTGCGCCGGCACCCATGCCACGCCTGCCCGGACCGGGAGGAGCACGCCCGCTGGGCGGAGCGGCGCCGCCGGCTCGACCGCGACACCGAGGAACTGCGCCAGCGGGTCGCCGGCCGCACGGGCTCGCTCGCCCGCACCTTCGACCGGATCGTCGCCCTGCTCACCGCGCGCGGCTACCTGGCCGCCGACGGGGCGGTCACCGACGCCGGGCGGATGCTCGGCCGGATCTGGACCGAGGCCGACCTGCTGGTCGCCGAGTGCCTGCGCCGGGGCGTGTGGGACGGGCTGTCCCCGGCCGAACTGGCCGCCGCCGTGTCCGTGGTGGTCTTCGAGGCCCGCCGCGACCTGGACGAGCGGGCGTCGCTGCCGCGCGGGCCCGTGGCCGACGCCGTCGAGGAGACCCTCAAGCTGTGGGGCGAGATCGAGGCCGACGAGGCCGGCCGGGGGCTGGCCGTCACCCGCGAGCCGGACCTCGGCTTCGCCTGGCCCATCTACCGGTGGGCGCGCGGCGAGGCCCTGGCCAAGGTGCTGGCCAGCGGCCACCAGCTCGACGGCGAGATGCCCGCCGGGGACTTCGTCCGGTGGGCCCGGCAGGTCGTCGACCTGCTCGGCCAGCTCGCCGACTCCGGCGGCGCGTCGGCCGACCTGCGCAGCACGGCCCGGCAGGCGATCGCCGCGGTCAACCGTGGCGTGCTCGCCTACCACGCCGCCGGCTGAGCGCCCCGGTACTGGCCGGCACCACGCTGGCCGGCCCGGGGCCAGCGCGCGCCGATCTTGCACTTTCGGCCCACGAAATGAGCCGATTACCGTTCTGCCGGGGGCGAAAGTGCAAGATCGCGGCGGAGGGCGGAGGGCGGAGCGCGGAGCGCGGGCGGCGCGGGTTAGGCGGTGGTGGTCAGGGCGTCGACCAGGCGGCGGCAGGAGCCCGCCAGGTTCCACCGCTGGGCCAGCTCCAGCAGCCGGTCCGGGTCCGCCGGCGCCTGCGGCAGCGTGGTGGGCAGGGCCGGCAGCGGCACGTCCAGCGCCACGCGCACCACCTTCGGGGCGACGGCCAGGTAGTCGCGGGCGGCGTCGAGCTTGGCCCGCAGGCCGGGGGCGAAACCGGAGGCCGGGTCGTCCAGCGCGGCGAGGATCGCGTCGATGCCGCCGTACCGGTCGACGAGCCGGGCCGCGGTCTTCTCCCCGACCCCCGGCACGCCGGGCAGCCCGTCGCTGGGATCGCCGCGCAGGGCGGCGAAGTCGGCGTACCGCTCGGCGGGAACCCCGTAGCGGCCCCGCACCGCCGCGTCGTCGCAGTCCTCCAGCTTCGCCACCCCGCGCCCCACGTAGAGCAGCCGCACCCCGCGCGCGTCGTCGACGAGCTGGAACAGGTCCCGGTCGCCGGACACCACCTCCACGGGGCCCGGCTGCGTCGTCGACAGGGTGCCCAGTACGTCGTCCGCCTCGTACCCGGCGGCGCCGACGGCGGTGATGCCGAGCGCCGCCAGGACCTCCAGGATCACCGGCACCTGCGGGGACAGCGTGTCAGGCACCACCTCGCCGCCCTCCGGCGCCACCCGGTGCGCCTTGTACGACGGCAGCAGCGCCACCCGCCAGTCCGGCCGCCAGTCGTGGTCCAGGGCGCAGACCATCCGGTCCGGCCGGCGGGTACGTACCAGCGTGGCGAGCATGTCGAGGAAGCCGCGTACGGCGTTGACCGGGGAACCGTCCTCGGCCCGTGCCGCCGACTCGGGGACGCCGAAGTAGGCCCGGAAGTAGAGGCTGGGAGCGTCGATCAGCATGATCGGGGGTCGGTGTGCCACGCCGGACAGCCTGACACAGCGCACCGACGGTTCCGCCACACGGGCGGCCCGGCCGGGCGAGCCCCCGCCGCTGTGGCCCGGATGCCGGCGAAAAGCGTCGAGGCGGGGCCGCGCGGCGGGCAGACTGCCTGGCATGGCGTTCGTACCCGGCCTGACGCTCTGCCGGCGCTTCCACCACGAGGTGCTCGCCCCCCTGCTGGCCGACCGCTGTCCAGGACTGCGGTACGCGGCGGCGCTGCTCGACGGCGGCTCCGAGCTGCTGGGCCTGGACACCGCCCGCTCCACCGACCACGACTGGGGTCCCCGCGCCCAGCTGTTCGTGGCGGCCCGCGACGCCGATCGGATCCCCGAGGTCCGGGCCGCCCTCGACGCCGGCCTGCCCGCCGAGTTTCTCGGCTGGCCGACCCGGTACGTCGGGCACGGCGACGCCCGCCTCGGGGTCGTCGACGCCAACGGCGACCGGCACGGCGTGACTGTCGACGAGGTGGGTGGCTGGCTGCGGGACCGGCTGGGTTTCGACCCGACCCGGGGCGTCGCCGTCGGGGACTGGCTGGCGACGCCGACGCAGCGGCTGGCCGAGGTCACCGGCGGGGCCGTGTTCCACGACGGACTGGACGGCGCGCTGACCGCCGCCCGCGCGGCGCTGTCCTGGTATCCGGACGACGTGTGGCGGCACGTACTGGCGGCCGCCTGGACGCGCGTCGCCCAGGCCGAGCACCTGCCGGGCCGCTGCGCGGAGGTCGGCGACGAGCTGGGCAGCCGGGTGGTGACCGCCGTCCTGGCGCACGATCTCATGCGGCTCGGTCTGCTGCTGCACCGCCGCTGGCCCCCGTACGACAAGTGGCTCGGGACCCTCTTCGCCCGGCTGCCACCGGCGGCGCCCGTGGTCGCGGCGCTGACCGACGCCCTGGCCTCCGACGCCTGGGCCGCCCGGCAGGCCGGGCTGGCCCGGGCCCTGGAAACCCTGGCCGCGTGGACCAACGACACCGGGCTGGCCATCCCGGTCGACCCGGCCGTGCGGCCCTTCCACCGGCGGCCGTTCCTGGTGCTGCACGCCGGCCGGTTCGCCGCCGCGCTACGCGCCGCGATCACCGACCCGACCCTCCGGGCACGCCCGCCGTTCGGCGCCGTCGACCAGTACGTGCACAGCGCCGACGTGCTCACCCACCCCGACCGGACCCGCCGGGTCTGCACGGCGCTCCTGCCGCCCTGACCGGGAAACGGTCACCGTCCGTGGTGCACGAACGGCGCCCACCGGCTGGGCTGGTAGGGGTCCTGCTCCCGAAGCTTCCTGACCACGGCGTGCAGCGCGCCCGCGGAGCGCGCCGGCTCGACCGCCCCGCCGGGCCCGGCCAGGCCACCGTACAGGTCCTCGGTGACGGCGACCGCGGTGTCGTCGGCGATCGCCCACAGGGTCGACACGACGTGGCGGAAACCGGCGACCTGCAGGGCGGCGGCCAGGTGACCGGCCTCGTCCGGCAGGTCGGCCGCACCCATGGCCGTGTGGCAGGCGGACAGCACCGCCAGGTGCGCGCCGTCGAGGTCGAGGTGCGCGATGTCGCCCATGGTCAGCGGGGCGTCGGCGAGGAACAGCGCCGCCCGGCCCTCCGCGTCGGTCTCGCCGTGGCAGGCGAAGTGCGCGCAGCTGTGGCCGGCCAGTGCCGCCATCACCCGCGCCCTGGTGGCCGCCGGCCCGGTCAGCGCGGTGGCGGGGAACCGCGCCCGCAGCAGCTGGGCCTCCCGGGCGGCGGAGGGCAGTTCGGGCAGCCCCGTCACGTAGCCCGGCCGCTCGTCGTACGCCGCCACCAGCAGGCGGTGCGCCCGCACCGCCGAGGGGCGGCGGGCGTGCCGCAGGGCCCGCAGCGTCGGGGTCGTCGACGACACGACGCGGTCGAGCACGCTGCGCCCGCTGGGCGCGTCGTCCGGGTCGTGGTAGCCGGCCGCGTGCAGCGGCGCCAGCGCGAGCGGCCCGGTCGGGCACCACCACAGCCGCGCGCCGGCCGGGGCCGGGAGCGCGGCGAGCACGGGCGCGGCCAGCACGTCCCACAGCCATTCCAGGTACGCCAGGAGCACCTGCTCGCGCGGCCCGGACGACGTGCCGCCCGTGCCGACCCGGGCCACGACGTCGAGATACCGGCGGGTGCGTTCGCGGGCCTGCTCGGCGGTCAGCTCGGGCAGGGGAACGACCCGTACGTCCCCGCCGGTCAGGACGAGCGCGTCGCACCGGTGACGGCTGACGTTCACCAGCACCACGGGGCCGTCCGCCGCCGCGGCCGCCAGTTCGGCGAACGGCGTGGGCAGCAGGAAGCGCGCGAACCCGGGCCGGGCGCGGACGGCCGCGACGGTGTCGTCCCAGTCCTCCGCCAGCCGCCGCCGGCGCTCGGCGGCGCCCGGCTCGTCCGAGCCCGCCTGCCGGTCGGACTCGGTGCGCAGCGCGGTCAGCCGCTCCGCGAGGTCCGGGTGTGCCTGCCGCAGCGCGGACAGGTCGCTGCGGGTGTCCAGCACCTGCCCCCACCACAGGGACCGGCCGTGATCGAGCAGTTCGACGGCCTGCTGCGGCAGGCCGGCGGCCACGGCCGCCGCGGCGGCGTCGCACGCCACGGTCGGCCACCGCGTGACCAGCCGGTCCCGGTCGGCGGCGTCGAGCCCCCGCCACACGGTGAGGTGCAGCTGCTGCACCGCGTCCGCGTAGGCCCGGGCCGCGTCGCGCCAGCCGGCGCGGCCCTCGGCGGCAAGTTCGGCGCGCAGCCCCGCGAGCATCGTCAACGCGTCCATCCGCTCGAAGGAACGGCCCGCTCCGCTCTCGGCCACCCCGTCGAGCACCGCGGCGGCCTCCTCGGCGCGGCCGAGGTCCCCGAGCACCTGGGCCAGGCCCAGCAGGGCGGTCACGCGGATCGGCGACCGCCCCGGCGCCACGGCGAGGACGGACCGGAACTGCTCGACCGCGTCGTGCAGGTCGTCCTCGCGGCCGGACCCCGCCCCGCGGTTGCGCAGCGACAGGGCGAGGTTGAGCCGGACCTGAGGGTTGTCCTGCGCCGCCACGGCCGCGCGCAGGTGGGCCACGGCCGCCTCGATGTCGGCCGGGTCGTGGCCGACGAGGAACCGCTGCCGCAGGCGATTGCCGAGGTTCGCCCGGGCGAGGGCGGCGTGCTCCGCCGTGCCGGCCGCGCTGAGCGCCGCCTGCCCGAGCTCGATCGCCTCGTCCAGGTCGAACCGCCGCCCGGTGTGCTCGAAGCGGTAGACCAGCGCGGTGCCGAGGGTGAGCAGGTAGCCGACGCGGCGGGAGTCGGTCGGTTCCGTCAGTTCGACCGCGCGGCGGCAGTGCGCGATCGCCTCGTCGAGGTCGGCGCCGGTGCGGTCGCGCAGGAACCGGTTGATCAGCGCGGCGGCGAGGTTCGTCAGGTCGCCGACCCGGTGGGCCGGGCTGGGCACCGGGCACTCGAGCGTCTCCCGCAGCAGCTCGACCGCCTCGTCCAGGTCGGCCGCCTCGCCGTGCGTCTCGAACCGGCGCATCAGCGCGGGGCCGAGCGGCATGCCGATGAGCCAGCGGCCGGGGTGGCCCGGGGGCAGCGGCGCCAGCAGCGTGTGGCCGTCGTCGCGGATGCGCTCCAGCAGCGCCGGGTCCCCGGTGCGTTCGTACTCGCCCAGCAGGTCCGACAGCGTGGCGCCGTGTCGCGCCAGGTCATCGAGGTCGTCGCCGACCTCGGCCGGCGGGCGGTGCGGTGTCATGCCGGGTCCGGCGGCGAGGGTGGCACCGGGCGGGACGCGGACCGCGGGCAACGGGCCACGCAGGTCGACGACCTGCGCCAGGGCGTCCTCGGCGGCGGCCCGGGCCGCCGGGTCCGCAGCGCGGTCGACGGCCAGCCGCAGGTAGTGCGCCGCGGTGTCGAGGTCGGCCACCTCGCCGGTCAGCCAGTGACGGTCGCGGTGCAGCAGCCCGAGGTTGCGCAGCATGGCCGTCGACACGGGATGCCCGACCGGGTAGAGGTCGAGCACCTCGCGGGAGACGGCCAGCATCGCGTCGAGCGCCTCGGGCGTGCCGTCGCGTTCGTAGCGGAGCTGGCGTACGTCGCTGAGCAGCGCCAGGAAGGGCAGGCGGTTGGGGTCGTCGGCCGGGCAGCGGCGTACCGCCCCCTCCACCTCCTCGGTCGCCTCGTCCAGCCGCGACAGGTCGCCCGTGCGCAGCGTCCACCGGATCAGGGCGGCCCCGCGCACGGCGCCCAACGCGGCCCGGTCGGGATGGTCGGGTGGCAGCACGAACAGCACGTGCTGCAGGATCTCGGCGGCGGCGGCGTGCAGCTCGGCGTGCCCGGTCGACAACGCCAGATGGTCCATCTCCCGGCCGGCGAGCGCGGCCTCCTCCACCTGCCGCTGGGCGCCCGTGAGCAGGCCGAGCCGCAGCGACAGGCCGGCGAAGGCGCGCAGCACGAAACCGGTCGTGTCGGGCTGCTCGGTCGGCGCCAGCCGGCAGAGCTCCCGGTAGGTCTCCACGGCGTCCGCGAGGTCCCGGTGCGAGTCGGCGGCCTCGGAGCGCAGCGCCCGCGCCTGGCCGAGCAGGAGCAGGACCGCGAACCGCTCGGGCGCGTCGGAGGCGCACAGGGACAGCGCGTGGTCGCCGGCGGCGATCGCCGCGTCGAGGTCGGCGACCTGGCCCGAGCCCTCGAAATCCGCCAGGCACTCCCGGGCCTCCCGCAGGGCGGCGCCGATCTCGTCGCCCGTGTGCCGTGGCCGGCTCCGTCGCCCGAACACCGCGACACCTCCCCGTGCTGGCCAGGAACCCAGGGTAGAGGAAGGTCGATAGACTCGGGGGGATTGTCCATCGAGGATCGAAAGGCGGCGCGGGTGCAGTCCGAAGCCGATGCCCTGGCCGACTGGTGCGCTCTGCTGCCGACCCTGCGCGAGCAGGCCCGCAGCAACGGGGTGCTCGACCGGCTCGACCGCGACGCCGAGCGGGTCCGGGAGGGCGGGTCCGCGCAGCGGGCGCTGCGCAAGTGGGGGCCCCGCGACTCCGTCGGCAACCAGCGCAGCTGGTCCGACCGCACGACGGTGGGACTGGCCGTACTGCCGGGCGGGGGACGGCCGCCGGGCGCGGGTTCGGCCGAGTACGTCTGTCCGCGCGACCGCTGCGCCCGCCGGGCCCACCGCGACGAGCACGGCCACCTGCCCCGGTGCACGGCCTTCGACACGCCCATGCGGCCCGCATGATCGGGCTGCTCACCGAGGTCGGCAAGCGGGTCAGTGGCCGCTGGATGACGGCGGTCCTCCTGCCGGGCGTCCTCCTGGTCGCCGTCGGCGCGGTCGCCGTGGCGCTCGGTCACACCCGACCGTTCGACCTGGAGCACCTCGCCGCGGCGGCCGAGCGCGCGGGCCGGGACCTGGCGGCCCGTCCGGGGCGGCTGGTGGTCGTCGTGTCCGCCGTCGGAGTCGGGGCGGGGCTGGCGGGCACGGCCGCGCGCGGCCTGGGGCTGCTGGCGCAGTGGTGGTGGCTGCGCGAGTGGTTCCTCACCGGCGGCCTGATCACCCGCTCGCGGTGGTCGAGGCGCTCGCGTACGCTCGCCGCCGCCCGCCGGACGGGGACGCCCACCGTCGCCGCGTACCTGCCCCAGCGGCCGACCTGGCTCGGCGACCGGGCCCGGCTGGTCGAGGCCCGGGTACGGGCGCAGTACCACGTCAGCGCGGCGCTCGTGTGGCCGCGGCTGTGGCTGCTCCTCGACGAGGACGCGCGGCAGCCCGTCACCGACGCGCGGACCCGGTACGGCGAGGCCGTCGCGCTGGTGGGCTGGGGGTTGCTCTACCTCGCGCTGGGCCTGCGGTGGTGGCCGGCGCTGCTCGTCGGCGCCGGCGTGCTGCTGACCGCCTGGCGGCGCCTGCGCGACACGCTGGGCGAACTGGCCGAGCTGATCGAGTCGGCCATCGACCTGCGCCTGCGCGACCTGGCCGCGGCCCTCGGCCTGCCGCTGGCCGGGGCCGAGGTGAGCGCGTCGGAGGGGCGCGCGCTCGACGACCGGCTGGGCAAGTCGGGCCCGACGTAGCACACGGGTAGGGGGAGACCACGTGGGATTCCGTTGGCGCAGGCCGGCTCCGCTGCCGGCCGACCTGGAGCGACGCTCGCGGGCGGCCCTGGCCCTGTTCGACGCGGGCCAGTACGCGCCGGCGGAACGGGCGTGGCAGCGGCTGCTGGCCGACTGCGAGCGGGAACTCGGCCCGGAGCACCCGGAGACGGTCGTCACCCTCGACCGCCTCGGGTCCGCGCTGTTCCGCCTGCGGCACCTCGTCGAGTCGGCCGACCGGCACCGCGAGGCGCACCGGCGGGCGGTTAACACCTTCGGCCGCAACCACCCGGCGACGCTGACCTTCGCCCACAATCTCGGCTGCGCGCTGGCCGTGACACACCAGTGGGCCGAAGGGCTGCCGGTGCTGCGGGACACCCTGCGCCGGAAGCGGCGCCGGTTCGGCGCGACCCACCCGGAGACCCTCGACACCGCCAAGACCCTCGGCGCCTCGCTGTTCATGGCGGGGGACGCGCCGGCGGCCCTGGAGATCCTCGAACCGGCCCACCAGGCGGCGGTGCGCAGCTTCGGGCCGGACGACCCGCTCACCCGTGAGATCGGCGACAACCTCGCCATCGTGCTGCGCAACTCCCACCCCGTCCGCCGGCCACCACCGTAGGTTCGCCCGAGCGCTGGCCGAGGCATACCGTCCGCGAGGGACGCGACGAGCGCGGCGGTGAGGCGAGGTGACCGCGTTGGGTCGACGGCCGCCTGGGGAAACGGTGGTCGGACGGCTTGCACGGGCAGCGGCTCCCGCCTGCGGGCGTGCCCTCTGGCATGATGTCGGCCGTGTCCGTCCCGCCCGACCCGCATCAGCCGCTCGAGCGTGCTTTTCCGACGACCGGTCGGGGCCGGCACCGCCCGGTCGACGACGGCCGCCGGACGATGTGGTTCGCCGTGACGGGTGCCGCCGTCGCTCTCGTTGTCGCAGGGGTGACGGTCGCCGTCGCCGGAGACGACGGCGAGGCCGGGTCCGGTCCGTCGGCGGCCGTCGCCACCACCGCCGCGCAGGAGCCGGTCCCCACGGAGGAGACGGTGACCGACGAGCCCTCCGCCACCCCCTCGACATCCCCGTCCCCGGCGCGTCGGGCGCCGCGTCCGGCCGAGCTCGTGACGCAGCTTCGAACGACCGTCGACGGGCTGGTGCGGCAGGGCAAACTACCCCGTAAGACCGGTCGTGAGCTGGACAGACGTCTGCGGGACGTTGGGCAGAGGGTCGCTGACGGTGACCTGGACAAGGCGCGGGAGGAACTGCGCGAGTTTGCCGGCAAGCTGGCCGATCTCCGCCGGGAGGGCAAGGTCAGCGAGGGCGCCTACGGGCTTCTCTCCGCCAGCACGACACAACTCGCGCAGGCGATGCAGACCCGCTGACCAGGCCCTCGACAGGTGACCGGACGGCTCACGGCGTCGCTCCCGGCGACGCCAGGGCGCCGACAACTCGCGATCGGGCTGCGCGACTCCCGCCGCGTCCACCGCCCGCCACCGTAGGTTCGCGCGCTCGACGAGTTGACGGAGCCCGGATGGGCGCTCGCGGTTCTGAGTCAACGCATGGCGAGCTGGCCCGAAGCGGCCGACCGCATGATGCGTGCGCCCGCCGCAGGTACGTCGCTCACTCTGGCGGTGCGCGGCGCACTCGGTGGCTGTTCCGTCCACACGCGCCGTCGGTCAACCATCGCGGTCCGCCGACGATGGAGGTACAACTCTGGGCTTCCTCCTGCCGCGACGTCCCCGCGCGGTGCCTCGCTTTCCTGAACGGTCCGGCCAACCGCGCTGCCGCGCCATCCAGTGCATGAGCGGGGACGCCAGGCCGGGCGGCGGTGCCCCGCCGCGCCGAACCGCAACCGGGGTACGGCGCGACCCGAACGACCGTTAAGCTGACCGGGTGGGAACCGACGAGTTGCACCCCGCCGGCCGGCTGGCCGCCGCCCGGCGTGCCACCGCCGCGGCCGGCCTCGACGCGCTGCTGCTCACCCCCGGCTCCGACCTGCGCTACCTCACCGGCTACGACGCGCACGCCGGCGAGCGGCTGACCTGCCTCGTGCTGCCCGCCGACGGCGAGCCCACCCTCGTCGTCCCCGCCCTGGAACGTCCCGCCGCGGAGGCGTCCCCGGCGCCGGCCACCGGCGTGCGCATCGTCGACCACGCCGACGGCACCGACCCGTACCCGCTCGTGCGCGCCGCCCTCGGCGGGCCGGTCGCCGCGGTCGGCCTGGCCGACCGGATGTGGGCCGAGCAGGTTCTCGCCCTGCGTGCCCTGCTGGCCGGGGCGGCCCAGCGCCTGGCCGGCGACGTCCTGCGCGAGCTGCGGATCCGCAAGTCGCCGGCCGAGGTCGCCGCGCTCGCCGAGGCCGGTGCCGCCATCGACGCCGTGCACGCCCGGATGGGCGAGTGGCTGCGCCCCGGCCGCACCGAGGCGGAGGTGGCCACCGACATCGCCGGCGCGATCCGCGCCGCCGGCCACGTCACCGTCGACTTCGTCATCGTCGCCGCCGGTCCCAACGGCGCCAGCCCGCACCACGGCACCTCCGACCGCCCGATCGGCGCCGGCGAGCCGGTGGTGGTCGACATCGGCGGCACCATGCCGTCGGGCTACCGCTCCGACAGCACCCGCACCTACGTCGCCGGCGGCCCCGCCCCGGCCGAGTTTGCCGACTACTACGCGGTCCTGCACGCCGCCCAGCGGTCCGCCGTCGCCGCGGTCCGCCCCGGCGTTCCCGCCGAGGCCGTCGACGCCGCCGCCCGCGACCTGATCGCCGGCGCCGGGTACGGTCCGGCGTTCCTGCACCGCACCGGCCACGGCATCGGCCTGGACGGCCACGAGGACCCGTACGTGGTCGCCGGCAACTTTCGGCCCCTCGAACCCGGCATGGCGTTCTCGATCGAGCCGGGCATCTACCTCGCGGGCCGACACGGCGCCCGCATCGAGGACATCGTCGTCTGCACGACGGACGGCGTCACCCGACTCAACACCACCCCCACGGAGCTCATCGCGCTATGAACGTCGACCGGATCCTGCCCACCGACGAGGCCCACGACCTGCTCGACCTCGCCACCGAACTGGCCGACCGGGAACTGGCCCCCCGCGCCGCCGGGTTCGAGCAGCGCGCCGAGTTCCCCCGCGAGGTGCTGCGCACCCTCGGCCGCGCCGGCCTGCTCGGCCTGCCGTACCCGGAGGAGTACGGCGGCGCCGCCCAGCCGTACGAGGTCTACCTGCAGGTGCTGGAGATCCTCGCCAGCCGGTGGCTCGCCGTCGCCGAGGCGGTCAGCGTGCACACCCTGTCCTGCTACCCGCTGGCCCAGTTCGGCACCGACGAGCAGCGCAAGCTGCTGCCCGACATGATCGGCGGCGAGCTGCTCGGGGCGTACTGCCTCTCCGAGCCCCAGGGCGGCTCGGACGCGGCCGCGCTGACCACGCGGGCCGTCCGCGACGGCGACTCCTACGTGGTCACCGGCACCAAGGCATGGATCACCCACGCCCGGGTCGCCGACTTCTACAACATCTTCTGCCGCACCGGCGAGCCCGGGCCGAAGGGCATCTCCTGCCTGCTGGCCGACCGGGCCACCCCCGGCATCCTTCCGCAGGCCGCCGAGCGCACCATGGGCCTGCACGCCTCCCCGGTGGCCCAGATCGCCTTCGACGACGCCCGCGTACCGGCCGACCGGCTCGTCGGCGGGGAGGGGCGGGGCTTCACCATCGCGATGTCCGCCCTGGACTCCGGTCGGCTCGGCATCGCCGCGTGCGCCGTGGGCCTGGCGCAGGCGGCCCTGGACTACGCCGTCGGCTACGCCCGCGAGCGGCGGCAGTTCGGGCACGCGATCATCGACTTCCAGGGGCTCGGCTTCACCCTCGCCGACGCGGCCACCCAGATCGCCGCCGCCCGGGCCCTGACCCTGCACGCGGCCCGGCTGCGCGACGCCGGCCGGCCGTACTCGACCGAGGCGGCGAAGGCGAAGCTGTTCGCCACCGACGTGGCGATGCGGGTGACCACCGACGCGGTGCAGGTGCTCGGCGGCGCCGGCTACGTGGCCGACCACCCGGTGGAGCGGTACATGCGCGAGGCCAAGGTGCTGCAGATCGTCGAGGGCACCAACCAGATCCAGCGGCTGGTCATCTCCCGCGCCCTGGCCACGGGCTGAGGCGGCGCGGTGCGTGACCGCGCGGTCCGCCGAGCGTCACGCCGGGTGGACCGGTCGTCGCGTAACGGCGTGTTTCCCGGTAGGTTGCACGCCGTGGAGGAGATCGACCGGGCCATCGTCGCGGCGCTGACTGCCGACGGGCGGCTGTCGTACACGGATCTGGCGGAGAAGGTGGGTCTGTCGGTGTCCGCGGTGCACCAGCGGGTCCGCCGGCTGGAGCAGCGCGGGGTGATCAGGGGGTACGGCGCCCGGGTCTCCTTCGAGGCGCTGGACCTGCCGCTGACCGCGTTCGTGGCGATCCGGCCGTTCGACCCGTCGCAGCCGGACGACGCCCCGGAGCGGCTGGCCCACCTGCCAGAGATCGACTCCTGCTACTCGGTGGCGGGGGAGGACTTCTACCTGCTGCTGGTGCGGGTGGCCAGCCCGGCGGACCTGGAGCGGCTGCTCCAGGAGATCCGCACCGCCGCGAGCGTCACCACCCGCACCACCGTGGTGCTGTCCACGCCGTACGAGAACCGGCCGCCGAAGATCAATGGCGAGCGGTCGGCCCGGGGGCGGCCGCGGGCGCCGGGGGAGCCGGCTGGTTCCACCGCAGGATGACCTGCCGGCCGTGCTCGTGACCGAGGACGCTGACGGTGGCGGTGTCCAGGCGCAGGCGGCCGCCCGCCGACGGCGGCAGGCCGATCCACCGGGCCCCGAGCACCCGTAGGGCGTGTGCGTGGCCGACGAGGGCGACGTCGCCGCGGGCGAGCAGGGGCGTGACCTGGGCGAGCACCCGGTCGAGCCGCTCGCCCACCTCGGTCGGTGACTCGCCGCCGGGGCAGCCGTCGGTCCACAGGTTCCAGTCCGGGCGGTCCTCGTGCACCTCGGCGGTGGTGCGGCCCTCGTACTCGCCGTAGTTCCACTCGGCCAGGTCGGGATCGGTCGTCACCCCGGCCACCCCGGCCAGCTGCGCGGTGCGCAGCGCCCGCCGGCGCGGGCTGGCCAGCGCCCGGACGAATCGCCGGCCGGTCAGGGCCGCTAGCCTCCTAGGACGCCGTAGGGAGTATGCCCGCCATGTCGGCGAAACGGCGATGTTCCGGCCGCATGCATGGCGCCATCTCGCCGACATGGCGTGCGTTTCCGGTCCCAGCGGGCGGGCATGCGGGTGGGGAGGGGCGTTGGCCCCCGGAACCGCCGGAGCAGAGGAGTCGAGATGAGCTTCACCGACAAGGCGAAGAGCAAGGCCCAGCAGATGGCCGGCGCCGCCAAGGAGCGGATCGGCGACGCCACCGACAACGAGCGGATGCGGGCCGAGGGTGCCGCCCAGCAGCAGGAGGCCCGGGGCCGGGAGGCGGCGGAGCGCGCCGGCCAGGAGGCTCGGCAGAAGTTCTCGAAGTGACGCGGTGAGCAGGGGCGGGTCCGGGGAGTCCCCGGACCCGCCCGAGCCGTCCGCGCCGGGGCCGGCCGGCGGAGGCCCCGGTCATGGGGTGGGGATCGGTCAGGGTGGCCGCCTTGGGGCGTGTGCCGACGGACCGTCCGTATCCTTGCCCGGGATCGGCGCGTTCGGCGACAGTCTCGGCAGAATGGTGCGATGGCAGGCCCGGATCGGCGTGACCTCGGTCGGGTGTTCGACGAGGTGCCGGAGCTCTACGACCGGGTCCGGCCGGGATATCCCGACGAGCTGTTCGCGGACCTCGTCACCATCACCGGGATGAACGGAAGATCGTCGGTACTCGAGGTGGGCTGCGGCACCGGTCAGGCGACGCGCCCGCTGGCGACCCTCGGGTGCTCGGTGACCGCCGTCGAACCGGGTGCGAACATGGCCGCACTCGCTCGCCAACGGCTTGCCACCTTCGGCGACGTCACCATCGAGACGTCGACGTTCGAGGAGTGGGACGACCGTGGCAGGCGCTTCGATGTCCTCATGGCTGCCTCGGCGTGGCACTGGGTCGACCCGTCGATCGGCTGGCCGCGGGCGCACGACGTCCTCCGTCCCGGAGGCTGGCTGGCGCTGCTCGGCAACGTGGTTGTCCGCCGGCCGGGGGAGCCGGAGGTGTACGCCGAGACCGCCGACCTGCACGAGCGGTTCTCTCCCGGAAATCCCGACTGGGGTCACCCGCCGCTTGAGGACGAGGTGCGCGCCACCGGCGAGGGCTGGGGACTGGTCGACGCTCCCGGCAGCTTGTTCGGCCCGACGATCGTGCGTTGGTACCCGACCGTCCAGTGGTTCGACGGGGACGGCTTCGCCGATCTTCTTCGCTCGACGTCGCCGTACCGCAGGCTCGCTCTCGATGTCCGGGAGCCCCTGCTCGACGCCGTCGCCGAGCGCATTCGTACCCGGATGGGCGACCGCGCTTCCCGCCGCTACCTGAGCGTCCTCCGTGTCGGAGAACGCGCCGAGTGAGCCCAGGAGGGCGTTGTGCCACCGAGCGAAACGCCCATGATCGTTGACGGCTCAGCGGCACCTTTCCCGGCGCGTCGGGTAGCTGAGCTGCCAACCCTCACGGCTCGGCCCCCTCGCTGGGCTGCGGCCGGGGCGGGGCGCGGAACGCGCATCCGCCCCGGCCGAGCTCGGGTCAGGAGACCCGGGTGATCCGGATGGCGTCGGCGATGATCAGGCCGGTGCCGCTGGTCCACCGGCTGACTCCGACGCGGTTGGCGTCGCCGCCGGGCAGGTTGAACGTGCCGAGGCTGCGCCACTGTCCGCCGGTCGCCCGCTGGTCGACGTTCACGGTCACGTTGCCCGTGGAGGTGGCGATGACGTACGGGGCGGAGCTGTTGTAGCCGGCGTTGGCGGGCCACCAGGCGTCCACCCGGTAGTTGCCGGTGGCCGGGATGTTGACCTTGTACCAGGCGGCGTCGCTGGCCGCCACGGGGTCGGCGTAGCGGTAGTCGGCGCCGTAGCGCTGGCTGGAGTACGAGGACACGCCCCAGTTGGCGCTGGCGGTGAACCGCCCGGCGGTGGTGTTGTCGACGATGGTGCTCCAGGCGGTGCCGCCGGACATCTTGGCCGCGACGTCGGCGCGCATGACGTTCAGGTCGATGAAGGACGGGTCGATCTTGCCGGTGGTGCTGGTCTCACGGTGGCCGCGGGCGTAGCTGGAGTCCTTGCCGAGCTGCTTGAGCACGGCGGCGGTCGCGGCGATGGAGGCGTTGTACTGGGCGGCGGTCATCTCCTGGCTGACGCCGTTGTAGTCGATCTCCCAGCCGATCAGCATGGTGTTGCCGTCGCCGGCGGGGATGGGCCCGCTGGCGCGGGCGGTACCGGCGTGGTTGGCGCGGCCGGCGGAGATGATGTGGAAGACGCCGTGGTAGTCGACCAGGGCCTGGCAGAGCGGGCCGGGCAGGTCGGAGCGGCCGTTGATGCAGATGTTGAGGGCCGGGTGCGGGTTGGTGGCGCTGGAGGTCGCGGCGGTGTGGTGCCACAGGACGCCGATGGGGTTGAAGTCGCCGGGGCGCATCCGGTTGCGCCAGTCGCCCTCCTCGACGACTTGGACGCCGGCGGCGCGCAGCACGTCGGCCAGCCAGGGGATGGTGGCCATCAGGACTCCTGGATGAGGTCGGCGAGGCACTCGACCCGCTTGGCGGCGGCTGCCGGTGCGGGGCGGGCGGTGACGGTGAAGGCGGCGGCCAGCAGGGCCGGGATGCCGAGCAGTCCTCGGCGCCGCAGGCGGGGGGATCGGGGAGTGGTCACAGCGCTCCTCACAACGACGTACGTCGGTCGTGCCCAGCTCGGGCGACCGAGGTTGACGGGCACGCTATACGGTCATGACCTTCTATGTCGGACCCTTCATGTTCATGCCCGAGGTTGAAGGTTTCCGACCATCGGTCCACCCCTAGTGTCCTAGGACGGATTACGGGACGTGGGCCCCGACACCCACCCGAAAGCCACCCACGAAGAAGGGCCCCGCCAAACCCAGGGCCCTTCGACGACGTCGAGACGGTCAGTCGTTGCGGTGCTCGTGCCACCACTTCTGGCCGGTCTCGGGGAGGGTGTCGATCGGGTCGTAGTAGGCGTAACGCTTGTCGAGCGCCGCCAGGTCGGCGGACTCGATGGAGGTGCGGTAGTTCTTCGTCCAGTACGAGATGCCCAGCTCCCGGTCGTACTCGGTGAGCATGTGCACCCAGCGCTTGCCGACGAAGGGCACGTCGCAGACGATGCGCGGGGTGGCGTAGCCGGGCAGGTAGCCCATGATGTCGTGCTGGAGCTGCTGGGCGTGCCAGACGGGGACGCGCCAGTGCTCGGCGTTGGGGATCATGTCGCACATGTAGAAGTAGTACGGCAGGATTCCCGCCTCGCCCTGCAGCGCGAAGCACAGGTCGAGCAGGTCGGCGCTGGTGGCGTTGACGCCGCGCATGAGCACGCCCTGGTTGCGTACGTCGCGGACGCCGACGTCGAGGGCGGTCTGGGCGGCCCGGGCGACCAGCGGGGTGATCGACTGCCGGTGGTTGACGTGGGTGTGGATGGCCAGGTTGACGCCGCGGCGGGCGGCGGTGCGGGCGACGCGCTCCAGGCCCTCGACGACGTCGGGCTGCAGCCAGTGCTGGGGTAGGCCCATGAGGGCCTTGGTGGCGAGCCGGATGTCGCGGATGGTCTCGATCTCCAGCAGCCGCATCAGGTACGACTCGAGGTTCTTCCACGGGACGTTGGCCACGTCGCCGCCGGAGACGACGATGTCGCGGACGCCGGGGTGGGCCCTGAGGTAGCTGATGTGGGCGTCGTAGCGGTCGACGGGCTTGAGCGTGAGCTTGAGCTTGTCGACGGCGGGGGTGGAGTTGCCGACGAGGTCCATGCGGGTGCAGTGGCCGCAGTACTGCGGGCAGGTGGACAGCAGTTCGGCGAGGACCTTGGTGGGGTAGCGGTGGGTGAGGCCCTCGGCGACCCACATGTCGTGCTCGTGGAGGGAGTCGCGGCTGGCGTACGGGTGGGAGGGCCAGTCGGTGCGCCGGTCGGAGGCGACGGGGATCATGTAGCGCCGCACGGGGTCGGCGAGGAACGCCTCGGTGCTCATGGGTTCGAACGGGACCATGGTGTTGAGCATCTGTGGGGGCACCAGCATGGACATGGTGGCCAGGGCCTTCTGGTCGGCCTCGAGGTCGGCGTAGAAGGTCTCGTCCACTCCGTCGCCGAGGACGGTGCGCAGCTGCTTGATGTTCTTGACGCAGTTGGCGCGCTGCCACTGGGCGTTCTCCCACTGCTCGCGGGTGACGTGGCGCCAGCCGGGGAAGCGGGTCCAGTCGGGTTCGACCAGGGGGCTGCGGTGGTACTCGTACGGCTGCCCGGCGGTCGCCGCGGCGGCCGGGGCGTGACGGGGCTGAGGCATGGTCTCAGCCGGTCGGGTCTGGGTCACGGCCCCTCCTCGGTGCGTGTGCTTGTGATCGGCGGCCCGTAGGCTACTGGAAAATATCCGGTGAAAAAATTAGTCTGCCGGAAGTTTTCCCGCGATGCGAGCCCTGGCCAGGGCTTCGGGCGGCTGGACAGGGGAGGTCGGCGTGACGTCACCGGTGGGTCTGCACCGCGTCGTGGAACCGGCGGGGGTGCTGCCGCAGGCGGCTTGGCGGCTGGATGCCGACCCGGCGATCGCGCCGAACGAGGTGCGCATCCGGGTGGAGCGGCTGAACCTGGACGCGGCGAGTTTCCGACAGTTGTCGGAGAAGCACGGCGGGGACGGCGAGAAGGTCCGCGCCGAGGTCCTGGAGATCGTCTCCACGCGGGGGAAGATGCAGAACCCGGTTACCGGCTCGGGCGGGATGCTGATCGGCACGGTCGACGAGGCGGGCCGGCAGTCCCCGCTGGGGCTGCGGCCCGGGGATCGGGTGGCGACGCTGGTGTCGCTGACGTTGACGCCGCTGACGATCACCGACGGCCTGGCGCGCTGGGACGGGCGCAGCGAGCAGGTGCCGTGCGACGGGTACGCGATCTTGTTCGCGCGGTCGATCGCGGCGGTGCTGCCGGCGGACCTGCACCCGGAGTTGTCCCTGGCGGTGCTGGACGTGTGCGGGGCGCCGGCGTTGACGGCGCGGGTGGTGGCGGAGCATGTGGCGCGGCGGGAGCGGGCTGGCGATCCGCGGCCGGTGACGGTGGCGGTGATCGGCGGGGCGGGTAAGAGCGGGTCGTTGTCATTGGCGGCGGCGCGGCGGGCGGGCGCGGGTCGTACGGTCGGGGTGGTGCCGGTGGCGGCGGAGCGGGATGCGCTGGTGGCGGCTGGGTTGGCGTCGCAGGTGGCGTTGGCGGACGCGCGTGATCCGGTGGCGTTGTCGTCGGCGGTGACGTCGGCGTTGGGGGCGCCGGCGGATGTGACGGTGGTGTGCGTGGACGTGCCGGGTTGTGAGCACGGGGCGGTGCTGGCGACGGCGGACGGCGGCACGGTGGTCTTCTTCTCGATGGCGACGAGTTTCGCGGCGGCGGCGTTGGGCGCGGAGGGTCTGGCGGCGGACGTGACGATGCTGGTGGGTAACGGGTACGTGCCGGGGCACGCGGAGTTGGCGTTGGAGTTGCTGCGCGGCGAGCCGGGGGTGCGTGCGTTGTTCGAGGCGCGGCTGGCGGCAGACTGAGTGTCATGACGAATCCCTCGACGACGCGTCCGGCGGTCCTGTATCGCGGTGGCGTGCTGCACTGTCCTGCTGATCCGAGTGCGACGGCCCTGCTGGTGCGGGATGGTCGGATCGCCTGGTTGGGGTCGAACGCGGATGCGCCGGTCGCCGATCGGGTGGTGGAGTTGGGTGGGGCGCTGGTGACGCCGGCGTTCGTGGACGCGCATGTGCACGCGACGGACACGGGTCTGGCTCTGTCGGGGTTGGACCTGTCGGGGGTGCGGTCGGCCGGGGAGTTGTTGGACGCGGTGGCGGCGTTCGCGGCGGGGCTGCCGGCGGATGCGGTGGTGTTGGGGCACGGTTGGGACGATTCGACGTGGTCGCGGCCGGTGCCGCCGGGGGCGGAGGAGTTGGATCGGGCGGCCGGTGGGCGGCGGGTGTATCTGTCGCAGGCGTCGATCCATTCGGCGTTGGTGTCGGGGGCGTTGTTGGCGGCGTGTCCGGACGCGGCGGCGGCGGCCGGGTTCGACGGGTCGGGTTGGTTGCGGCGGGACGCGCACCACGTGGTGCGTGCGGTGGCGTTCGCGTCGGTGACGCGGGCGCAGCGGGTCGCGGCGCAGCGGCGGGCCCTGGAGCAGGCGGCGTCGTTGGGGATCGCGGCGGTGCACGAGTGTGGTGGGCCGGGGATCTCCGACGAGGAGGATTTCACGGATCTGTTGGGTGTCTCGGGGGACGGGGTGCCGGAGGTATACGGGTACTGGGGTGAGTTGGGGGGCGCGGCGCGGGCCCGGGAGTTGGGTGCGGTCGGGGCGGGTGGTGACCTGTTCGCGGACGGGGCGTTGGGGTCGCGGACGGCGCACGTGTCGGGGGCGTACCTGGATGGCGAGCCGGGGGTGTGCGGGCACGGCTATCTGTCGGCGGAGCAGGTGCGTGATCATCTGGTGGACTGCGCGGCGCACGGGATGCAGGGCGGGTTCCACGCGATTGGTGACGCGGCGATCTCCACGGTGTTGGAGGGGCTTGCGGCGGCGGCGGAGCGGGTGGGTCTGGACCGGTTGCGGGCGGCGCGGCACCGGGTGGAGCACGCGGAGATCATGAGCCGGCGGTTGATCGCGGGGTTCGTTGAGTTCGGGGTCGTGGCGTCGATGCAGCCGGCGTTCGACCGGTTGTGGGGTGGGGCGGGTCGGATGTACGAGTCGCGGTTGGGGTTGGCGCGGTCGTTGGAGTCGAATCCGATGGGTGCGATGCACTCGGTGGGGGTGACGTTGGCGTTCGGGTCGGATTCGCCGGTGACGCCGTTGGATCCGTGGGGTTCGGTGCGGGCGGCGGCGGCGCATCACAATCCGGTGCAGCGGATGAGTGAGCGGGCGGCGTTCGCGGCGCACACCCGGGGTGGGTGGCGGGCGGTGCACCGTGACGGTGAGGGTGTGTTGGCGTTGGGGGCGGCGGCGACGTTCGCGGTGTGGTCGACGCCGGCGGGGGTGCAGCGGGGTTTGCCGGTGTTGCAGGCCGACGACCCGGAGTTGCGGGGTGCGGAGGATCCGACGCCGTTGCCGGTGTGCCGGGCGACGGTGCTGCGGGGTGACGTGATCTACGAGGAAGGTCTGTGACGGCTTTGACGGGCAAGCTTGACCTGGATCCGGCGCTGGTGGCGCGGGCGCGGGAGTTGGCGCGCCGCGCGGGGCGGCCGGTGGTGGATCTGGCGCGTAGCCACACGACGGTGTCGGTGGAGCGGGCGGTGCTGCGGCTGGCGGGGGTGACCGGCGCGGATCCGGATGGGATTCCGTGGGTGAACCGGCTGGTGGACGCGGTGGTGGCGGACGTCGGGTTGGGGCACGGGGTGGCGGCGCCGGTGTTCGACGCGCTGGCCCGGGAGGGCCTGACGGATGTGTCGTTGCTGGCGCAGAAGGCGGCGGCGGGTTCGGTGCGGTTCGAGGTGCCGTCGGGGAGGGCGGCGACGGCGGCGCGCAGGGCCGCGCGGAGGGCGGTCGCCGCGGGTGTGCGGGTGATCGACCGGCGCCGGGTGGAGCGGGAGCGGCTGGTGCGGCGGTACGGGGATCCGCGGCAGCGGCCGTGGATCTATCTGATCGTGGCGACGGGTGACATCTATGAGGACATTCCGCAGGCGCAGGCGGCGGCGCGGGCGGGTGCGGATGTGATCGCGGTGATCCGGTCGACGGGGCAGTCGTTGTTGGACTATGTGCCGGAGGGGGCGACGCGGGAGGGGTTCGCGGGGACGTACGCGACGCAGGAGAACTTCCGGTTGATGCGGGCGGCGTTGGATTCCTCGTCGCGGGAGTTGGGCCGGTATGTGCGGTTGACGAACTACGCGTCGGGGTTGTGCATGCCGGAGATGGCGACGCTGGCGGGTCTGGAGCGGTTGGACATGATGCTCAACGATTCGATGTACGGGATTTTGTTCCGGGACATCAATCCGATCCGTACGTTCGTGGATCAGCGGTTCTCGCGGCAGGTGCACGCGCGGGCGGGGATCATCATCAACACGGGTGAGGACAATTATCTGACCACTGCGGATGCGGTGGACGAGGCGCACACGGTGACGGTGTCGCAGCTGTTGAACGAGTTCTTCGCCCATGAGGCGGGGTTGGCGGACTGGCAGTTGGGGTTGGGGCACGCGTTCGAGATCAATCCGGATGTGCCGGAGTCGTTCCGTCTGGAGTTGGCGCATGCGTTGTTGGCGCGGGAGTTGTTTCCGGAGGCGCCGTTGAAGTGGATGCCGCCGACGAAGCACATGACGGGGGATGTGTTCCGGGGGAACCTGCTGGATGGGTTCTTCAATCTGGTGGGCACGATGACGGGGCAGGGGATCCTGCTGGTGGGGATGATGACCGAGGCGGTGGTGACGCCGTGGTTGTCGGACCGGGACATCGCGTTGCAGAACGTGCGGTACGTGTTGGGTGCGGCGGGTGGGTTGCACGAGGATTTCGTGCCGGCGCCGGGCGGGTTCATCCAGCAGCGGGCGCACCGGGTGCTCGGTGAGGCGGTGGAGTTGCTGGAGCGTATCGGTGAGCAGTCGTTGTTGACGGCGATCGCGGAGGGCACGTTCGGGATCATGCGGCGGCCGGCGGATCGGGGTAAGGGCTTGGACGGGGTGGCGCGGCACGAGGCGGACTACTACAACCCGGCGACGGAGATCCTGGAGGCGGTGCCGGCGGGTGCGGGTGCCGCGGTCGTGAGCGAAGGGGTGGCTCGGGCGTGACGGCGGGGGTGGAGAAGAAGATCGTCCGGCCGTACGGGGACACCACCGGTGACGGGATGGTGCAGGTGTCGTTCACGCTGCCGGTGCCGCACGACAAGCGGGCCGAGGGTGCGGCGGTGCAGTTGGCGAACAGGATGGGCATCGATCCGGCGATGCTGGTGCACGCGAAGCAGATGGGTGACGGGTTCACGTTCTTCGTGGTGTACGGGCGGGTGAACCATCTGGTGGACCTTTCCGCGGTGCAGGTGGTGGAGCGGGATTTTCCGTTGCTGTCGGCCAAGGAGGTCAACGCGGTGGTGCGGCAGCGGTTGCGGCGGAAGTTGTCGGTGGTGGGGGCGTGTATCGGCACGGACGCGCACACGGTGGGCATCGACGCGATCCTGAACGTGAAGGGCATCGCCGGGGAGAAGGGCCTGGAGTACTACCGGGAGTTGAAGGTCACCAATCTGGGGGCGCAGGTGAGTGTGCCGGATCTGGTGGAGGCGGCCCGGGTGGAGCGGGCGGACGCGGTGTTGGTGTCGCAGGTGGTGACGCAGCGGGACGCGCATCTGCACAACACGCGGGAGATGTCGGCGGCGTTCCGGGAGGCGTTGCCGGCCGGTAGGCGGCCGTTGTTGATCGTGGGTGGGCCGCGGTTCGACGAGACGATGGCGGCGGAGTTGGGGGTGGATCGGATCTTCGGTCGGGGCACCACCCCGGGTGAGGTGGCCAGCTTCCTGGTGCACGCGTTGATCACGAGCAAGAGGGCGAAGGCATGAGTGATTCCCGGGTCGGTTTGACGGTCGTCCACCGGCGGTATGTGCCGTACTCGCATGCGCATTACGCGGGGAACCTGGTGGATGGGGCGTACGCGTTGGGGTTGTTCGGGGACGTGGCGACGGAGGTGTGTATCCGTACCGACGGGGACGAGGGGTTGTTCGCGTCGTACTCGGATGTGCAGTTCCGGGCGCCGATGCGGGCGGGTGACGTGCTGGAGGTGACGGCGACGGTGACGCGGGTGGGCACCCGTAGTCGCACGATCGACTTCGTGGCGCGGGTGGTGTGCCGGGGTCGCCCGGACAAGGGTGAGTCGGCGGCGGAGGTGCTCGCGGAGCCGGTCGTGGCGGTGACGGCGACGGGCACGGTGGTCGTGCCGGCTCGGGCGTGAGCGTCGCGGTCTGCGCGGACGTCGGGTCGACGTACACGAAGGCGGCGGTGGTGGACCTGGACGGGGGCCGGCTGGTGGCGGCGGCGTCGGCGCCGACGACGGTGGGCACGGACGTGCTGCACGGCCTGGACGCGGCGGTCGCGGCGGCGACCGCGGGGCTGGGGGTGCGTGACGTGCCGTGGTACGTGTGTTCGTCGGCGGGTGGGGGGCTGCGGCTGGCGGTGGTCGGCTACGAGCAGCTGGTGACGGCGCAGGCGGGCCGGCGGGTGGGGTTGTCGGCGGGGGCGAACGTGGTGCACGTGGCCGCGGGCAGGCTGGCCGGGGCGGACGTGGCGGCGTTGCGGGCGGCCCGCCCGGACGTGGTGCTGCTGGTGGGCGGCACCGACGGTGGGGACGCCGAGGTGCTGACGCACAACGCGACGCGGTTGGCGCGGGCGCGGTGGCGGGTGCCGGTGGTCCTGGCGGGCAACGTCGACGTCCGCGACGAGCTGCACGCGGTGCTGGCGGGTGCGGGGGTGCCGGTGACGGCGGCGGACAATGTGCTGCCGCGTATCGGGGTGCTGGCGCCGGCGTCGGCGCGGGCGGCGATCCGGGAGGTGTTCCTGCGGCATGTGATCGGCGGGAAGCGGTTGTCGCGGGGGTCGCGGTTCGCGCGGCTGGTGCGGGCGGCGACCCCGGACGCGGTGCTGACGGGGGTGGAGGTCCTGGCGGATGTGGTCGGCGGTGACCTGGTGGTGGTGGACGTGGGTGGGGCGACCACGGACGTGTACTCGGTGCTGACGCCGGACGAGCGGGACAGCGGCCCGGGTCGGCAGGTGGCGGGGTCGCTGTGGCGGGCGCGCACGGTGGAGGGGGATCTGGGGATGCGGTGGAGCGCCCCGGGGGTGGTGCGGGCGGCGGTCGAGGAGCGGCTGCTGGCGGCGGGTGAGCAGGACATTCTGGGTGCGGCGGCGGCGGTGCGGGCCGCGGATCCGGGGTTCCTGCCGGTGGATGCGGCCGGTCGGGCGGTGGACGGGCGGATCGCCGCGCTCGCGGCGACGGTGGCGGTGCGCCGGCATGCCCGGGGCGGGGCGACGGGGGAGCGGGACGGCCGGGATCTGCGGGACGTGCGGCTGCTCGTCGGGTCGGGGGGTGTGCTGCGTCACGCTCCGAGCGTGGACGCGGCGGTGGTGCTGGAGGCGGTGTTGACCGACCACGCCGGGGGGTGGCCGGTGCCCCGGGACGCCCGCGCGGTGGTGGACGTGGACTATGTGCTGGCCGCTGGGGGTTTGCTGGCGGCGGAGCAGCCGCGGGCGGCGGGGGCGCTGCTGCGCCGGCACCTGCTGGCGGGGTGAGACACGCCGACGCGACACGCCGTGCGGGGTTGGGCGACAGGCCGGGGGCGGGTTGACAGGGCCCCCGGTGCAGCGCGTACCGTCTTTGAGTCCTACTACGGGAAGTGGCTGTTGTTCGCTTCGTCCCTTCGTCCGCTGGCCGAGTGACCTTTTTGTCGGGTTACGGCGGCCAGGTCCAGCGGGCGGGGGTCGGCGGGGCGGCGCGAACCGGCCACGGTTACCGGTGTACGGGCAGGGTGAGGTGCACGGCCAGTAGACAACGGCCGGGCGGGGGCAGCCAGTCCACCGTCAGGTCGGTCCGAAGGTCGGCGTGCCTGATCCTCGCCCCACCGGCCGGGGAGGGCCTGGGAGCATCGGGGCACGGCGTACGCCGTGCCCCGATTTTCGTCCAGGGGCCGGCCCGGCCGGTGGGTCCGTTCATGTCGCGTCCGGTGCGGTCGTGCGGGCCACGCTGGCGGGGTTGCCGACGGCGACGACGTTCGCCGGGAGGTCCCGGGTGACCACCGCGCCGGCGCCGACGACGGTGTTGTTCCCGATGGTGACGCCGGCCAGGACGATCGTCCCGCTGCCCAGCCACACGTTGTCGCCGACGGTGATCGGTTTCGCGGCCTCCCATTTCGCCCGGCGGGACTCGGGGTCCACCGGGTGCGTCGGGGTGAGCAGTTGCACGTTCGTGCCGATCTGCACGTCGTCGCCGATGGTGATCGGCGCGACGTCGAGGGCGACGAGACCGAAGTTGACGAACGACCGGGCGCCGATGCGGATGTGGCTGCCGTAGTCGACCCGCAGCGGCGGCCGGATCTCGGTGTCCGCGCCGATCGCGCCGAGCAGGTGGGTGAGCAGCCGGTGCCGCCGTTGCGGATCCCGGGCCGACGTGGCGTTGAACGCCTCGGTCAGGTCCATGGCGCGCAGGTGCAGCTCGACCAGTTCCGGGTCGTCGGCGAGGTACGGGTCCCCGGCGAGCATCCGCTCGCGCATGGAGCGGCCGTCCAGCTCGGGCGTCATGGGTACGACCGTACCGATGGACGGTGGGGTGGGCGGTGGCGACGCCGCGGCATCCGTCCGCGCGTGCGACGGACCGTGGGCGCGGCCCGGGCGGCGGCTGCCCGCAACGGCCGTGGCCGGGTAGCCTTCGGCGGTGTGATCGTAGGTGAGGTGCCGGTGACGACCGTCGAGCAGAATCCGGCGCGCGAGGCCGCCGCGTCCCCGGTGGGGCCGCGTCCGCTGCCGCTGCGGGTGGCCGTGCCGCTGGCCGTGGCGGCCGGGCTGGCGCTGCTGGTCGCGTTCCCCCCGTACGGGGTGTGGCCCGGCGCGGCGGTCGGGGTGGCGTTGCTGGCCGCGGCCGTGCACCGGCGTCGGTTGCGCGCCGGCGCCGGGTTGGGGTTCCTGGCCGGGGTGGCGGTGTTCGCGCCGCTGCTGGCCTGGACGAACCTGCACACCGGCTACCTGCCGTGGGTGCTGTTGTCGTTGTCGCAGGCGGGGTATCTGGCGCTGCTGGGGGCCGCGGCGGCGTACGGCTCGCCGCTTGTCGACCGGTGGCGGTGGTCGTGGCCGGTGGTGACGGGGCTGCTGTGGGTGGGGCAGGAGGCGCTGCGGTCGCGCACCCCGTTCGGTGGGTTCCCGTGGGGGCGGCTGGCGTTCAGCCAGGACGAGTCGCCGGCGCTGCGGCTGGCCGCGGTCGGTGGGGCGCCGCTGGTGACGTTCGCCGTCGCCGTGGCCGGTGGGCTGCTGGTGACCGCCGCGTGGCGGCCCTGGCGCGGCGCCGGCCGGGTGTGGGCGGTGGCGCCCGCGGTGGGCGTGGTGGCCGTGTTCGCCGTCGGGCTGCTGGTGCCCGTCGGTGTCGCCGGCGGCTCCGGCCGTGGTGTCACCGTCGCCGTGGTGCAGGGCAACGTGCCGCGCCTCGGCCTGGACTTCAACGCCCAGCGGCGGGCGGTGCTCGACAACCATGTGCGGGCCACCCTCGACCTGGCGGCGCAGGTCGCCGCGGGCTCCCGACCCCAGCCGGACCTGGTGGTGTGGCCGGAGAACGCCAGCGACATCGACCCGCTGCGCGACCCGGTGGCCGGGGAGTCGATCAGCCGGGCCGCCGACGCGGTGCGCGCGCCCATCCTCGTCGGGGCGCTGCTGCTGGGCCCCGGTGAGCACGTCCGCAACGCCGGCATCCTGTGGCGGCCCGGCGCCGGCCCGGACCTGGAGCAGCTGTACGTCAAGCGGCACCCGGTGCCGTTCGCCGAGTACGTGCCGCTGCGCGGCGTCGCCCGCATGGTCAGCAAGCAGGTCGACCGGATCCGCAACGACTTCGTGGCCGGCGACCGGGTGGGCGTCGTCGACGCCGGTCCGGCGGTGCTCGGCGAGGTGATCTGCTTCGAGGTGGCCTACGACGGTCTCGTCCGCGACACCGTCACCGGCGGGGCGCAGCTGCTGGTCGTGCAGACCAACAACGCCACGTTCGACGTGGCCGAGGCCCGCCAGCAGTTGGCGATGGTGCGGCTGCGGGCCGTGGAGCACGGCCGTGCGTCGTTGATGGCCTCCACGGTCGGGGTGTCCGGGTTCGTCGCCCCGGACGGGCGGGTATCCGACGCCACCGGGTTCAACACCCGCGCCGTGGTGCTGCGTGAGCTGCGCCTCGGTGACGGGCGCACCCTGGCCACCCGCGTCGGGGTGTGGCCGGAGGTGGTGCTGGCCGGCCTCGCCGTCGCGGCCCTGGCCGCGTCGGTGGTGGTGCGCCGCCGGCGGCTGCCCGGGTAGCGGAGGCGCGCGCACGCCGCGCGGGGGCGGAGGATGCGGTGAGCGGAACGGTCGGCACCACCGGCACGGCGGCCGAGAGCCGGCCGGCGTTGCGGCGGGTGCTGGTGGTCATTCCCACCTTCAACGAGGCCGACAACGTCACCACGGTCGTGGAGCGGGTCCGCCGCGCCGCCCCCGAGGTGGACGTGTTGATCGCCGACGACAACAGCCCCGACGGCACCGGGACGATCGCCGAGGCGATGGCCGGCACCGACCGGCGGGTGCACGTGCTGCACCGCCCCGGTAAGCAGGGCCTCGGCGCGGCGTACCTGGCGGGGTTCGCGTGGGCCCGCGACCGCGGCTACGACGCGGTGGTGGAGATGGACGCCGACGGCTCGCACGCCCCGGAGGACCTGCCGCGGCTGCTGGCCGCCGCCGGCGACGCCGACGTGGTGATCGGGTCCCGGTGGACGCGTGGGGCGCGGGTGGTGAACTGGCCGCTGCGGCGGCTGCTGCTGTCGCGGTGCGGGAACCTGTACGCGCGGCTGGCGTTGGGCATGCCGGTGGCGGATGCCACCGGCGGGTACCGGGTGTACCGGTTGGGCGTGCTGGACGCCGTGGACCTGGAGTCGGTGTGCTCGCAGGGCTACTCGTTCCAGGTGGAGTTGTCGCGGCTGGCGCATCGGGCGGGGGCGCGGATCGTGGAGGTGCCGATCACCTTCGCGGAGCGGGAACGTGGGGCGAGCAAGATGAGCCCGCTGATCGTGGCGGAGGCGCTGTGGCGGATCACCGTGTGGGGGGTGCAGGACCGGCGTACGGCGTGGCGGCGTGCCCTGCACGGCACCCCCGACGGCCAGGTGCGGTGGCCGTGACGCGTCGGCGTGTCATGCTGGAATCCGGCCGGGAGCGACGCGATGGGGTGAGATGCGCCGAGGACTGAGACTCGTACCGTTGGCCCTGCTGGTGGCGGTGCTGCTGGAGTTGGCGGTGTTCGTCGGCGTGGGCCGGGCCGTCGGGTTCGGCGTGGCGGTGCTGCTGGTGTTCGCCGCGTCGCTGGTCGGTCTGGTGCTGCTGCGCCGGGAGGGCATGCGTGCCTGGCGTGGGTTCCGGGCCGCCGCGGCGTCGGGCCAGCCGCCCGGCCCGCAGGTCACCGACGGCCTGGTCGGTCTGGCGGGGGCGCTGCTGCTGGCCACGCCCGGGCTGGTCAGCGGCCTGTTCGGGGTGCTGCTGCTGGTGCCGCCGCTGCGGGGTGCGGCCCGGGTCGGGCTGCGCCGGGTCGCCGAGCGGCGGGTGTCGTCGATGGTCGCCGGTGACCTGTTCGGGCCGCGCCGGGTGCGGGTGCGCCGCGGCGAGCCGCAGCCCACCCCGCCGCCGCCGCCGCAGCAGCAGCAGCAGCAGCAGCAGCCGACGGTGGTCGACGGCGGCCGGGCCATCGAGGGGGAGATCGTCGAACCGGGCCGCTGACGGTTCTGGAAGCCGACGGAAAACGCCCCCGGGATGCCTCCCGGGGGCGTTTCGTGACGTCAGGCTCAGGCGCGGCCGCGGCGGGTGCGGACCTCCTGCAGCCGCTCGGCGAGGATGTCCTCCAGCTCGGCGATGGAACGCCGCTCCAGCAGCATGTCCCAGTGCGTGCGCGGCGGCTTGGCCTTCTTCTGCTCCGGCTCGCTGCCGTCGACCAGCCGGGCGACGCTGCCGTCGAACCTGCACTCCCAGGTGGTGGGGACCTCCGCGTCGACGGCGAACGGCACCTCGAACTGGTGGCCCTTGGCGCACAGGTACTCGCGGGACTGACGCGGCGCGAGCTCCGTGTTCCGGTCGGATTCGTAGCTGACCGCGCCCAGACGGCTTCCGCGCAGCATACGCTCGCCCATGATCGACTTCCCCTCGTTGGATGGTGGTGCTGGTCTTCTCGGTGTAACGGTCCACGCCGGCCGGGCCATTCCCGCCGCCCGGTCTCCGCGTCGGCGGGACGCGGCGCGGCCGATGCCCCCGGCAAGGGTAACCGGCCGGGTCAGGCACCCGACGGGGTCGTCCGGCGTGTCGGTTCAGTGGCCCCTCCGGCGCGGCCGCAAGCCGTTGCGGGCGAAACTGTCGTGCGCTGACGACCGGCGTCGCGGAAAGTCCGTCAAGAATCCGGGTGGCGGTGTCGGATCGGGGCGGTGGTGTTCGTAGCAGGGGTGAGGCCGCCCGCAGGGGGCGGCGCCGGGGTGAAGGAACCGCGACCATGAAGCTGACGACCATGACCCAGGTCACCCTCGACGGGGTGATGCAGGGAAACGGCGCCGCGTCGGATGAGGACCGCAGGAACGGATTCGAGCGCGGCGGCTGGGCCCGGGGGGCGGGTGACGACGAGACCAGGACGTTCATCACGCAGACCTACCAGCGCGCCGAGGCGTTCCTGTTCGGCCGGCGTACCTACGAGTTGTTCGCCGGCTCCTGGGGATCGATCGACCAGATGCGCGCACATCCCATCGGCGTGGCCCTGACCGAGGCCCCCAAGTACGTTGCCTCGACCACGCTCACCGCGCCGCGCTGGGAGGACACGACCGTTCTCCGCGGTGACCTCGCGGCGGCCGTCAGTGAGCTGAAGGCCAAGCCCGGGGGTGAGCTGCAGGTGCACGGCAGCGGCGCCCTGACCCGGTGGCTGCTGGAGAACGATCTGGTCGACGAGATGACTCTGATCGTGATCCCGGTGATCCTCGGCCAGGGCGCGAGACTGTTCCCGGCGACCGGTCCGGATCTTGCGCTCGACCTGGTCCAGTCGCGGGTCGACTCGAAGGGCGTGACGATCCAGGTCTACCGGCCGGCCGGGCGCCCGCGGTATGCAACGGCGTGACGTCCCTGACCACCGAAGCACGCTGTCTTGACCCCAGAGGAGATGATCTTCAGATGCGATACCTGGTTTCCGTGATCGATGACAGGAGCAATCCCGGCAGCACGGACAGGCAGCCAGCCATCAGCGCGTTCAACGAACGACTGATCGCCGAGGGCTACTGGGTTTTCGCGGGCGGACTCGCGGACACCGACACGGCCACGGTCGTCGACAACCGGGGCGAGCAGGCCGTAATCAGCGACGGGCCTTTCGTGGAGTCGAAGGAGTACCTCGCCGGCGTCTGGGTGTGGGAGGTCCCCGATCTGGATGTGGCGCTCAAGCTCGCCACCGAGGCGTCGAGAATCTGCGATCGGAAGATCGAGGTGCGGCCGTTCCGGTGAACGACGTAGAGACGGCGGTCACCCGGGCCCACCACGACGAGTGGGCCCGGGTGGTGGCCGCCCTGACCAGGCGTTTCGGTGACCTTGACATCGCCGAGGAGGCGGCGGCCGAGGCGTTCGCGACCGCCGTGGAGCGGTGGCCGGCCGACGGCGTGCCGCCCAACCCCGGCGCCTGGCTGACCACCACCGCCGTTCGCAAGGCCATCGACCGGATCCGGCGTGAGAGCAAGCGCGACGACAAGCACAAGGAGGCTCAGATGGTGTACGACAGCACCCCACCCGAGCCTCTCGGCGCCATCGACGACGACCGGCTGCGGCTGATCTTCACCTGCTGTCACCCGGCGCTGGCGATGGAAGCCCGCCTGGCGCTGACGCTGCGCATGGTCGGCGGTCTGACCGTGCCCGAGATCGCCCGCGCCTTCCTGGTCGCCGAGAGTGCCATGGGGCAGCGGATCACCCGCGCGAAGGCCAAGATCAAGGCGGCGCGCATCCCCTATCGGATGCCGTCCGCCGAGGATCTCCCGGCCCGCGTCACCGGCGTGCTCGGCGTCCTCTTTCTCGTCTTCAACGAGGGCTACCTGGCGACCGGCTCCGACACCGACCCCGTACGGCACGACCTGACCGCCGAGGCGATCCGGCTCACTCGCCTGATCCGTGCCCTCCTGCCCGAGGACGGTGAGGTGGCCGGGCTGCTGGCGCTGATGCTTCTGATCGAGGCCCGCCGCACCGCCCGGGTCTCGGCCGGCGGCGAACTGGTCGCCCTCGACGAGCAGGACCGTGGCGCCTGGGACAAGGCGCTGATCGCCGAGGGTCATCGGCTGGTGCGCGAGCGCCTGGCGGCCGGGGTGGCTCCGGGTCGCTACCAGATCCTCGCGGCGATCAACGCCGTGCACACCTGCGCCCGCGACGTACGCGACACCGACTGGTCACAGATCCTCGCCCTCTACGACCAGCTCGTCCGCCTCGACCCCTCGCCGGTCATCGCCCTCAATCGGGCCGTCGCGGTCGCCGAGCTCGACGGCCCGGAGGTGGCACTGGCTGCCGTCGACCGCCTTGAGCACAGGTTGGCCGGATATCACGCCTACCACGCCACCCGCGCCGACCTGCTGCGCCGGCTGGGCCGCGGTCAGCAGTCGCTTGCGGCCTACGACAAAGCCCTCGAGCTGGCGGGCAACACCGCCGAGACCGCCTACCTGACCCGCCGCCGCGGCCAACTGCGGTAGTGCCCACGGATCCCGATCGAAACCCCGCGCGCAGCGGCGACCGACCAGCCCCACGGCGGCTGCTCGCCACGTCTCACGGCCCGGCGTTGTAGATCACCGCTGGAAGGGGCGGCTGGCGCGGCAAGATCCAGGTCGGTTTCGGCGACACCGGAAGTGGGATAAAGCGGAACCTTGCCGGCCTGCTGCTGGTTACGCTGTCGCAGGAGGTGAGCCATCATGTTGACAGACGCACCGGCGCAGGCGGCTATTCCAGCGAGCGACATGGAGCGGGCCAAGCGCTTCTATCGCGACACCCTGGGCCTGACGATCTCCAGGGAGGCCGAGGACGCAGTCCATCTTGAGTCCGGTGGAACCCAGTTCTTCATCTATCCCACCTCCAATGCCGGGCAGGCGCCCCACACGCTGGCGGCCTGGGTGGTCGCCGACCTCGACGCCGAGATGACGGACCTCCGGGGGCGCGGCGTGACGTTCGAGGAGTACGACCTGCCTGGTCTCAAAACAGTCAACGGCGTGGCAGAGTTCGCGACGATGCGCGGCGCCTGGTTCAAGGACAGCGAAGGCAACATTCTCGGCGTGAGCCAACCACGCGGAGGCTAATTCCCCTTCCTCGGGCGGGCGATGACCATGGTCGTACCACGGAACCTGGCGCCGTCGCCCGTCGAACGGGCGCGATGCCTGGCGGGTACGGCCGGCCCGGTCAGCGGGGCGGGTTCGTCGGGGCGCCCAGCCGGGCCAACGCCGCCGCCAGGTCGCTGACCTGGTCCACCAGCTGCGCCGCGCGCCGCTGCGCCGCGTCCCGCTCGGCCTCGGCGGCGCGCAGCCGTACCTCCAGTTCACCGAGGCGGCCCTGCACGGCCGCGGCGGCCTGCCGGGCGGCGGTCAGCTCGGCGGCAAGCGCGTCGCGCGCGGCGAGCGCCTCGGCTGCCCGCGCCGACGCCGCCGCCGTCTCCTGGCGGGCCGCCCGCGCCGACGCCTGCTCCCCGTCGGCGGCCCGCCGCGCGTCGGTCGCCTCGACGCGCAGCCGCTCGGCCAGCTCGCGGGCCTGGCCGGCCTCGGCGAGCGCGGCGTCAGCCTGCTCGCGGGCCCGCCGGGCGTCGGCGCGGGCCCGTTCCGCCTCGGTGTCGGCCCGCTCCGCGCGCTGCCGCGCCTCCTCGGCCGCCCGGGCGGTGCGCTGCGCGTCGGTGCGGGCGGCGTCGCGCTGCGCGGCCAGGTCCTCGGCCCGCCGCCGCTGCGCGTCGCGCTCCTGGCGTACGGCGCGTAGTTCGTCGCGGGCCGCGTCACGGTCCCGTTCGGCCTGCGTTCGCAGCGCCTGCGCCGCGCCCGCCTCCCCGCGCGCGGCGTCACGCGCCGCCTCCGCGGCGTCGGCGCGCTGTACGGCCTGCGCCGACTCCTGCTCGGCCCGGGCGGCGCGCTGCTCGGCGGCGGCGCGCTGCGCGTACGCCTGCTGGGCCTCCTGCCGGGCCCGGGCCGCGGTCGCGGCGGCGTCCTCGGCCTCGCGGCGGGCCTCGTCGCGGTCGGTGTGCGCCCGCGCCACCTGCGCCGCCGTCTCCGCGCGCAGCTGCGCCAGCTGCCGCTCGACGCCGTCGGGGGACAACTCGGCGTGCAGCGCCTCCGTCAGGGTCTGCACGATCTGGTCGAGTCGGTCCACCGCCTCCCAGGTGCGGGCCACCTGGCCGGGCAGGCCGGGGGCGTTGCGGTGGCGCATCCGGCCGTTGCGGGAGGCCCGCTGGCAGGCGCCGTCGTTGTCCCGGCAGTAGCGGAACGGCCGGCCGGCGCCGGCCCGCTGCGGCACCGGGCGTCCGCAGTGCGCGCAGGGACGGGTCTCGGTCAGCGGTGCCTCGGCGTCCATCGACCGGGGAGTCTATCGGCGTGCCGTGGCGGGTCCGCCGCCGGCGCTCGGGCCGTCAGCCGGCGGTCACCGCGGCGCGGGAACGGTCCGCGGCGATGCGTACGGCCAGCGCGGCCAGCACCGTGCCCATCACGTACCGCTGCACGCGCAGCCACGTCGGGCGGCGGGCCAGGAACGACGCGATCGACCCGGCGGTGAGCACGATCAGCGCGTTGACGGTCAACGCGATGGCGATCTGCACCAGCCCCAGCAGCAGGCTCTGCGTCGCCACGTGCCCGCGCTGGGGGTCGACGAACTGCGGCAGCAGCGACACGTACAGGATCGCGATCTTCGGGTTGAGCAGGTTGGTGACCAGTCCCATGGTGAACAGCCGCCGGGGCGGGTCCGGGGGCAGCGGCGCCGGCGCGAACGCCGACCGGCCGCCCGGGCGCACCGCCTGCCAGGCCAGCCACAGCAGGTACGCCGCCCCGGCCAGCTTCACCGTCGCGTACAGCGTCGGCACCAGCACGAACACCGTGGCGATGCCGGCGACCGCGGCGGCCAGGTACACGCCGAACCCGACGGCCACCCCGGCCAGCGACACCAGCCCGGCCCGGCGGCCCTGCGTCACCGACCGCGACACCAGGTAGAGCATGTTCGGCCCGGGCGTGAGCACCAGCCCCAACGCCACCAGCGCGACTCCCAGCACCGCCGCCGCCTCGACCACGTCCCGCCCCCGTTCCTCGCCGCCCTCCGCGGCAGACCCTACGGCCTGTCGAGGCCGACCGACCGAAGTGGCCCACGTCACCAGTCACAGGTAGGTGGAACACCACCCGGCTTGCATGGTCATGCAGTCGTGTGCATATACTCTTACTCGTGTCCAAGGTGCTCACCTCCCTGCCTGTCGGCGAACGTGTCGGAATTGCCTTCTCCGGAGGCCTCGACACCTCCGTAGCTGTCGCGTGGATGCGCGAGAAGGGCGCGGTGCCCTGCACCTACACCGCCGACATCGGCCAGTACGACGAACTCGACATCGCCTCCGTGCCCGGACGCGCCACCGCCTACGGCGCCGAGGTCGCCCGCCTGGTCGACTGCCGGGCCGCACTGGTGGAGGAGGGGCTGGCGGCCCTGGCGTGCGGGGCGTTCCACATCCGCTCCGGCGGCCGTACCTACTTCAACACCACCCCGCTCGGCCGCGCCGTCACCGGCACCCTGCTGGTGCGCGCGATGCTCGAGGACGACGTGCAGGTCTGGGGCGACGGCTCCACCTTCAAGGGCAACGACATCGAGCGGTTCTACCGCTACGGCCTGCTCGCCAACCCGTCCCTGCGGATCTACAAGCCCTGGCTGGACGCCGACTTCGTCAGCGAGCTCGGCGGCCGCAAGGAGATGTCCGAGTGGCTGCTCGCCCGCGACCTGCCCTACCGGGACAGCACGGAGAAGGCCTACTCCACCGACGCGAACATCTGGGGCGCGACCCACGAGGCGAAGGCCCTCGAACACCTCGACGCGGGCATCGAGATCGTCGAGCCGATCATGGGTGTGCGGTTCTGGGACCCGGCCGTCGAGATCGCCGCCGAGGACGTCACGATCGGCTTCGCGCAGGGCCGCCCGGTGACGATCAACGGCAAGGAGTTCGGCTCCGCCGTCGACCTGGTGCTGGAGGCCAACGCCATCGGCGGCCGCCACGGCCTGGGCATGTCCGACCAGATCGAGAACCGGATCATCGAGGCCAAGAGCCGCGGCATCTACGAGGCGCCGGGCATGGCGCTGCTGCACGCGGCGTACGAGCGGCTGGTCAACGCCATCCACAACGAGGACACCCTGGCCAGCTACCACACCGAGGGGCGGCGACTGGGCCGGCTGCTGTACGAGGGCCGCTGGCTGGACCCGCAGGCGCTGATGCTGCGCGAGTCGCTGCAACGCTGGGTCGGTTCCGCCGTCACCGGCGAGGTGACCCTGCGCCTGCGCCGCGGCGAGGACTACTCGGTCCTGGACACCACCGGGCCGACGTTCAGCTACCACCCCGACAAGCTGTCGATGGAGCGGACCGAGGACTCCGCGTTCGGGCCGGTCGACCGCATCGGCCAGCTGACCATGCGCAACCTCGACATCGCCGACTCCCGGGCCAAGCTGGAGCAGTACGCCGGGTTGGGGATCCTCGGCGGCAACGGGCACCCGCGGCTGATCGGCGCCGCGCAGCCGGCCTCGACCGGGCTGATCGGCGCGCTGCCCGAGGGCGGCGCCGAGGCGATCGCCTCCCGCGGGGAGGTCCCCGGCGACGAACTGCTCGACCGCGTGGCGATGGAGTCCGGCACCGACTGACCGCCGACGGCGGGTCGAGCACCCGACGCGCGGCCCCCCGCGGCGACGACGCGAGGGGCCGCGCGTCGTGCTACGCGCCCTGCCCGCCCGGCGGGCCGAGGAGCCGGTTGAGCAGTCGAGGTTCCCCGGGCCACGCCGCCAGCAGCACCTCCCGGGGGACCTGCCGCCCGGCGTAGCGCAGCGCCAGCGCGACCACGACGATGTCGTCGAGCGGGCCGATCACCGGCAGGAACTCCGGGATCAGGTCGATCGGGCTGGCCACCCACAACCCGGCCACCACGACGGCGATCTTCGCCCGGCGGGGCACCCGCGGGTCGGCGCGCAGCCGGCGCACCGTGGTGAGGCAGTCCGGGATGAACGCGGCCAGGTCCCGCAGGATGCCCGGCGGCAGCCGCCGGGCCAGCAGCACCAACACCGCCCAACTGGCCAGCAGGCAGCCCACCGCCACCGCCAGGCCGATCAGCCAGTCACGCATCCGCCGTGGTCCTTCCCCTGCCGCGTACGCCGACCGGGGCGCGCCGCGCCCCGGGGCAATCTATGCCCCGGCGCCCACGGTCGCCCACCGCCCACCCGGGAATGCCCGCCCCGCCGACGGCGCTGCCCAGTCGGAAGGCACGTTACGGTGGGGGCCGGAGGGGGTGGCGACGGTGACCGGTGGATGGGAAGCGAAGGCCGAGGCGGAGATCCGCACCGCCCAGGAACGCGGCGAATTCGACAACCTGCCCGGTATGGGCAAGCCGATCCCCGGACGGAACCTGCCCTACGACGAGTCGTGGTGGATCAAGAGCTTCCTGCAGCGGGAAGACCTGCCCACCGACCTGCTGCTGCCCACCCCGCTGCTGCTGCGCAAGAAGATCGAGCAGGTCCCCGACGAGGTACGCGACCTGCCCACCGAGCAGGCGGTGCGGGCGTACGTGGGCGACCTCAACGCCCAGGTCATGGCCTGGCTGCGCAGCCCGACCGGCCCGCGGGTCGCCGTGCGGCCCGTCAACGCCGACGACGCCGTACGCCGGTGGCGCGCCGACCGGGAGGCCCGCGCCGCCGCCGCGACGACGCCCCGGCCCGAGGCCACCGCCCCTCGGCGTGCGCGTTGGCGCTGGCGGCTGCCCTGGCGCGGCCGCCGGAGGAACACCGGGGGCGGGGGAGGACCGGTGCAGGACGCGGGCGTGCTCAGCGGGGCGGGGCGTCCCTGACGAACACGACCCCGTCCGTTCTGGCCAGGTGCGCCGGGTCCAGCGGGGCGTAGCCGAACCAGGGGGAGACCCGGGCAGCGGGCGGCACGTCGCCGAGGACGGCGGCCAGTCGGCGGGCGTCGACGACGTACCGGTCCTCCGGGAGCGCGTACAGGAGCCCTTCGACGGTGTCCGCGGGTGGGGTCTGCACGCCGTGGTGGCGGATCGTGCCGACGGCCGTGGCCAGGAAGGCGTACCCCTCGCCGAGATGGGCGCTGACGATCGCCCCGGCGCTCCACCACTCCACCGGCCCCTCCCACATCTGCATCCTGCTCTTGTCCCGCTGGAGGTGCGCGTTGTGGGCGTACACCAGAGCCGGCTCCCGTTCGGCGACGGCGAGCAGGTTGGCGGCCATCATCGACGCCCGGGCTCCCAGCAGCCGCGCCATGCGGCCCGGTGACGTGTCGGCCATCCAGAAGTGGTACCGCAGCAGCCCGGTGGCGGTACGGCCGTACAGGCGTGCCCGGTCCCACTCGTCCCGCGAGGACGCCGCGATCAGGTGTGGCGTCTGCGTGTCGAACAGGGCCACCAGGTCGTCGGCGAGCAGCCGCAACCGCCTGGCCTCGGGCGTCCGCCCCACGGACCGGGACGGATCCGTCATCGCGGCGGGATCGGTCCACCGGTCGTCGGCGCCGAGCAGGCGGTCGAGCGTTTCCGCGGTGCAGGGGAGCAGGTCGACGTCGACCCGGGCGGCGAGGTAGGCGTGGAGTGCGGTGAGGGCCTGCCGAGGGCTCGCGGCGCCGGTGATCTCCAGTGGGCCGTCGAAACCGGCGAAGCGCAGCCGCGCCGACGCGGGCCGGCCGTCGTTGTACGCACGCATCCAGCGCACCAGCTCGCGGTTGGCCGCAGACGCGCCGAACCCGTGGCTGAAGCCGCGCCCCATGACCTCGTCGAGGGTGCCCGTACCCGATCCGACGTAGTCGTCCACGACCAGGCCCATCATGCAGTCGCTCTCGATGGTGATTGTCCGGTAGCCCTCCCGCTCGACGAGTTGCCGGAACAGATCGTTGCGCACCTCGAGCAGGACGTCCTCGCCGTGCGTGGGCTCACCCACGGCGAGCAGGCGCGGCCGGGCCGGGAGCAACCTCGTGACGGCGGCAGCGTCAACGGCACAGGCGATTTCTGTGATGCCAGCAGTCATACCGTAAACGGTATCGTTGAACCAACGGTGGAGACTTTTACGTAAGTTATGGCGGGGCAGTGAGGCGAAACCTTCAAGAGGGGCACCGGCTGAGGCCGATCGACCTGGCGCGCGGGTACGGCCTGTCCACGCAGGCGGTCAGGAACTACGAGGCGGCCGGTATCCTCCCGGAGGCCGGGCGGACCTCCCACGGCTACCGCACCTACACACCGCTGCACGCGAGCGCCCTGAACGCGTTCCTCGCCCTCGTGACCGGACACGGCCACCAGATGGCCACGTCGATCATGCAGGCGGTCAACCGGGACGCGACCGAGGACGCGCTTCGGCTCATCGACGAGAGTCACGCCCAACTGCTCGACGACCGCCGCACCCTCCAGGCCGTCGAAGCCGCGCTCCGCGACCTCGAGCCCGTGCCACCCGAACGCGGCGACACCTTCGTCGGCCCCCTGTCGAGAAGGCTCGGCATCCGCCCGGCCACCCTGCGCAAATGGGAACGCGCCGGCCTGGTCCAGCCACGCCGCGACCCGCGGACGGGCTACCGCGTCTACACCGCGGCCGACGTGCGCGACGCGCTACTGGCCCATCAGCTCAGACGCGGCGGCTACCTGCTGGAACAGATCGCCCCGCTGATCGCCCAGGTCCGCTGCGCCGGGGGCGTCGCCCCGCTCGAGTCGATGCTGCGCGACTGGCGCGCCCGCCTCTCGGCCCGCGGCCACGCCATGCTCGCCGGCGCCGCCGCGTTGGACGCCTACCTCGCCTGCCGAACGGAGGCAGGCCAGATGCGGGCGCAGTCATCCCCCGCGGGTAGGCCCGTTGTGCGTCCCTCATCCGGGTAGGGCGGCACGCCACGTCCACGACGTGCGCCGGGGCCGCCCGTCGAACTCGCCCCGCCCGGTCATCCACAGCAGCACCTCGGCGGGCGGCCCCGGCGGGGCGTCGGGAAACAGCCGGGCCAGCACGCCGGCGCCGAGCGCGGCGGGCGGCTGCCAGGCAACGCCCAGGCCCCGGGTGACGTCCACCGTGTGCAGCAGCGCCTCGGCGACCCCCATGGCCGCGAACCCGGTCGGGTCGCAGGGGCCGAAGTGCCAGGCCCGCAGGGCGGGGTCGGCGGTGTCGAGGGCGGCGGCGAGCAGGGCACCGCAGGCGGCGACGACGGTCAGCACCTGCGCGGGGGTCGCGGTGGGGGACACGGCCAGGTCGAACGGCAGGTAGCGGTCAGCCGGCCGGCCGGCCAACTGCCCGGCGTACGCGAGCAGGTCGTGCGCCACGTGCGCGGCCGTCGTCCAGCAACTCCAGTCCAGGTCGCCGGCCGGCACCGTCCAGTCCCGCCCCGTGTGCGGCCCGAGCACGCCGATCATCTCGGCGACCGCCTCCCGGACCTGCGCCCCACCCATCCCCGCCGCCTGCGCCCCACCCATCCCCGCATCCTCGCGCACCGGCGCCCGCGTTGCCTCAGCCGCCGCGCTGCTCCCCGCGACCGCGAGTCGTCCGCCGGCCCGAAAAATTTGTCCGTCTCCACTGCCGGAAAGGCACTTCGTGTCAGGTCCGTTCGAGGTGATCGGGCGGCCGGGGTGGGCCGCAGGTCGCGGGCGGTGCGGATGACTCCTCCTGCGTCGTGCCGGCCGTGGTGTCGCGTGCCGCGGCGCCGTCCCCGAGCTGTGCCCGCGCAGTGTGGTGCGTCGGTCGTCACCGCGCCACCAGCTCCGTGAGATCGGCGAGCAGCTCGGACGCGGTCACCGGGTCGAGTTCGGCGAAGGCGAGCGTGGACGGCTCCCCGGGCGGGTTCCACGCACTGGGCTGCTCGGACAGCCCTACGAATTCCAGCGACTGCTCGGTGGAGACGTCGACGGCGCCGATCGTGAACCCCTCCGACGGACTGACGATGATCCAGCGGTCCTTCGCGACCCGCTTGGACAGCCAGCACTGCACACCCGCGAACATCGGCTCGTCGCGTTTCCAGCCGCGCCGTTCCAGGCCGAGCAGTTTGGCTGTCGGCACGGTGATGTTCTCGAACCGCTCCAACCGGTCGCCGGCCGCCTCGTCGTCCGTGAGCCGGTGCACGGCGCGGCCGAGCTGTGGGAAAGGCTGCAGGATCTCGTGGTCGGCGAACAACTCCTTCCACTCCGTCAGCTCCTCGCCGAGGTGAAGCGGGTGCGCCAGCCGCACCGAGGCGTCCTCCGGCAACGTGAACTCCTCATCCCGTACGTCGGCGAAGGTGCGGTCCTCCGCTACCCGGAACGCCGTCACCGCACCAGCGCCGCTGATGGCCGGGGTCCCGTACAGAGCCCTCTCCGAAGCCCCGGCCGGGACGCACAGCCACACCAGCCGCCGCACCAGATGCCACAGCAGGGGATGGGTGACGAACAGCTCGCGGAACTCACCGGTCGTCCAGCTGCGGCCCGCGACCATCGCGCCCTCCAGCCGGCGCACCTGGTCCGAGGCCACCGTCCGCACGTCTTTCTTCAGCGCCATGAACCGCTTGCGTTCCGTCAGCGCCAACTCGGCGTCGTCGCGGGCACCCGGTTTGGGCAGGTCCTTGCGCCGCTTGCCGTCCTGGTCCAGGACGTACGGCCGCAATTGCTCGTCGAAGCCCACGGTGAAGCGCCGGGGCCCGTAGTCCACGACGGTCGAGCCGTCGGCGTCCAGCCCGAAGTCCGGCACCAGCCGGTCGGCGAGTTCCTCGCCGGAGAGCCCCAGATCGGCCGCCACCTGCTCGATCTTCTCCATGGCGCGCGTCCTGAGCGCCTTGAATTTCACGCGCTGGGACACCCCGTGCAAATGCATCAGGGCCACGTCGCTGCCGATGGCCGCCAGCACGTCCAGGCCCTCCACGGCCCGCTGGTGCGCTCCCTCGCCGGGCCAGTTCCGCAGGATCGGCGCCAGCCGGCGCACCGTGTCGTCGTCGCCGAGCCACCCCAGGGCATGCAGCGCCCAGCTTTCCTTGGCCGGCATCCCGGACAGCCGCCACTGCTCGAACAGGGACCAGGCGAAGGCGGCCAGCGACTCGGAATCGCACGCCTCCTTCACCATCTCCACGCCCGTATAGACCGCGCCCGGCCGGGAGATCGCCAGCATGCTCAGCAGATGGCGCACGGACTCGGCCGGCAGCGCCGAGGCCCGGCCACGCAGCAGCACGCGCGGCAGCAGCCGGGGGTCCGCCCAGGCGGCGGGCCGCGGCATCTTCGACGGCAGCGCCAGCTCCAGACCGTCGGCCGACAGCAGGTCCCGGACAGCGTCGACCGCCTTGGGGCCGTGACCGGCCGCCGCGTCGAGCACGGCGTCCTTGCCGTGCGTGGCGGCGATGGCCCGCAGCGCGTGCTCGGCGCTGTGGCGGGCGGCGCCCGCCGGACCGGCCGCGTCGGGCACCAGCAGCGCGGCGGCGTCCGCGCCGTGCCGGGCGAACCAGGCGCGGGTCGTGGCCGCGACGGACTTCAGCCGCACGAACCAGTCGGCCATCAGCCGCGCGACCTCCAGCTGCCGATAGGGCAGGAGCAGCCCGCCGGCCACAGCGGGCTGCCGCGACGCGGCGTGCAGCAGCGGCGGCAGCGCGTCCTCCTCCCATCGGGCGGCCACCGGCTTCAGCTCCTTGACGAGCTCCCACATGTGCTGGGGAGTCCACTGCGCCAGCAGCGGGCGGTACGTATCCGGGCCGTCGGCGAACAGGGCGGCCAGACGATAGTTGTCGAGGTCCGTGAACTGCTCCCACAGGGTTCGGACGTCGGGATACGGCTCGTTCTGCCGGCGCCGCACCCGCCGCGTGGGCTCCTCGACGGCGGCAGCCCATGCCTCGCGCTCGCCGGGCTGCCACAGCATGCGGGTCTCCTCCCCGGCGACGAGCCCCTTGACGATTCTCGGCTTCGGCGCCGTCCGCCTGCCTGTCCACGGCGGGCTCACCAGCAGCTCGGGCAGCGCGGCGGCGGGGGCGTCGGCGGCGGCCGGGTGCAGCAGCTCCCGCACCACCTCGGCGGCCTTGGGCGGGAACTGTGCGATCCGCGACTTCAGCAGCTCACCGTGCGTGGCCACATGCGCGGTCAGCAACTGGCCCAGCAGGAAGGAGTTGCGGCCCGGGGCGGGCGCCGCCCGGCCGGCCAGCAGGCGGGCCGCGCGCACCGGATACCGGCGCACCGCCTCCAGCAGCGCCGGACGCACCTGTTTGTCGTCCGCGTGGGACATCAGCAGCTCGAACGCCTCGTCCGTCGGCAGCTCCGCCAAGATGCCCGCCTGTTCTTCCGCCGATGCCCCGTAGGAAGGCGTACGGTGCTGCCAGATCTCCGCGATCAGCGCGGCGACGGCCGGGCCGACGCCCTCGGCGACGGTGGCCGCGGTGGAGAGCCTGCCGTCGTAGGCGGGCACGCCGCCCGCCCGCAGCAGAGCACGCAGCTGCTCCTCGTCGTTCAGCGACTCGAACAGCATGGCGCGTACGACATGATCTTCCCGGCCGCTCTCCCCCGGGTCGGCGCAGCACTCCGCGACCCAGTCGGTCTCGCCCGGGACCAGATACGACACCACAATTCGGCGCCGCGCACCGCCGCGGTGCGCGGCCAGAGCCGCCACCACCTCGCGGTACTGGTCCTCACCGGCCATCGACAGCAGCGTCCGCACCCGGTCGGCGGCGCTCCGGCGCAACCACAGCCGTTGCCGCGGCGGCGAGTCGCCCTCGGGCAGGACGGCCAGCCTGGTGGTCCGGTCCTGGCCGCTCTCGTGGTCGAGCTCGAACAGCTCCACCGTGGCACGGGCCGCGAAGACCAGCCCGTGCCGCAGATCCCAGGCGTCGACGACCTCTTCGTACAGCAACTTCCCGCGGTCGGTGATCACGGCCAGGACCGCGGCGCCGACCGGATCCGCCGTCCCCTTCAAGTAGCGGCGTGCGGCGGCTGCCAGCTCAGGGTCGACGCCCGGGACGTCCCCGTCGAGGACCGTGCCGGTCCACTCCTCCTTCGCCGCCGCGAGCCGCCTGTCCCAGTGGTCGAGAGCCGCCCCATGGGGGACGTGCGTGAACCGCTCGATGCCGCCCCAGCGCGGGCGGACCCTGTGCCGCCAGGCGACGGGCATCACGAAGGAGTCCTCGTCGGGTGTCGTCGCAGCATCTTCGGCGTTTCCGGTGCCCCCGGCGTCCGGCGTGTGGCCGGCGCCCACGGGCGCGTACCCCTCGCGTTCCTTCTCTCGCACGGCCTCGGCCACGTACGCCTCCGCGGCCGTCGCCGAGCCGCAGTCCTCGACCCGCGTACGCCCCGGTGCACCGGCCTCTCCGTGACGGACAATCACCATCGCGCCGTCCGACCCAACCTCCCAGAACATGGTCGGACTGTTTTCTCCCCCGTCAGCCAACTCCCAGCGCCGCACGGCCGCCCCTTCCTCGGACCCACGCCGACCCCAGGTCAGCGCTCCTCTGATGAACCCGCCCGCGACGTGGGCGATCGACAGGCCCCACGGTAGACCCGGTCACTGACAACGGCCGCTGGCGGCCCTGCACCATAGTCCAGCCAAGGTGAGGCCAAAGGCCACAACGGCTCCGCCGTGAGCTGCGAGGTACTGCCTTCGAGTTGGCGCGGAACGCGGGAGGCGCGTAGTTCACGCAGGTCGGGGATGTGGTTGTAGAGGGTGCCGGCGGAAACGCCGAGGAGTTTCGCGATGGACTCGATGCTGCTCTCCGGGTTGGGGAGCATGTCGCGGGCCGCGCACAAGAGCTCGGGCGTGATGCCCGAGGGGCGCCCGCCGGTCCGGGCGCGGGCGGCGGCCAGGCCCCCGTTCGTCCCCGCGACGATGAGCTCGCGGATGAACTCGGCGAGCGCGGCTCGGAGGGTACGCTCACCGGTGAACCCTTTCCGGCTCGCAGCCGTGTAAGGGATGTGAGCACCAGACTATCCGGCGGCCGGCCCGCCGCAACGGGCCCGAGCTGCCGCACGGCGAGATCACCCTGCGGGAGCCGCCGGTCGTTCCGGCGGTCCAGCCCGCCGGGTTCCGCTCGCTCGGGATGATCCTGCCGAGTCTGCTGATGACCGGCGGGTTCACGTTCATGATGATGAGCAACTCGCTCAGAGGCCTGATGGGCATGGTCATGCTGGTCGAGATGGGCGGCGGCATGCCGCGTATGGCCGTGTTCCAGATGACGATGAACAACGGCAACCGCAACCAGCAGATCAACGGCGACCGGCGCGACTACTTCCGCTACCTGTCCCAGACCAGGGGGCAGATCCGCCAGCACGCGGCGGAACAGCAGGACGCGCTGGCCTGGCGGTACCCCGACCCGGAGTCCCGGCCCGGCTGCTGCCGCCGCGGCCCGACCCACCGGACGGACGTGGCGGGCGCGACCACGTTACGGACCTTCCGGCGCGACAGCCGCCGGATGACAGACAAGGAGAGAGTCATTATGGCAGCACCCAACAGAGGGGTCGTGGGTGGCGAGTTCGGCCTGATGGCCGGCGAGGCGACCATCACCGGCATGGTCGTGGCGTTCGCTCAGGCCCAGATCTAGGCCAGGGACAGCCACCGGAACGTCGTGGCCGCAACCGAGGCGCTGATCCGCTCGTGGTCGAGCGACACGGCCGCGCCGCGGTTCCTTGAGGCCGTCCAGCAGTGGCTGGCCGGCTTCCGGAAGGTCCAGCAGGGCCTGGACAAGCTCAACCAGAGCATGCAGCAGTACTCGCAACTGACCACCACGACCGAAGACGACAACGCCATGCAGGCCGGCAGTTGGGCCAGCGAACAGCCTCTCCCCGGCCAACTCAGGAGGGGCATGGTTGTCCACAAGCCGTTGGCCCCACTCGGACGGATCGAAGGTGAGTGACCGTCAATTGGCTCACTAACCTCGCGCCTTCACGAGGGCTAGCTGTGGTGGCGAGGCGTGAACGTGAAAGTGCCCTCTGGGCTGGGATGATGGGACTTGTCGAGGGTCACATCGGTCCGCCAGAGCTGAACGGCGATCCGCCGGATCGCTCCGACCGCGCTGGCTGGATCCCGGCGAGCCTCGACGGCCAACCGAGTCGCACGCTCACGCAACTCATCGTTGTACCGGACCCGACGATGCGGGCACCGTCCACGAGTTGGTCCGAGCCGGCGGTCGCTCGGTAGCGCCAACGCGGTGCACGCCTCGCTGTACCTGGCCAGGCGTGCACCGCGTGACATCTCGGTGCCGTCCTGCGCGAGCCCCGTCAACGCGTCCCTCCGCTTCCACGATCGCCGCAGCCGCTACCACGCCCGCCCCTCGGGACCCGGCCACGCTGCCCACTCGCAAACCTACCGCTCTGGCCGCCCACCGCACGGGCGTGCCCAGGGGCCGCGATGGGCTAGTTGGGTTTGCCGAACCAGCGGGAGAGGTGGTCGTCCAGGTCCTGCTGATCGTCGCCGATCCAGGCGACGTGGCCGTCGGGGCGAAGCAGGACGCACGGAACATCCAGTGCCGCCGTGGGATCCCCGAGGTAGTCGACCCGGTCCGACCAGCCGCCGACGGTCAGGCGTTGGGTGCGGTCCAGCAGCAGGCCGCGGCCGCGGTGCAGCAGACCGTACAGGCGGCCCTGTTCCACGTCGATGTCACGCAGGCGCCGGCCGAGCAGGTCGGGGCCTGCGCCGAAGTCGTAGCGGATGCCGATCGCGGTGATCTTCTTGATCAGATAGCGGTTCACCTCGTCGAAGTCCATCAGTTCGGTGAGGAGCCTGCGCACGGCCTGCGGGCCCGGTTCGGGGGACGACAGTTCCATCTGGGCGCGGGTGTTGTCCAGCACGTCCTCGGCGACCGGGCGACGTTCGGCCTGGTAGGTGTCCAGCAGTGTTTCCGGCGCCCAACCGCGGATCTGTGCGGCCAGTTTCCAGCCGAGGTTGAACGCGTCCTGGACGCCCAGGTTGAGGCCCTGACCGCCGGCGGGCGGATGGATGTGCGCCGCATCGCCGGCCAGCAGCACCCGCCCGACCCGGTAACGCTCGGCCAGCCGGGTGGCGTCCCCGAAGCGGGACAACCAGCGCGGGGAGTGCACGCCGAAATCCGTTCCGGCGATGGCGCGCAACTGTCGTCTGAAATCCTCCAGGGTGGGCGGCTCCGTGCGATCGCTGACCCCCGCGGCGGGGACCACGACGCTGTAGACCCCTGCGCCGAAGGGCCGGAGCCAGAATCGCTTATGGGTCTCGCGAATCTCGGTCACCTTGGCGGCGATCTCCTCCTGCGGCACACCCACTTCCATCTCGCCCATCAGCGTCTCGGTCCGCGAGGGCTCGCCGGGGAAGCCGACGCCGAGCAGTTTGCGCACCGTACTGCGCCCGCCGTCGCAGCCGACGAGATAGCGTGAACGCAGCTGTTCCCCGTCGGCCAGCTCGACGGTCACACCGTCGTCGTCCTGCTCGAAGCCGGCCACCGCACAACCGCGCCGGACCTGCGCACCCAGTTCGACCGCATGTTCTTCGAGCAGGTGAACGATGACCGGCTGCGGGATGCCCAGCAGATAGGCGTGCGCGGAGTCCAGGCCCCCGGGCGCGGGTTTGTCGATGGCGGCGAAGAAGCCGCCGGCCGGACGCTGTCTTGCGCGTTCGCGAATGCGCTCCAGCAGCCCGCGCATTGCCATCAGCTCGATGCTGCGAACATGCAGGCCGACGATGCGGACGAACGATGCGGGCTCGGTTTCCTTCTCCAGGACGAGTACCCGCACATCGTGCAGCCGCAGTTCGGCGGCCAGCATCGCACCGGTCGGCCCGCACCCGGCAATGATCACGTCGAACATGAGGGGCGCACGGTCGGCGCCGGAGGCCGGCGATGGGAGTCCGGGGACGTCGCCCGCGGTGAAGTCGCGCTCGGCCGTCTCGGTCGACGACGGCTCGGCGGTGAACTGTAGAGAGTGCACAGGTGTTGCCTTTCGGGAGTGCCTTGTTGGCGAGGCGCTCCCGGCGACACCTACGTCAGTCGCCCGACCGTGACGGGAAGGGGGAGCACCCACATCGATCCAGCGTTCATGGGTCTCACCTCCTCGGGCGGCGTCACGGGCAACTGCAAGCTACAAGCCTGAGCATCATCCCGTCCAGTCCTTTACCCGCCAACCTATCGCCACCGCGGCGGGCCAACTGGCCTGTCCGACTGGCAGGGTGCGGTAGCCCGACTGTCCTGTATTCCCTGTCCGCTGATCACAGTGTGTTGCGGCTACAGATCTTGAATGGTCAGCTTGGTCCACTGTGATGCGTGGTCACGCCGATCTGGGGTAGTGCCCGTTGGTATGAGGTATCCCGATGGTGGTGGTCTGTCGGCGCGGGGGCGGACGAAGCGTGAGGCGGTGCGGCGGCGGGCGGCTGGGTGGTTCGCCGAGGGGGTGTCGGTGCCGGAGATCGCGGCGCGGTTGCGGGTGTCGCAGACCGCGGTGTACGGCTGGCGGCAGCAGTGGCGGGCCGGAGGCGAGGACGCCCTCGCGCCGAAAGGCCCCGGCGGGTCGCGGTGCCGCCTCGACGAGCCGCGGTTACGGCGTCTGGCTGAGGCCCTGGATGAGGGGCCGACCGCGCACGGGTTCGGTGACGATCAACGCTGGACCCTGGCGCGGGTGTCGGATCTGATCGCGCGGATGTTCCACACCCGGTACACGCTGCGCGGCACGTCGTACCTGCTGCACCGCATCGGCTGGTCGGTGCAGGTCGGCGCTTGAGACTGGCAGGGTGTGGTAATCCAATCGTCTTGTATTCACCGCTTGCCAGTCACGGTGCGTTGCGGGTTGGGCTGTAGCGGTTCCAAGTGCCGCTGGCGGCGGCGTGGTGCCGTTGGGTGGTGTGGTGGTGGAAGCCGAGGGCCTGGGCGACGACCGGTGCTGGGGCTTGGAGCACGAGCTGGCGCGGTGCGGCCAGGCGGCCGGGGACGGTCGGGATACCGAGGTCCCGGATGAGCGGGGCGATCGTGTCGAGGGTGAGGGGTTGGCCGGCGCGGCGGACGGGGAACAACTAGCCGGGCAGGCCGCACGCGGCTCCCGGAGCGTCGGCCTGCTTCTCGTGGTGGGACTGCAAGCTTCTCCGCGTGCGCGCGAGCTGGTGGGCGAGATCGGCCAAGGCCAGAGCCTGCGGGTCTGCTGTGCGACAGGTGCAGCGCGGCGTCGAGCGCCGCACGGATGGTTTCCGACGCGCTGGTCAGCTCGCCGGAGTGCACGGCCAACCGGTCGCGGGAGATCGCCCGCGGCCCCGCCTCGGTGGCGTGGTTGCGGCGGGCACCACCTGCAGGATGACCCCGGCGAAGAACACCGCACGGGCGAACAGGAACTCGGCTTCTTCCACCTGGCCTGGCGGGACCGCTCCTGCGGTCTGATCGACGTGGCTTGCACCCTGCTGCTCATCGTTCCACGAGTCCGAATGAACCTGGGCTGACTTGTCCGACGTGTCAAGGAGCGAAACCTGCCTGTTGATCTCAAAGAACACGCCGTGCCGAGCATGCTCGCCAGAGGAGTTCAAACGTGGACATTCCACCCTTCAGCATCACCGAGTGGCGCACGTTCCTGCGTGACTACAGTTCGAAGTTCCTGGACAACTCGAGTTTGCTGCGCATGATCGAAAAGAACGGGGCCGGAACGTTCGTCAGGAGTCACGTCCAGCGTGAGGGATGGATTGGCTACGAGCCGGCCAGTGCGGACGCGGTCGTGGCCGCTGAAGAGCGGCTCGGCACTCGACTGCCGCCGGCGTACCGGAACTTCCTGATGGCTAGCAACGGCTTTGGCTATGTCGACCATGTCGATCTGCTCAAAGTGGACGAAATCGGGTGGCTTCCCGAACGCGACCCAGACCTCGTGGAAATCTGGAGCTGCGACCTTGACGACGGTAATCGCCAGATGCTCGAGCGGAGCTTGTTGATCGCGAAAGACGATGGCGGTCCCGGTGTCTGCTGGCTGCTATATCCCGACGACGCGGCGGAGGACGGTGACTGGGCTGCGTACGAGTGGTTCACCGGCGATGGCAGCAGTCCTGATGACGATCGTTACGACAACTTTGGTGCGCTGCTGTTGCATGCGGCTCGGCGATTGGACGTAGTCGGGCACCGCTTGTGATGCCGATTGGGAAATGCAAGCCGCCGAACAGGCGTTAAGACGACGCGCACTCGGCGGCCTGGTGCGGCGAGGCGAACCGGGCTCCGGGGATGCCGAGATGGGTCAACGTCTCATCGGTGAACGGTCGGTTGCCGATCGCGGCGGACAGCACCTGTGCGGCGCTGTAGGAGACGACTGAGTGGCCTGACGGGTACTCGGGAAAGCTCGGCGTCATCAGCACCGGTCGCCATTCGGGGTCGATGTGCTGGTTGATGTACGTCTCGGGACGGATCAGGTTGTGCCGGAACTTGAAGTGCCAGCAAGCGGTGAACGCGTCGTGCATCGCGACCGCGACGCTGGCGCGGATCCTGCAGCCGCGCAGAGGGTCGATCCCATGCTGTAGCTCGATGGAGCACGCGTTGTACAGCCAATGGCCGGCAGGTCCCGGAGTGCCGCCGGGGGCATCGAACCCGGTCAGCCCAGTCGTAGCATCGGCCCAGAAAAACACCGTGTCCCGCTGCTCGTCGGTGAGTGTCTTTCCGGCGTCGTTGACTCGCTGCGCCTCTTGATACAACGCGCTGGTGGGATGGACCGAGAACGGTGGTGGCGGGGCGAGGCCACCTCGTCAACGGAGGCGAGCGAGAAGGTGCGGACGGTTCCTGCATACGGGTCGGTGGGCGGGCTGAACAGCGGCGGGGTCGGTACTACCCCGACGGTGAGGACGTGCCGGCGCACCGCGGCATCGGCGGGGACTGGGCCGACTTGGTCGTCAAGGTTGACCAGCGCGGCCGGCGCCGTGTCGTGCGGATGGTCTACGAGGTGTGCACGTTCCAGGCGCTGCGGGAGGCACTGCGGTGCAAGGAGATCCGGGTAGTCGGCGCGGACACCTTCCGCAACCCCGACGAGGACCTCCCGGCCGATTTCGAGGCCCGCCGGGCCGAGCACTACGGCGCTCTGCGCAAGCCGCTGGATGCGACGGCGTTCATCGCCGAGCTGCAGCAGCAGATGCGCGCCGAGCTCACCGCCCTGCACGACAACCTGGACCAGCTGCCCTGGCTGTCGGTGAAGGCACGGCCCGGCGGCGCCGGCATCAAGCTGCAGCCCCTGGACGCGCTGCCGGAGCCTGCGAACCTGCGCCGGCTCAAGCGCGAGATCGAACGGCAGTGGGGCACCGTGGCGCTGATCGACATGCTCAAGGAGGCCGCTTTGCGCACCGGCTGCCTCACCGCCGCCACGAACGTCGGCGCCCGCTCCGGCATGGACCCGGCCGTGCTCGCGGAGCGGCTGCTGCTGTGCGTGTACGGCTACGGCACCAACACCGGCATCAAGGCCGCCGCGGCCGGCGACCACGGGCACAGCGAGGACGACCTGCGCTACGTGCGCCGCCGCTTCCTGTCCGCCGACAGTACGCGGGCGATGGCCGTGGAGATCGCCAACGCCACCTTCGCCGTGCGCTCCGAGCAGGTATGGGGCACCGGCTCGACCGCCGTGGCCAGCGACTCGACGCACTTCGGCGCCTACGACCAGAACATCTTCACCCAGTGGCACTCCCGCTACGGCGGCCGCGGCGTACTCATCTACTGGCACGTCGAACGCAAGTCCATGGCGATCCACTCGCAGCTGATCTCCTGCACCGCGTCCGAGGTGGCCGCGATGGTCGAGGGCGCGGTACGCCACGGCACCACCATGCAGGTCAAGGCCAACTATACCGACAGCCACGGCCAGTCCGAGATCGGCTTCGGCATCACCCGGCTGCTCGGCTTCGACCTGCTGCCGCGCATCAAGCGCATCAACCACGTCAAGCTCTACCGATCCGGCGCCGGCGAAGCGTCGGCGTGGCCAGGACTGGCGCCAGCGATGATGGGCCGCGCGATCCGCTGGGACCTCATCGCCGAGCAGTACGACCAGATGATCAAGTACGCGACGGCAATCCGGACGGGCACCGCGTCGACCGAGGCGATCCTGCGCCGGTTCACCCGCGCCGCGTCGCACCCGACGTACCAGGCGATGTTGGAGGTCGGCCGCGCCGTCAAGACGGCCTTCGTGGCGCGGTACCTGCGTGACCGGGACCTGCAGCGCGAAATCCACGACGGCTTGAATGTGGCCGAGGGCTGGAACGGCGGCAACCAGGTGCTGTTCTACGGCAAGGGCGGCGACATCGCCACCAACCGCCGCGACGAGCAGGAACTGTCGGTGGCGTGCCTGCACGTACTGCAGGCCGCCGTCGCCTACGTCAACACCCTGCTCGTGCAGGACGTCCTCGCCGAACCCGCTTGGGCAGACACGCTCACGGCAGAAGACCGTCGCGGGCTCACACCGCTGTTCTGGACACACGTCGCCCCGTACGGCGAGGTCAAGTTGAACATGGGCAAGCGCCTGGCGCTGCGCGGTGACCAAGCTCAGGTCTAACGGCGGCGGGGCGCTGTCTCGACGGCGGCGCTCCCTCCCACACGTCTCACGATGGCGCGTTGTTGCAGGTCAGGTGGTGTGGCGGTCGGCCCAGTCCTGCGCGCTGTCGTTCCGGCAGCCTGTGGGTGCTGTTGCCAGGAGGACGCGGTTGAGGCCCTCCTCGAACAGCACGTCGTCGTTCCATCGGCTGTCGTCGAGGTGGCCGGAGGCGTTGAGGGTCGGGTAGGCATCGGCGCTTGCGGCGATATGGTCCCGGGCTGAGATCCTTGCCTGAGGATCCGCGGTCTGACGCCAGGTGGCTTCGGTGAGCGCTGCGCCGATGACGTAGTTGGCCAGCATGCGCGTGGCCACCGCGAGATGGAGCCCGGCGTGTCCGCCGCGCACGAGTGCCGATTGCAGGAACTCGGTACGGGCTAGGACGTTGGGCCCGAGCATCGGTCGTCCTATCAGCCTGGGTGTCCAGGGATGGCGCAGCATGGCTGCGCGCCAGGCTCGGGCGAGCGCGCGGATGTCGTCGATCCAGTCGGCGCTCGCTTCCGGAATGGGCACGTCACCGAAGATCCGGTCAACAGCCAGGTCCAGGACGTCATCCTTGGTCTTCACATGCCAGTACAAGGCGGTGGACGTCACGTCGAGCTGCTGAGCGAGGCGGCGCATCGTGAGGCCCTCGATACCGTGCTCGTCCAGCAGGATCACCGCTGCAGCCACGATGCGCTCGAGGGTCAGCGGCAGTGCGCGTCGCGGGCGCGAGGATTCGGTGCGTAGCCACACCGACCGTGTGGTGCGGCTGTCCCCTCCCCTGGCGGGGCGCTGCGCCGGGGTACCGAACTCCGCTGTGCTCATCCGATCAATGTAGTGCAGTGCGCAGCCAACTTAACGCCGGTAAGCTGATTGAACGATGGAACACTCGCTGCCGAGGGGTGGAGAAGGGATCACGTCATGCCTCTGCTTCGGGTCCACCTCGACAGTGACCGGATCACCGCCCGTCGCGTCATGCAGCTGCATCAGGCGGGCAAGATCCATCACGAGTCGCGGGAAGCAGCCCGCGAGCAGGTATGGCGCCACGGGCGCATTCCGGCCGGCGACCCGATCTTCGTCGGCATCACGAACGGTCGTCGTCACGTGCAGCTGCTGTACGACATCGAGGTCTACTCCGACACGGAGCATTGACCACCAACCGGGAACTAGGCAGGGCACCCGCCCGCTGGAACCTCGACATGAGCCTGAAGCGGGCGGGGTATCCGGCAGCTGCTGAGTGATTGTGGCCCTGACGCGCTTCTCGTCGACGCCTGGCTACTGGCGCACTCTCATCTTTGGCCGGCATCCCTATCAGCCCGCGCGGCCTGTCGAACGGTGGCACGTTCGATCGCCCGGTACACCGTCGAGCGGGCGACGCCGAACAACTCGGCCAGCTCGGCGCTGGTGTGCTCGCCGGCGTGGTGCAGCGCGACCAGGTGTGCCTCCTGCCGCGCGTTGAGTTTCGGCTGCTTGCCCCGCAGCCGGCCCTTGGCCTTGGCGACCTTCATGCCTTCCCGGGTGCGCATTCGGGCCAGGTCAGCCTCAAACTCCGCCACCATGGCCAACGCCGTGAACAACAGCTTGCCCACCGGATCAGTCGGGTCGTGCACCGACCCGCCTAGATTCAGCCTCACTCCGCGCGCGGTGAGCTCCTTGGCGATGTCGTGCGCGTCGGCGACCGACCGGGCGAGCCGGTCCAGTTTCGTCACCACCAGGATGTCGCCGGCCCGGCACGCAGCGAGGGCTTCCCGCAGGCCTGGCCGGGCCCGATTGGTTCCGGTCAGGCCCTTGTCGACGTAGATCCGCTCCGCGTCGACACCTAGCACGGTCAACGCGTCGAGCTGCGCAGTGAGGTCCTGCTCGTCAGTGGACACCCGCGCGTATCCGATGTGAAGCCCAGTCACGGGCCGACTGTAGCGTTTACCCCCCGCTCACCGGGCATGTCACCGGGCGGGGCTTACGGGACGGGCCGGCCTGCGTCGCGACGGCTATGGAGAATTCGGCGCAAGGTGCCCGGTGAAGGGACCCCAAACGGGACACCAGTGGAGATGCTCACCGGTGACTGTCCGCCACCAAGACAAGATCAACTATTTGGCGGCTGATGACACGTTCGTTACCGGCACCCCAACCCGTCCCACACGCTCGCGCCTAATTATCGGATTACCGGTAACACAAATCCAAAAATTTAGCACCACAAAATGGACAAACCGTAGACACATCATAATGACTGTTCTTGCTACTAAGGACCTAGGATGGTGCGGTCGGGGCACCCTTGACCGGTGCCGCCGCAGCTTGACGCTCGGACACGAGGAGCACCTTGGCGAGGTCGTCGCCGGCTACGGCACCGATGTCGACCTGGACGTGATCCACGCGTGGTGGTCATTGCGAAGCCCGCTGGCGATCCGCTGGCTGGTAGAACAGTGCCGTCCGATCATGCCGGTCTGCGGATGTGGCGGTGGCGACCGGCGGAGGCGGTCGCGGCGGTCGTTGCCGATCAGCTGGCCAGCTTCTCAAAGAGTTCGTTCGGCGTGTCGTAGTACCTCGTCGTCCGGCCGACGTGCGTCATGCCGAGCCGCCGGCAGACGGCCTGGAAGGCACGGTTGTCCGGATGCGTGACCGCGATGACCCTCGTCAGACCCCGACTGAACGCGTCGTCCAGGACCGCCGCCGCTGCTTCGGTGGCGTAGCCGTGTCCCCACGCGTCCGGACGCAGGTGCCAGCCGATCTCGGCCTCGGTCGGCCCGCCGGCCGGTTCCCTGGCCGACAGGGGAATCGTCTTGAGCAGGAGGTTTCCCACCAGCCGGCCGTCCGCCGCTGTGGTGATGGCCCAGATCCCGTGGATCGGATCGTCGATGGCGCATCGGCGTGCGATGGAGGCGAGGGCCTCCTCGCGGTTGTTCATGATCGTGGGCTGCGCGCCCAAGAACCGCACGACGTCCCAGCGCGACTCGAGATCCAGAGGGAAGTCGGCGTCCTCATCGCGCCAGGGCCGCAGCAGGAGGCGGTCGCTCGCGATGGTGCGCATGCGACCTAATCTAGCCGGGGCCGAGCAACGTGCCTCAACCCGATTTCCTCGTACGCATCTGGCCGATACGCGTGGTGCGGCCTCGACCGCTGCCGTAGCTCGGACCTAGGACAACTCGTCAGCGCGCGAGGGTGCGCCGTACCCGGCACGGGCCCGGGCCACCTCGGCCGCCTGCCGTTCGCGCCAGCGCCGCTGCGCCTCCCGGTTGCAGGCCCGGCACGCGCGGCGGTACTGGCCGGTCCGGTCGTCGATCTCCCGCTCGTGTCCGTTGCGGCAGCGGGGGCTGCGCGACCGGATGCGACAGTTCTCCGCCCGGGTGACCTGCCTCAGATGGGTGGGCTCGATGCAGTCCTTGACGTTGCAGACGTGGTGCACGTCCAGGGTGGGGTCGTAGTCGCCGACGAACACGACGAATGCGGCGATGTGCGCCCAGGCGCGGCCTGCCACCTTCTGGTAGACGCCTCGTTGGCCGCCGTAGCCGCGCACGATGAGACAGCCGTCGTCGGTACGCACCGAGCGCCGAAGCAGATACTCCCGCAGGCTCTCGGCGGTGAAGTGGCGGGCGAGACCCTTGATGTCCGACAGCATGTCCCGACTGTAAAGAGGCCGCCCGACGGCCGGGTCAGCGGCCGACGGTGTCGCGTCGTTCCTGCCGGGCGGCCTGCCTCGGCGTCGGCGGTCGCGGGCGCTCGTCGGCAACGCCGACCGTCTCGGCGAAGCGGGGGTCGACGGCGAGCAGCGGGCGCGACCCGAACAGCGCCATCGCTGTCAGCACATCCCCGGGGTCGCGTTCGCTCCACGCGGGCCGCCGCTGCGGGTCGAGGTCGGCGTGGGCGCGGCGGGGCGCGGCGCAGCAGCCGGCGCGCGGCGGCGCTGGTCTCCGGCACCTCGCACAGCCGCCACCCACCCAACAGGGTGGCGCCGCAGCCCAGCAGCAGGCCCACCACGGACGCGGGGCCACCGGCGTCGCGGTGCCACACGGCGCTCTCGGCGAGCCGGACGATCCCGACGGCGGCGACGGCGAACAGCGGCACTGCCGCGAGGACGATGCGACGGCGTTGCCCTCGGGTGAGCAGCCAGCCGTCGCGCAGCAGGCGGGTGGCGAGCCGGCGCAGGGCCTGGTTGACACCCGGATTGGCGAGCACGGCCGCCCAGGTCTGCGGCTGCCGGGCGGCGGCGTGCACGGCCCGGACCAGCGGCGCCGACCCGTCGGGGGCGGGCCCGGCGGCGACCATGGTGGACAGTTCGGCAAGCCGCAGCGCCCCGGCGCGGCGCAGCGTGGCGGCGGCGACCTGGCAGGCCAGGCCGGCCCGGTCGGTCAGGTACGCGCGGGCGACCAGTCCGGGCTCGGGGCCCCGGGTGCGTCGGCCGGTGAGCCCGCGCACCGCCAAAGCGACGGTCAGGGCGGCGGCGACCGCCGCGGCGTAGTCGAGCAGGAAGGGCGGACCGTCGACACCCCAGAGCACGCCGTCCAGTTTGACAGGCGGTCAGCCGGCGTGGCGTACCTCGGTGTGCCAGATGTCGGCCCAGGGGCGGCGCAGACCCCGGCACAGCCAGATCGGGCCGCGGTTCTCGTCGTTGTCGACACCGACGCGCTGGTCGACGCGGCCTGCCTCGGTGACGTCGGTGAACCAGCGGCGCAGCTGGTCGGGGCGCTGCCAGCCGCCGGCCAGGACGACGGCGGCGACGACGAGCCACGCCCACGCCACGGCCCGGTGCGCCCGCCAGGCCGGCCGGCGCAGCAGCGCCACGAGCCCGGCGACCCAGATCGGCACCACGTACGGGCTGATGATGACGAACTGGAGGACGAGCGCGTCGAGGCGACCGCTGTAGGAGCTGTCCCGATCGGAGATCGCGGATGCGACATCCAGTTGCGGAAACCCGTGGGTGGCCTGCCAGAGCACGGTCGGGGCGGCGAGCAGCGCCGCGAACAGTTGGGCGCCCCGGCCGGCGCCGAACTCCCGGGCGATCGCCGCGCTGACCGCGACCGCGGCGGCGGCGACCAGGGCGGACGGGGTACGCAGCGCGACGAGGTTGCCGGGGGCGAGGGTGTCGGCGAGGCGGGCGAGCGCGGGCACCAGGGGCCCCCGGTCGACGTATCCCCAGTCGAGGTGGCGGCCGGCCAGCAGGAAGTACAGCTCGTCGCGGTGGTAGCCGTAGCGGGGGGCGAGCAGCAGCAGCACGACGGCGAGGCCGCCGCCCACCAGCCAGGGGAGGTTGGTGGGCGGCCCCGGCTCGGCGGTGGGGGTGACCCGCGCCGGGTGCGGGCCGGTCGCTGTTCCGGTCACGGCTCCATTGTCGAGCCTGGTCGCGTCGCGCGGGTACCCGCGCGGAGGGGGTGTCGACCGGCGGCGGGAGGCCCGCCGGGGTGCGGCGGGTCTGCTCAGGGGCGCGCGCCGGCGACCTCGGGTCGCGGCTGTGGGGTGGGTGCGGGCCAGGCGACCCGGCGTACGCCGGGGACGGCGGCGGTGCCGACGCAGGCGAGCGCGACCAGCGCCGCGGCGGCGGTCAGGGGCGCGGGCGTGCCCCAGGCCCGCGCCGCCAGGGGCGCCAGGGCGTAGCCGAGCGGCGTCGCGGCGAGGGACACCAGCCAGTCGTACGAGGTGACCCGGGCCAGCACCTGCGGTGGGAACTGGTCCTGCACGACGGTTTCCCAGACGGGGTTGAGGAACCCGAGGGCGGTCATGGCCAGGCAGTACGCGGCGATGACGGCGGGCGCGGGGGCGGCGAGGGCGAGCAGCAGCAGCGGGGCGGCGTAGCTGGCGAGGCCGAGGTTGGCGGCCAGCACCGGCCGGGGTGGCCGCAGCCGCCCGGCGAGCAGGGATCCGGTCACCAGTCCGACGGCGCCGCCCTGTTGCAGCAGCACCCAGACGCCCTCGCCGCCGAGCCGGTCGACGGCGACGAGCGGGCCCATGGTGAGCAGGACGGCGGCGGCGCCGTTCCACACGCCGTGGGCGAGCAGGCTGGTCCGGTACCAGTCCCGCGAGCGTACCTCCCGCCAGCCGAGGGCCAGGTCGGCGCGGAGGGACCGGCGGGGCGCGGGGACGTGGCGTACGCGGGTCGCCGCCAGCAGCAGGGCGCTGAGGGCGAAGGACGCGCCGTCGATGACGAACGCCCAGCCGGGGCCGGCTGCCCAGACGAGCAGCCCGGCCAGGGCGGGGCCGGCGAGGCGGCTGGTGTTGGCGGTGACGCCGAGCAGGGCGTTGGCGCGTTGCCGTCCGGCGGCCTCGATGGTGCCGGCGACCAGCGGGGACCGGGTGGGCAGGGCGAACGCGGAGGCGGCTCCGGTGAGCGCGGACGCCGCGGCGATGTGGGTGAGCGACGGCGCGGCGCCGAGCAGTTCGACGCCGACGGCCAGTTGGGTGGCGCAGCGGGTCAGGTCGGTGGCGATGGCGACGCGGCGGGCGTCGTACCGGTCGGCGACGACGCCACCGACGGGTAACAGGAGCAGTCGGGGCAGCATGGCGCAGCCCAGCACGAGGGCCAGGGCGGCGGCGGAGCCGGTGGCGCGGACGACGGCGAGGGCCAGGGCCACGGGTACGACGGCGTCGCCGACGGCGGAGACGGTGCGGCCGATGAAGAGCAGCCGGAAGGCCGGCGCGCGGAGGGGATGGGTCACGCCGAGGACAGTACTTCGAGGTCGAATATTTCGCTATCGAAATTCTTGTGGGGGCGTACCCTTCGGCGCATGACCGACCGCGACCGGGTGGACGAGCACGTCGCGCGCTGGCTGCCCGTGCTGCCGGACCTGGACCCGGACACCGAGGGCGCCGTCGTCCGGATGTCGGCGCTCACCCGCCACCTGCGCGGGGTCAAGGAACGCTCGCTGACCGACCACGCCCTGGCGGCCCACGAGTACGACACGCTGCACGCCCTGGTCGGTCGGCGCGGCCGGGCCGCGCCGACCGATCTCGCCGCCGACCTCGGTCTCGCCCCGGCGTCGGTGACCGCGCGGGTCGACGCCCTGCTGCGGCGCGGACTCGTGCGCCGGATCCCGTCCACGGTGGACCGGCGCCGCGTCGACGTGGAACTGACCGAGGCGGGGCGGACGGCCTGGCGGGCAGCGATCGACGTGGTCGCCGCCGAGGAACGGCGCCTGCTCGGCGCCCTCAGCGGCGAGGAGCGCCGGCTGCTGTCGGACCTGCTGCGCCGGGTCGCCCTGCTCGCCGAACGTCCCGGCCGGTAATCGTCAACCGCGCCCGCCGGTGCGCCGTGCGGGCTTACGTTGGCTGTGGGCTGCGTCCACGCCCGCCGACGGACGGGTGACGTCGCGCAGCCGGAAGGGGCTTCGCCATGCGGATCGCGATCATCGGCGCCGGCAACGTCGGCGGGGCGCTCGCCGACGCCGCCACCCGCGCCGGGCACGACGTCACCGTCGTCGCGGCCCACCGGGAACGCGCCGACGCCGTCGCCGAGCGCACCAAGGCGCGGGCGGCGGACAGCCCCGCCGACGCGGCCCGCGACGCGGACGTCGTCGTCCTGGCCGTCCCGGCCCAGGTGGCCGCCCCGGTGCTGCGCTCGCTCGGCGACGAGGCCAACCGCCCGGTCGTCGTCGACGTCACCAACCCGCTCAACGATTCCTACAGCGACCTGACCACCTTCGGCACCAGCGTGAGCGAGCAGCTTGCGGCGCAGGCGCCGAACGCGCGGATCGTCAAGGCGTTCAACACCCTCTTCGCGTCCCGACACGGCAACCCGACCGAGGACGGCCAGCGCCTCGACGGCTTCTACGCCGGCGACGACCTCGAGGCCAAGGCCACGGTGGCACGGCTGCTGGAGTCGCTGGGCTACCGGCCGATCGACGCGGGCGGCCTGCGGATGGCCCGCAGCCTCGAGGAGATGGCCTTCCTCAACATCACCCTCAACGCCCGCAACGGCTGGCCCTGGCAGTCCGCCGTCCAACTCGTCGGCCCGACCGGCTGACCCTCGGACGCGGAAATCCGGTGGCGGCGCGCCCCGGCGCGCTGGCAGGGTGGCCGCCATGACGGCACGGGCCCTGGCGGGCGCACTCGCCGACGAGCGTCGCCGCCTCGTCTTCGCCGCGATCACCCTCGGCGACTCCGACGCCGCCGCGGTCGCGGCGCGTACCGGGCTGGGCGGGCGGGACGTCGCCACCGCCGTGCGGCGGCTCGTCGACGCCGGCCTGGTCACCGACGCCGGGCCGGGCCTGCGCGTCGACGACGGCCGGCTGCGGGAGATGGCGCGTACCCGTACCGGGGACTCCGTGGCGGCGGAGTCGCCGGCCGCGGCGGTGCTGCGGACCTTTCTGCGCGACGGGGTCCTGATCCGCTTCCCCGCCCAGCGGGGCCGACGGCGGCACCTGCTGGAGCACATCGCCGCCCGGTCCTTCGAGCCCGGGACGCGCTACCCGGAGCGGGCGGTCGACGAGGCGCTGCGGGCGTGGTGCGACGGCGGCGAGGCCGACCATGTCACGCTGCGCCGGTACCTGGTCGACGAGCGGCTGCTCGCCCGCGACCAGGGCGTCTACTGGCGGCCGGACCCTGCCTGACGCCGCCCGCCGCGGTCGAGGACGGGCCGCAGCGACCCCTCGACACCGACGGCCTGGAGGCCGGCTACGACAACGGCGTACTGACGCTACGCATCCCGGTGGCCGAGCGGGCCAAGCCGCGGCGGGCACCGCCGGCAACGGCAACGGCCGCAAGCAGATCGACGCCTGACGGCCTGGTCGTAGTTTCCAGCGAGAAGACAACGACAGGGCCCGCACGGGTGTCATCACCGGCTGATCTTGTGTCAGTCAGATCCGGCCTGGAGGCGAAGGCGGTTCTGTCGACCGGGCAAGTCAGGCGCGCCGTGGGCGGGGACATAGGGCGTCCGATGATTTGTACGGTGAGCGGGGGCGATCCATTACACTCCGTGTCGTGGCCGGCATCTCGATCGGCTACGCCCGCTGCTCCACCGACAAACAGGACCTGCAAGCCGACCGGCAGATCCTGCTCGACCTCGGCGTACCCGAAGACCGCATCTACCTCGACCGGGCATACTCCGGCACCACCCGGGAGCGGCCCGGCCTCGACCACACCCTGGCCGCCGTTCGCCCCGGCGACACCCTCGTTGTGCCGAAACTCGACCGGCTCGCCCGGTCCGTACCCGACGCCCGGCAGATTGGCGACTCCCTCGCCACCCGCAACATCCGGCTGTAGCTCGGCACGATGGTCTACGACCCGGCCGACCCGAGGGGCAAGATGTTCTTCAACATCCTCGCCACCTTCGCCGAGTTCGAGGTCGACCTGCTGCGCATGCGCACCCGCGAAGGCATGGCGATCGCCAAAGCGAAGGGCAATCTCAAGGGCCGCGCGCCGAAGCTGTCCGCGCCCCGGCAGGCGCATCTGGTCAAGTTGCACGCCGCCGGGGAGCACACCATCGCCGAGCTGGCCGAGTTGTTCGAGGTCTCGCGGCCGAGGGTGTACCGGGTCCTCGAACGCGCCGCTACGGCATGAGTACCGCGCTGCCGGCGCCGGTGCACGAGGTACTGCTGGTCGACGACGATCCACGCGACCGGGCGTTGATAGCCGAGGCATGGAGGACTCACCAGCTAGCGGCCCGGCTACACGCCACCGTCGATGGTGCGGACGCTCTGGCGTTCCTGCACCGGCAGCCGCCGTACGACCAGGCGCCTCGGCCGGACCTGATCCCGCTGGACCTCAACATGCCCCGTCTGGACGGTCGGGCCGTGCTCGCCGAGATCAAGACCGATCCTCGACCGGGTGCCATCCCGGTCGTGCTCACCACCTCGACGGATCCCGGTGACGTCACCGCCAGCTACACCGCGCACGTCAACGCCTACATCACCAAGCCTCGCGACCTGACGGACCTGAGCCGGATCGTGCGCGATATCTACCGGTTCTTCGATGAGACCGCCCGCGTTCCTGCGGCACGGTCGGGAAAGCCATGAGCCTCGGCCGAGAAAATCTGGTCCGCCGAGGCTAGACATTCTTGGCGGGGGCGGGTAGTATTGCCTCCGTTGACGACAGAGATCGGTTGAAGACGCCGACGAAACAGGCCGAGCATCAAAGCAGGGCCCGGAACTTCTCGCGGCTCGCTCGGTAACTGCGGTGGAACCGCATCACCGCACGCAACACGGCAAGTGCACGACAAGACCTTGACGTAACTCCAGGTCAGGGCAACCGCAGGCAGGGCCGATGGAGGTTCGGGGCTCCGCCTGATGCAGGAAGGATCCGCCGCACGTGTGCGGGGCCATGAAGTCGCGTGGGCTCAACATTGGGCGGGTGGCACCGCAGGTAATGGAAGAAGAGGAAAGGGAGGGCTGGACGCCGTTGGATCGCCCGCCGTCAGGACGTAGTTGCAGTTCTACGGTGGACACCGTTGTCCCATCGAACGTGAGGTGGTCTCCGGTCACGCTTATGCGATCCTCGCACCGTCTGCCGACAGCGGCACGGTGCGGAAACGAGAACCCGACGAACCTGTCGGTAGATGGTGTTTTCAACCCGTAACCCCGGGCCCCGGCACGTTCTGTGCCGGGGCCCTCGTTCATGACGAGGTATGTGTGGCCCAACCCGACGACATGCTCAACGACGACGACTACCCCGCCTACACCATGGGCCGCGCCGCCGAGATCGTGGGCGCCTCGCAGGACTTCCTGCGCCGCCTCGACGAGGCGAAACTGATCATTCCGTTCCGCTCCGCCGGCGGACACCGCCGCTACTCCCGCTACCAGCTGCGCCTGGCCGCCCGCGCCCGGGAGATGGTCGACCACGGCACCGCCCTCGAAGCCGCCTGCCGGATCATCATCCTCGAAGACCAGCTCGAGGAAGCCCTCCAGCACAACCGCAACCACCAGTGCCGCCAGCAGGCCGGCGCCGCCTGACCCCACGCCGCACGGGTCCTTCTCCACCACGAGAAGGACCGTCTGTCGTACCCCGAAGAACCTGCGAAGGCCGCGCACCGCTGCGCCGCCAGGACAGGAACGCTCACAGGGAGACTGAGACTGCTACCCGTCTGTGCTACGGTCTCCTTGTTGCAGTTTTGATTTCCGTAGACGTTTCCGGTGCCTGACGGGTTATCTGAAACCCGGCCAGGCGCCTTTTCGTTTGTCGTGTCGGTTCGGCGCGGGCGATCAACGCGGCGGCGTAAGAGTCCGCACACCGCGGCCTCCAACAGCCTGCGAAGGAGCAGACATGGCTACAGGTACCGTGAAGTGGTTCAACGGTGACAAGGGCTTCGGCTTCATCGCCCAGGACGGCGGCGGCGCCGACGTCTTCGCCCACTTCTCCGCGATCTCGTCGAGCGGCTTCCGCAGCCTTGATGAGAACCAGCGGGTGGAGTTCGACATCACCCAGGGTCAGAAGGGCCTGCAGGCGGAGAACATCCGCTCGCTCTGATCCCCGTTCAGCCAACAGCGGCCCGACTGGTTCAGCGGGCCGCTGTTCGGCATTTCCGCTGGCGGTGGCCTGAGTGCCGACCCCGCAGCTACCAGGCACCGCCGTCGGTGACCAGGCGCAGCGGCCGGTATCCGTCGGTGTCGACCGAGTGCGTGCCGTAGAAGCGCATGTTCTCGTGGTGGGTCGGCCAGATGTGGGCCAGGACCTCGTCGTCGATGATGCGTCCCTGCTGCCGCAGGGCACCGACGGCCAGGCCGTGGTACTCGGTCGACCAGCAGACGATCGCGTTGGTTGCGAGGGTCAGGCACCACATCTGCTCGGTCTGCTGCTCGTGATGGCGCCGGCGCAGCGCGCCCTCGCCGGCGTAGGCGAGGCTGCGGCGCAGGGCGTGCAGGTTCTCGCCCTTGTTCAGCTTCCGGGCGATCCGCCGCCGATAGGTTTTGTCGGCCAGGTAGCGAGCGGCGTAGACCGTACGGGTCCACGAGGTAGCCGGCCCACTTGGCCGGCACGAACCCGACCGGGGCACCGGCCGGAACCTTGCGGGTACCGGTGGCGTACAACTCGGCCAGCATGCTGACCGCCCGCAGCAGCTCGTCGGTGCCCGGCCCGCCGGCGAACCGCACCGCGGCCAGCGCCGCCGGTGTGAACTGCCGCAGATACGACATCGACGCGTCCATCATCGCCAGATGCCGTGATCGCGCGGCAGCCGCTGCTGGCGCGCCTCCCATGCCGCCCGCATCCGGTCCATGCCGATTGCCGAGCGCAGCACCCCACCGACTTGCTCGTCGCCGATGGCTGGATCCAGCACGATGGTCAGGATCTCGTCCAGCAGCGCCTGCCGGTTCTCCCCACCCTTGGCCCGATCCTCCAGAGCCCCTTCATCCGCTGCTTGGCGGCGGCCTCCGGCCCGGTGATCGCCTGGTCGAACAGCAGCAACGTCTCGTCGAGCACGTCGACGGCCGACTGCGCGATCAGGGTGAGCTGGATCGGGTACCGCCGTCCAGGTCTCCTCCCGCGCCCTGGCCGGGGCCGTGGCCATGTGTTCCAGCAGATGCACCACGCCCGGGCGCACCACCCGTGACGACAACAGGTACTCGCAGGCCAGCCGGAACAACACCTTCGGTCCGTCGTGCTCCATCGCCCGGGCTAAACAGGAACTCGTCGAGATCCTTCCAACCCGCAGGGTCCATCGTGCGCCACCCCGTGTACGCGAGCACCTCAGACAGATGATCCGTACGCGTCTGCTCCCGATCCCCGTAGCCGCGCAACTCACCCATCGGCGCACCCGGCGCTGACGGCACATCGTCGGGCACGAATCCGAGCCACGGCAGCGTGCACAACTGCACCGCGACAGCGAGCACGTTCCGGCTCGTCCGGAACCGGCGCACGAACGCCTCGTCCGCCCCGGTCAAGGTGAGGTGCCGGATCAACTCCGCCCGGTCGATCTCCGGAAAGCCCCGAAGCTGTACCTGCTCCTCCGCCGAGAACACATCCCGAGTCGCCACCCGGCACCCGCCCTTACCTCGATCAACACCAATGTGGACGTCGAGGCTACGAGCCACGCCAAGACAAGATCAACGGCCTGTCGTTGTTTTTCCGCTGGAAACTACGACCGGGCCCTGACCCACCTCACGGGTCGACCTCGGGGCGCCCGGCGCGGGCGCCCCGAACCGAAGCCTCCGGAACCAGGGAATACCGGCGGCGGGTGCCCGGACGTGCTGCGAGACTCGGCCCCGGAACCGTTTGTCGACCCGCAGGGAGCCGACCGACACATGTGATCCGCAGGACGCGGCCGGGTGCCACCCGCCGCCACGCGTACCGACCGACCCGCCGCGGGTCGGTCCGTCCCGCCTGCCGCCCGCGGAGGATCACCGTGTTGAAGGTCGTGTCCGTCAGCAAGCAGTACGACGCCGAGCCCCTGTTCACCGGCGTCGACCTGATCGTCAACCCCGGCGACCGGGTCGGCCTGGTCGGCCCCAACGGCGCCGGCAAGACCACCCTGCTGCGCATCCTCGCCGGTCAGCTCGCCCCCGACGCCGGGACGGTCACCGCCGCCACCCAGGTGGGGCTGCTGCCGCAGACCCACGACGCGCTGCGCACCGACGTCACGGTCCTGGACTTCTTCCGCTCCCGGGTGCCCGTGTACGTCGACGAGGCCGAGCGGCTGCTCGACGCACACCTGTTCGGCCCCGACCAGTGGGACACCCCGCTGCGGGTACCGTCCGCCGGGGAGCTGCGCCGGCTGCTGCTGGCGGCCCTGGTCAACAGCGGCGCGCGGATGCTGCTGCTCGACGAGCCGACGAACTTTCTCGACTTCGACTCCCTCGACGTGGTGGAGGAGGCGCTGCGGGCGTACCGGGGGACGGCGGTGCTGGTGACCCACGACGCGTGGTTCGCCGACGCGGTCGGCGTCGACCGGCGCTGGCTGCTGGCCGACGGCCGGCTGGTCGATCAGCCGGCCCGGTCCGCCGCCGGATGAGCGCACGGGTGCGCGGCGCGCCTCACCGCCGATCCGACCCCGAACTGAGAGCCTTTTTCGCATGTTGCGTCCCGAGGTCCCGGTGCTGTCCCGCCCGTCGGCCCGTCCGGTCCTGCCCGGCGCGGGACCGGAGGACTTCACCGAGGCGTGGCTGCGCAACCGGCGGCTGTCCGAGCACACCCGTGACGCGTACCGGCGGGACGTGGCCGGCTGGCTGGCCTGGTGCACCGCCCGGGAGCTGGACCCGCTGCGGGCGACGTTCCTCGACGTCAACGCCTACGGCCGGGCGCTGGAGGCCACCCCGACCGCACGCAGCGGGCGGCCGCTGACCCCCGCCACCGTGGCCCGCCGGCTGTCGGCCCTGTCCAGCTGGTACGACTTCCTGGTCAAGCTGCGGGCCGTCGACGCCAACCCCGTCGCCGGGGCGGACCGGCCCCGCGTCGACCGGGACCACTCGGCGACGGTGGGGCTCACCCCGCAGGAGGTGGACGCGCTGCTGGCCGCCGCCGAGGCGGACACCGGCCCGACCGCCGTCCGCAACCGGGCGGCCATCGCGCTGCTGGCCGACCTCGGGCTGCGGGTGGGGGAACTGGTGTCGCTGGACGTGGCCGACCTGGGCGCCGAGCGGGGGCACCGCAGCGTACGGTTCGTGGGCAAGGGCGGCAGGTACCGGCGGCGCGCGTTGACCCCGTCCACCGCGTACGCGGTCGACGCCTACCTGGCGGCGCGGGCGGCGGCGCGGGGCGTGGCGCCGCACGAGCTGACCGGGCCGCTGCTGGTCACCGCGACCGGCGCCCGCCTGGACCGGCACTCGGTGTTCCGGCTGGTGCGCCGGCTGGCCCGGGCGGCCGGCATCCCGGCCTGGGCGAAGCTGTCGCCGCACTCGCTGCGGCACGCGTTCGCCACCACCGCCCGCGCGGAGGGCGTGCCGCTGGAGGACGTGCAGGACGCCATGGGTCACGCCGACCCGCGCACCACCCGCCGCTACGACCGGGACCGGCACAACCTGGACCGGGACCCCGCGTACGTCCTCTGGGCCGCCCGGGCGCGCCGCGTCGGCTGACCCGCACGCCGGGCGGTTCAGCCGACGACGGCCCGCACCGTGGCGGGCGCGTCCTCGACGATCGCCGCCAGTTGCCGGAGCGCGGCGGCGTACCGGAGCCGGTCCCGCTGCCGGACCGCGAGGTCACAGTCGACGCCCATCTGTTCCGCGCGGGACAGCAGGGCCGTCCACGCCGCCTGCCCGCCCGGCTCGGGATGGTCGAAGTACCGACGGGCGTGGGCCACGCGCTCCGTGACGGCGGCGCAGCGGGGCCGTATCTCGGCGTCGATGAATGCCCAGTCCGTCAACGCCCGCCGCGCCTCGTCGGCGTCGTCGCTGCCGAACGGCTTCGACAGCTCCAGCAAGCTGCCGGCGATCTGCATGACCAGCTCGTTCCCGCCGAGAGCGAGCCAGGCCCGCACCTGCGCCGCGCGTACGGCCGGTGAGGTGGGCCGGTCGGTGAGTGCGGGACTCAGTCCGCCGGAGTCGGTGGCCGCCGGGGCGGGCGAGCGGAGGTGCGCCACGGTCACCGCGGTGCTCGTCGCGGTCGCCGCCAGGCACAGCCCGACCACCCCGACGACGGCCGGCCACCGTGGGCGCGCCGTGACACCCCCGCCGGTTGCCTGTCCTGCCGGGGCCGGCGCGCCCCGGGCACGGAGCCGACGCAGTGACCCCCCGGCCACCGCGGCGACGGCGGCGACGGGAACGGCGAGGAACAGTCCCAGGCCCAGCGTGGTCGGGGCCAGCAGCTCGACGATCCACTCGCCTGCCCACGGGTCCGGGTCGCAGGAGGACCCGAGGACTGCGAGCGGACGGACGCAGCCGTCGACGGTGACCAGCACGGCCAGGGCGCCCAGCCCGGCCAGCCCCGTGGTACCCGCCACGACCAGGCCGCGCAGCAGCGGGAAGGGGGAGGCCGTCGCGGCGGTGGCGGCGGCCGCCAGCCACATGCACGCGAGCACCGCGACCATGACCCACATCGTGTAGGCGATCAGGTGGGGTTGTTCCCGGCCGTCGACCGGCGGGGACCACGCCCGCACGCAGGCGGTCACCGCCACGGCGCCGAGCCCGCCGATGCCCGCCGCGGCGATTGTCGGGCGTAGCCGGGCGACGACCGTCGGGCGGCGAAGCCAGGCCAGCAGCGGCAGCAGCCACAGCGCGCCGGCCGCCCACAGCAGGTCCGGACGACGGGTCAGGGCCAGCAGCACCGGCAGGCCGGGGACGAGTTCCAGCAGCGGCCCCTCGTAGCCCTGGCCGCCCGTCAGGACCTGCTCGTGGCTGCCGACCGCCGCGTCGCCGAAGAAGGACAGCATGCCGCCCGCATAGATGGTGCCGTCGGCCTCCCACCACCCCCACCACAGGGCGAGGACGAAGCAGCTGACACCGAGCCCCAGCAGCGTCGGCCAACGCGGCCGTGACCCCGTCGGCGCGGCCGACATCCGGGCGTACTCCGCCGTCCACCAGGTGACCCCGAACGCGGCGAGCGCGAGCAGCAGCAGGAAGGCGGGTTGCTCGGGGAGCAGGTCCCAGACGCTGCCCGCGCGGCCGACCGCGATCTCGCCGACGACGAGGCCGACGCTCAGCCACCAGCCGGCCCGCAGTCCGGACGCCGGGCCGCCGGCGTGCGCCGCGTCCGCCGACCCCGGCCGGAGGAGCAGACCGGTGACGGCCGTGACCAGGACCGCGACGGTCGCCGCGATGACCCACGTCCGCCACTGCTGCCCGACGCCGAGCAGGGCCAGCAACGCCGGCATCCGGGTGGCGGTGATCGCCGCCGTCGCACCGGTCAGGAAGAACGGCAGCCTCTGCGGCGCGAGCAGCGCCGCCGGGTCGGCCAGCGACCTCAACCGCTGCTGCCAGCTGGGATGGGTGTGCCAGAGGGCCGCCCCGCGCGCCACCAGCCGCCCGAGGGCGGACCGGTGGCCGCCCGCGGGGTCGCGCCCGGCCGCCGCCTGCCAGAGTCGCACGTCCGCGCCCCACCGCCTGGCCGTCAGGTCGGCGTGGAACTCACGGGTACGCAGGATGTCCGCGCGGGCGAGGTAGACCAGGACGACCGTGACGGCCAGCATCGCCAGGTGGTGCACGACCCGGGACTGTTCCCGCGTCTGCATGTAGGTGCCCGCCGTTTCGGGCAGGGACACCGCGAGGATGTACGCCAGGTCGAGCGGGAGGACCACCCCGAGCAGGACGCGCCACAGGGCGACGGTCGCGTACGTGATGTCGACGTCGCGGTTGCGCAGGTGCGCCAGCTCGTGCAGCACCACGGCGCGGAAGCCCTCGGGATCACGGCGCCGCCGGGCGAGGAGGCCACCGTTGAGGCGGACGGTGTGGTGACGCAGCCGACCGAAGACGACCGCCCCGGTGGTGGAGACGGCGGGGGCGATGACGAAGCGGGGCTGGCGCCGCAGCCCGGCGACGGTGACCAGCTCCGCCAGCACGGCCCGCAGCTCGGCGTGCCCCTCGACCTCCTCGATCGGCACGACCAGGCCCCGCCGCCCCTTCCAGGCAGGCAGGATCCAGTACACCACCGCGGCGCAGACCAGCAGCAGGATCAGGGCGCCCGGCTTCCACCACCACGCCTGCGCCGGCACGAAACGGTCCACGCAGTCGTCGTACGCAGACTGCTGTTCGGCGATCCGGACCACCACGTCGAGGTCGCTGAGCCCCGGATCGCCCCCGGCGGCCAACCCGCAGCCGACCCGCACGCCGTCCTGGTCGGCGATGGCGTCGATGATGGTGCCGGCGGTCGCCGCGGCGATGCCGACGAAGAGGACGAGCAGCAGGACGAAGCGTGGCAGGGAACCCGCGCCCGGCGCCCGCTGGTGCGCGGGGGCACGTCCGGGTGCCTCGGACACCACCGGCCCTACCCCCGGTCGGTGTCGTCGTCGCGCGGGCCGTCGTCCACGGCCAGCGCCAACCGGGCCACCACCCGGTCCGCCAGCGTCGCCGCCTCTGCGGGCGCGAGGCCGGCGGCGACGGCGAGTTCACCCACCCGGTCCCGTACGGCCCGCAACTGCTCCCCGGTCAGCGCCGGCATCGCCCGGGGCGGTTGCGGCCGGCGGAGACGGGCGCGCAGCCAGGTACGCGCTCCCGTGCCCACCCGCGTGATCCCGGCCCCGACCGCCGCCCGGACGACCTCGTCGACGGCGATCCAGACGAGCGGGGTGACGAGGACCGCGGCCTCGCCCAGCCCGAACCCGAGCATGTCCCGGGACTGGCGTGCGCGGGTGAGCCGGCGCAGCGCGGTGTCGTCGTCGAAGCGCCGCAGCGCGTCGGCGAGTACCAGTTCGTCGGGGGCCACCTCCGCGACGACGTCCCGCACGGCGTCGCGTACCAGCCGTGGTGTCCGCTCGGCCCGTCCGTCCTCGTGTCGCGTCGTCGGCTCCACGGTCGACTCCCGTCGTATCGCGGTATCGGCCAGGCCGATGCTATCGACAGGGGTCAACCGCGTCTCGGACCGCGCGGCGGTGCGGGCCCGCCGCGGGTACCTGACATCTGCTGGCAGGTCCCGCGGCGGGCTCCGGCTCAGCAGAGCAGGTCGAGGTGCTGGTGGGCGTCGGCGGCGATGTCCTCGTGGCGCAGCCGGCACCGCGCCCACAGCCGCGCGGCCACCTCCGCCTGCTCGTCGCCCCACGCGGCGTGCTCCACCAGCAGCGCCGCGGTCAGCGCCGCCGCGGCCCGCAGCGCCAGCCCGCGCGCCCCGGCGACCACGTCGACGGCCCGCGGGTCGGCGGCGGCGTCCGCGAGGGCGGCGGTCAGGTCCGCGGTGGCGGCGGCGAGGGTGTCGGCCAGGGCGGGTGACATCGGCCGGGCCAGGTCCACGGCGGCGCTCAGCCGGCGCAGCAGCGGCGCGCCGGCGTCCTCGCGGGTGACCGCGCGCAGCACGTCCAGGGCCAGGACGTTGGTGGTGCCCTCCCAGATCGGCAGGACCTGCGCGTCGCGCAGCAGCCGGGGCACGCCGGTGTCCTCGACGTACCCGGCGCCGCCGAACGCCTCCACGTACTCGCTGGCCGAGGACACGGCGAGCCGGCCGGTGGCGAGCTTGGCCAGCGGCGCGACGACGCGCAGTTCGGCGGCGGCGTCCGGGTCGGCGCCCACCTCCACCCGGCCGAGCAGCGCGAACGCGTGCCCGGCGAGGGCGAACGCGGCGGCCGCGTCGACCGCGAGCGCGCCGAGGGTGGCCCGGTGCAGCGGATTGTCGACCAGCCGCCCGCCGGCGACCGTGCGGGCGTCGGCGTACGCGCGGGCGTAGGCCAGGCCGCGGCGCATCCCGCCGGCCGCCGCGGCGGCGTTGTGCACCCGGGTCACCACGACCAGGGTCATCGCCCGCACCAGGCCGGGCACGGCCGGGTCGCCCAGCGGCAGCGCGTACGCCTCCCGCAGCCCGACCTCGGCCGTGGGCAACGCGCGGGTGCCGAGCTTGTCCTTGAGCCGGTGCACGGTGACCCCGGGCGCCGGCGCGTACGGCGCGGCGTCGGCGTCGGCGTCGGCGTCGGCGTCGGCGAGGGGGGAGTCGGCGGCGTAGCGGGGCACCAGGAACGGCGCGAGGACGCGGCTGCCCGCCCCGGCGCCCTCAGGCCGGGCCAGGGCCACGGCCATGGTGGCGTCGGCGGCGGAGCAGAACCACTTCTCGCCGGTCAGCCGCCACGAACCGTCGCCGGCGGGCCGGGCGGTGGTGCCCGAGCGGGACAGGTCCGACCCGCCCTGCGACTCGGTCATCCACTGCCCGCTGACGATCGCGGTGCCGGGGTCGGTGGAGGTCAGCCGGGGCAGCCACGCGTCGCGCACGCCCGCGTCGACCTCGGGGAGGCTGAGCAGCGCGGCGGCGCCGTCGGCCATCGCCACCGGGCACGAGAACGTGGCCGACTCCGGCCCGTACAGGTGCAGCAGCGCGTGCTGGACGACCCGGGCGGCGGCGCCCCACGTGCCGCGCGCGGAGTCCAGGTAGGGCAGGGCGACCACGGCGTGCCGGGCCGCGGCGGCGCGCTGGGCCTGCCAGCCGGCGGAGGTGTCGATCCGGTCGACGCGGGCCCCCCACGGGTCGTAGCGCACCAGCGTCGGCGGGTGCGCCTCGGCGTCGGCGTGCGCGGCGCGCAGCGGCCCGACCACGTCGGCGGCCAGGTCGGCCAGGCGGGCTTTCGCGGCGGCGTGCCCGGCCGGGCCGAGCCGGCGTTCCAGCCAGGACCGCAGCAGGCCGTCACCGGTGTACGGGTCGTCGGGGGCGGGCACCGGCTGCACGTAACGGGTCATCGTCTCGCTCCGGGGGTGCGGTGGCGTTGTGTGCGCCGACGGTAGACGATGCGTGGCCGGCGGCGACAGGGGCGAGTTGCTGCGGACCGGCGGCCCGGTTGTCTACGGTCGACAGATGTGGGCAGCCAGCAGTCGTGGACGCGGCCGGTCCGGCGCCGCCGGCCGGCGCGGGCCGGCCTGCTGTTCGCCGGGCTGGGGCTGCTGCTGTGCCTGATCGGGGTGGCCGGCCTCGGCGCGTGGAACCTTCAGCTGATCACGCGGTCGACCGAGCCGGTGCGGCGGACCGCGGACGGATTCCTCCACGAGGTCGCCGCCGGGGACGTCGACCGGGCGTACGAGCGGTTGTGCGCCGAGGCCCGCGGGAAGTGGAGCGCGGGCGGCTTCAGCGCCTGGGTGCGTACCCCGCCGCAGGTCACCGGCTACGAGATCACCGACGTGTCGGTGGCCACCCGCGGCGGCCGGCCCCTCGGCACGGTGACGGTGCGCCTGACCCGCGAGGGTGGGGGCAGCGAGGATCGCCGGCTGCCGGTCGTACGCGAGGACGGCCGGTGGCGGGTGTGCGGGGACCCGTTCTGAGCCGCGCGGCGTCAGGGCGGGGTGACCGTGATCCGCAGCGTCCGGTGCGTCGGCTCCTCGTCGTTGGCGTCGAAGGTGTGCGACAGGTCGAGCGGGGCGTCGATCTCCTCGCACCGCAGGACGATGTGGTCGACGCCGTGCGGGGCCACCACGGCCGGCCGGCTGACGAGGCGGACGGGGGAGTCCTGCCCACCGACCGGTGTGTCTAGCATGTCGCGGATCTCCAGCGGCCTGGTGCCCAAGTTGCGCACGGCGACGAACTGGTCGGTGCGTCGGCCGACGAGCGACACGACGCGGCGCCCGGTCTCGTCCCGCTGGTCACCGACGGCCATCCAGGGTTGCAGGGTGGCCTCCTCCTCGTGGGAGCTGACCCAGACGAAGCGCAGGTCCCGGTCGGCGTTGTTGCGCACCCGCAGTTGCCAGTGGGTGTCCCGGCCTGGCAGGTTGGCGATCGTGACGAGGTAGACGTCGCCGGGCAGGCGCCGGCAGTTCGCCGTGCCCGCCACGTCGTCGGTGGTCGGGATGTCGACGTCGCCCGCGTCCGCCTTCACCGAGGTGATGACGCCGTCGTTGGCCTTGATCTGGATTGTCGGTGCCGCGCCCTCCAGCGCCGCGTTGTCGGTCCAGAGCGCGATGAGCCGCAGGAACGTCCTCTCGACCTGGATCGGCACGAAGAACGCGCACAGCGGGCCGGTCTTTCCGGGTGCGAGTGCCAACGGCTCGTCGGGCGGAAACATCTGGAACTCCACGTCGGACTCCCGTCGCAGGTGTGGCCGAAGGACTGGTCCCGCTCAGCGTGGGCGGTCGTACTGGTCAAGGGGATCACCGGGCAGTCCGTGCAGGTCGGAGCCGTGAAAGCAGGTCGCGCACATGTACGGATTCGACAGACTCCGGACGAATCTCCGGCATCCGTCGTTCTCCCGGCAGCGGGTACGCGGCAGGACCGGCGGGCTGATCCGGACCGGCGGGCTGATCCCGAAGCGGAGTACGGCGTGCGTCGGGTCGGGGTCGTTGGTGGCGAGGGTGTGCTCGAACATGTCGGTGCGCGCCTCGACCACCTCGGAAAGCGGTTCGCACTCGGCCACGAGCGGGCAGGCGCGGTGCGGGGCGATCGGGGGCGGGACCTCCACGATGGTGGCGGGCGACGCCTCCGGGCCGAGCCTGTCGCCGGGAGACTGGCAGATGATCAGATCAGCGGTCCCGGTGTTGAACACGAGGATGTCGTCGGTGGTGGTTCCCAGCCCGCCGAGGCGCATCGAGCCGGAGAACTGCATCCAGGGGTGGCGGGTCTCCTCCTCCTCGTGGGCGGCGAAGCCGTAGAAGGTCAGGGCTTCGGGCTCGTTGTTGCGGATCCGCAGCCGCCAGGGCCCGGAGGGCGCGCTGTGGTCGATGGTGACCAGGTAGGTGTCGTCGTCCTCCGGCGTACGCAGACACGTCGCGGTCGCCACGGTCGCGCCGGTGCTGCCGATGATCGCGACCGGCCCGGCGCCCTCGTCCACCTCCACCGGCGCACCCGTACCGGCCTGGATGCAGAAGGTCGGCGGCGCGCCACCGTGCACGACGCCCTCGCGCAGGTGCGCCAACACACGCAGAAACGTCCGCGCCGCGTCCAACAACACCACGAACTCGATCGGCGAACTCGTCTCCGACACCGCCAACCGATAAGTATAAAAAGCCTGGAATACCACTATTCGGGAGTCCGATCGGGGTCGCTGGACAGCCCGTGGAAGCCAGCGTCGTGGAAGCAGGTCGCGCACTGGAACTCGTCCGGGTCTGGTCGCGGGACGAATTCCCGGCATCCGTCGTTCTCCCGGCAGCGGGTGGGCGGCAGGACCGGCGGGCTGATCCCGAAGCGGAGTACGGCGTGCGTCGGGTCGGGGTCGTTGGTGGCGAGGGTGTGCTCGAACATGTCGGTGCGCGCCTCGACCACCTCGAAGAGCGGTTCGCACTCGGCCACGAGCGGGCAGGCGCGGTGCGGGGCGATCGGGGGCGGGACCTCCACGATGGTGGTAGGGGAGCTCTGCGGGCCCAACTTGTCACCGGGGAACTGCTGGAAGGTCAGGTCGGCGGTCCCGGTGTTGTAGACGAGCACGCTGCCTCTGGTGGTTTCCAGCCCGCCGAGGCGCATCGAGCCGGAGAACTGCATCCAGGGGTGACGGGTCTCCTCCTCCTCGTGGGCGGCGAAGCCGTAGAAGGTCAGGGCTTCGGGCTCGTTGTTGCGGATCCGCAGCCGCCAGGGCCCGGAGGGCGCGCTGTGGTCGATGGTGACCAGGTAGGTGTCGTCGTCCTCCGGGGTGCGCAGACACGTCGCGGTCGCCACGGTCGCGCCGGTGCTGCCGATGATCGCGACCGGCCCGGCGCCCTCGTCCACCTCCGCTGGCGCACCCGTACCGGCCTGGATGCAGAAGGTCGGCGGCGCGCCGCCGTGCACGACGCCCTCGCGCAGGTGCGCCAACACACGCAGAAACGTCCGCGCCGCGTCCAACAACACCACGAACTCGACCGGCGAACTGGTCTGCGCCACCGCCAACCGATCAGTGCAAAAAGGTTGAAACACCATGGCGTCGCCCTCGCCTCACTGCCCGAGACCCGCTGCGCCGAAGCTGCCAAGATCGGGTGGGACGTCGAAGTGGGCGGCGGCCGGGTCTGCGCAGCCCGCGCGCCGGCAGGGCCCGCCGGGCAGGCCCGGCGGGGACGGCGGCAGGTATTCCGGGCACCGTCCGCACCACCGGCAGAAGGACTCGGACTCCTGCCCGCCCAGCGGCGTCCCGGCCGAGATGGGCAGGGTCTGGAAGCGCAACGTCCGGTGCTCGACCCGTGGGTCATTGGCGTCGAAGACGTGCTCGAACTCGGTGACGGCGGAGGACACCGTGCCGCACTGGATGGTCAGCTGGCCGACGTCGTGGGGCGCGATCGGCGCGGGGCGGCTGACCAGCACGGCGGGCGACCGCCCGGCGTCCAGCTGGGTGCCGGGTTCGTCGTTGATGACGAGCGGGGCGGTGCCCTGGTTGCGCACCCTGACCTCGGTCGGGGGCCCATCGCTGAGCAGGGACAGCGTGCCCGGGGTCTGCTCGGCCCCGGGGACATCCAGCGCCATCCAGGGTTGCAGGGTGTCGCTTTCCCGCTGTGAGCCGACCCAGACGAACCGCAGCGGCTCGGGGTCGTTGTTCCTGATCCGCAGGTACCAGGGACCCGCCTCCTCGTCGATGTCGGAGATGGTGATGAGGTAGGTGTCACCCGGCAGCCGCTGGCAGTGGGCGCTGGCCACGAAGCTGTCGCCGGCGCCACGGATGCCGACGGTCTTCCCCTCCGCGTCCACCGCCGTCAGCTCGCCATCGCGGCCCGACTTGAGTTCGAACGTCGGCGCGTGGCCGACGAGGGGAGCGTTGTCGCGCCACAACGCGATCACCCTCAGGTACGTCTCCCGCGCCTCGAAAGGCACGAAGAACCCCGACAGGGGTCCCGTCCCTCCGCCGGGGATCTCCAGCGGCTCAGCGGGCGGGTAGATTTCGAACATCATCTGCTCCTCAACGTCAGGGCGGTCATCCCGCTGGTGCAAGCGCCACGGTGTCGGCGTGGACGATCCGGCTCGCGGTGCCGGCGTCCCCGCCGGCGTAGGACTCGGTCTCGGTGACGGCGATCCGCAGCGGACGCCGTTGGGCCTGCGGCACGTCGAGCGCGAGGCTGTCGCCCAACTTTCCGGCGGCCGCGGTGAGGGTCGTCCAGCCGGACGCCCCGATCAGGCCGTCCGAGGCACCGCGGGGATCACCGGCGAACGCCTGGAGTTCCGCGCGGACGGTGGTCGGCGCCGCCCCGCCCGGGCTGGGGCTGGTGAGGACGACCGTCACCCGGCCGGCGCCGCGCGTCACGGTGAGGTCGCGGTGCGGGAAGAGCTGCAGCGGCTCGGTGCGGATCGGCGGAGACAGCCGTTGACCGCGGTCGGCGGTTTCGGCCTGGTAGCGGCACAGCGCCAGCTGGACGAACGGAAAGTACGCCGCCTCCGCCAGCGGGGCCAGGTCGAGATCGGCGAACCAACAGTCGGCGTCCTTGTCGTAGTTGCGGTCGAAGTCCAGGGCAGTGACCACCGCCGTGACCGTCTTGCCGAGCTCCGGCAGGTGCACCGACTCCTTGACGGTGGCCGTGAAGTGGCCGGGGTCCAGGATGGCCGCCGGTGCCGCAGTGGTGCGTAACGGGTCCCGACCGGCAAGGCTCAGGTACGCGAGTTCCCTGACCGCGGGGGGCGACGCCGGCTGCGGCCACACGACGACGGCGAGCGCCTCCTCCACCCCGGTGGCGAACCAGGGTCGTTCCAGCAGGACCCGCAGCCCGCCGCCGCGGCGTGACGAGCGGATGACGGTGCCGCCGTCGCTTCGGGACCACCGGAACGTCGGTATGACGCCGCGGACCTTGGGCGCGGGTGGCCGGGCCGTGCTGGGCACGTCCGTGGCGTCCAGGGTGCCGTGCACCGTGCACGCGCCCGTGTCCCGGTCGGTGACCCGCTGGAAGTAGTCACGGAATCGGGAGATCGCGGCGACCGTGTAGCGGACCTTGCGCCGGCGGGTGTCGGCGAACTCCTGGCGGATCCGGGGGAACGCCCCGTTCGGCGGTGCCACCAGCGGCGGCTTGTGCGCGATGTCGTACGAGCCGACGCCTACCGCCACGGCGGTCCGGCGGGGGGCCGCAGGTGGCCGGTCGTCGATGTCGGTCCACTCGGCTCGCAGGTCGATGCGGCCGGTGCTGCGCACGTCGATGGCGAGCTTCGAGGTGTTGAGCACCGCATGGGTGTCGCCCATGGACCGCTCGGCGGTGAGCTGGCCGCTCGGGTCGCGCAGGGGGCGCTGCACGGCGTGCACCATGGTCACCGTCCGGGGCGGGGTCACCAGCGGGTTGCGCCCGTAGTAGATGCTCGCGTTGACCGGATGGCCGGTGTCGTGCGGGGAGGCGCCGGCCCAGTATGCGACGCCGAGCCAGGAATAGACGTAGTCGACGGCGGGGCAGGAGACGATGTCCACGGTCACCTGCTCGGCGGGGCCCAACTCGACGGTGAAGGTGCGGTCGTTGCCGACCATCGAGTGCCGGGCGGTGCAACCCGCCGCGGCGGCCACGACCTTCAACGCGATGGGCCGTCGGTCGGGCCAGTCGCCCTTCCAGGAGAAGTGGAACCGGTCGAAGCCGGCCGTGCCACCGGCCCCGCCGGTGCCCGGGTCGGTAGGCCGGGACCGTACCCGCATCGCGACGGAGGCCACCACGAAGTCCGGCAGCCACGGCAGGGCGGCGGGCGCCTCGGGCACGACGAAGTAGCAGCCGGCTTCGGTGCCGCCGCCCTGGGTCAGGACCGCTCCCAGGTCGCCCAGGTCGCCGTCGGCGCGCCGGGCGAGGTCGAACTGTCGGCGGACCACGTCGTCGGCTGCCCCGGGGCCGAGCGCCGTGTCGAGGGCCGTCGGGTGTTGCAGGGCCAGTTCCAGGGAACTCTTCGGCGCGTACAGGTAGCGCAAGTCGACCGCCCGGTAGCCGTGCCGCGCGGCGTAGGCGTCCGCGGTGACGCCCCGGTCGCTGCGGATGACCATCTGGTCCTGCCCGGCGCCGTCGACGTAGGGGGCGGTCGGGGCCAGTTCCGGCGGCAGCAGCGGCTCGAAGCGGCGGTGGACGAACGGCTCGGTAACTTCCTCGTCGGCGCCGACCTGCTGTCGGCGCAGCCCGCCGCCGGCGAGGTCGACCAGCCGCACCCGCAGCCGGTACGTGCGTCCGAACCGCAGCCGGGGCAGCGAGCCGCGCTCCAGGTCGACCCGCGCGGTGAACGGCACGGGCGGCGTGGCCCCGCCGGTCTGGTCGTCGACCCGCTCCGGGCGGGGGACCACCAGGCTCCAGCCGGTCCAGCGGGCCACCGTCTCGTGAATGTACAGCGCGTCGGCCGCGCCGGCGCCGGTGGCGGCCGACTCGGGGCGGACATAGCCCTCGTCGAGCAGGCCCGTCCCGGACCCGATCTGCACCGAACCGACCGTGTACCCCACCCGGCGCTGGCACAGCGACCGCCACTGCCCGCCGTCGAGCACGTCGACGCGGTAGCCGGCGACGAGATTGTCCGCCGTCAACGGCGAGCCCTCGAGCTTGCTCGGCGTGTCCCGCTCGCCGGCCCTGCGTAGCCGCGCCTCGTGGTCGCCCTTGCGGTTGCCGTCCACGAGGGCGAACCCCATCGAGCGCAGGGCAGGCAGTCCCGCGGTGGGCGCCGCCGTCGACGGCGGCGCGCCGCCGTCCGACCGCGCGGCGGCGACCATGCGCAGCGCGGCGCCGTCGACGTCGAACGGCACGATCTCGAACCGCAGGTTCGGTGCCTCGCCCAGCAGTTTGGTGCCCGCCAGCGGCAGCATGCCCGGCGATCGTTGTCCCCCGGACGGTGCCGGTACGAATCGCGACCCGGTCAGCGTGTAGGCGGTCCTCGGGCGTACGTCCTCCTGGAGCGCCTGCGCCCAGCCGTCGGCCGGGTTCGGGTCCGCGCTGGGCCACCGCGGCTCGACCCGGATCTCGTTGGCGCCCGCGCCGGTCAGCTCCGGCACCGGCACGGCGAAGTCCATCAGCAGCCCGAGTGCGCGTAGCAGGATGGGGTGGTCGGCCAGGCGGGCGACCTGGTCGTGGAAGTCCAGCTCCTGCGCCGTCGCCTCCGCCTCGAACGGGGTGACGCCGTCGCGGCGGTAGAACTCGTACGCCCGTTGAAGGGGCGCGGCGGCCCGGGTCGCCGCGTCGGCGTCGGGGCCGCCCAGGGCCGCCGCCTGCCAGGACTGGGTGATGTCCCGCAGCGCCGTCTGTCGGCGCTCGCTCTGCTCGTGGTCGTCGCCGGAGAGGTAGGCCAGGGTGCGCGCGGTGGCCCGGAAGGCGCTCTTGATCTCCGCGCCGGCGTCGCGGGCGGGGAAGTCGTGGTACCGGCGGCCCTGGTAGGTGGTCAGGGCGTGGGGCCGCACCGGCATGGTGGCGGGGAACATCTGCCGCCATGCGGCCGTCTGTTGGTCGGTGGTGAACTGGACCTTGCGGTCGTCCTCGGTGACCAGCGGGACGGGGGTGGCGGTGAGCTGCCGGTCGGTCCGGTACGCGGTGAAGCGCACGGCGGCCAGCCGTTGCGGCCAGGACTGCATCCCGAACTGCCCGAGCGTGAGCCGCGTTCCGGGCGGGCCGATCAGTTTCGGGGTGAGCAGCAGCGAGAACAGCGCCCGTTGCTGGCCGTCGGGCTCGACCCGGCCGCTGGGGATGACGGTCCAGACGAACTGGCGCCTCAGGTTCGGCGGTGGTGCCATTCCTATCCTCCCGCGAACGCCTGGCAGTAGTCGCGCCAGGGGAACGACGATCCGACCGGGCCCAGCGCCTTCTCCACCGAGAACCCGGTCGCGGGGGCGCACACGGCCTCGGCGGCGAGTGTCTGCTCCGAGCCGACGAACGTCTTCTCGCACGTGATCTCGACGGAGGTCGACCAGAAGGTGAGATCCACCGCGATGACGAGCTTGGCGGCGCCGCGCAGCTTGTTCGGCACCACGTAGGTGAGGCTGATGGTGAGCTCGACCGATACGGAGATCAGCCCGAGCACCCGCACCGATCCGCCGATGCGCAGGTAGCCGGTGATCTCGACCTCGCCGCGCTGTTTGACGAACACGATGCCGCCGAAGACGTGCACCTCGCCGGAGGCGACGCCGAAACTCATCGCCACGCTGGCGCCGAACTCGATGCCGCCGACGAACCGTTCCAGCCCTGAGTCGGTCCCCCCGGCCCGGACGCCCAACTCCAGGTAGCCGCCGCCGCCGAATCCCATCACGGTCACCAGGAACGGGCTGCCCCTGGTGCCGAAGGCGAAGTCGAGCGTGACCGGCTCCCCGACGAACGACAGGGTGACGCCGGCCTGCAGGCGCAGGTTCTGCAGCGTGAACAGTCCCATCCCGAGCGGCGTGGGGATGGCGACGGCGTACCGGACCCGGACGTCGCGAGCGGAGATCTCCACCGTGGGTGCGCTGCGGCCGACGGCGGCCAGGTGCTTGCCGAGCCGCTGGACGAACCGTAGTTTGCGGCCCAGCGCCGCGGAGGTGATCGTGAACGCGGTCGTCGGCAGCTTGCCGGTCTCGGCGCGGAACGTCAGCTCGGAGAAGTCGAGCCGGACCAGGGGGTCGGCCGGGGTGGGGATGCCGATGACGAAGTTGGTGACCGCGCCGAACACGGTCGTCTTCGGCGAGCCGTCGCCGGTGCCCGTCCGCGCGGTGATCCTCACCTCGCACGCCTTGGCCGGCGGCGCGGTCACGGGCTGGAACGGGCCGCTGCTCCTGGTCGGCTTCATGGTCCATTCGAGGGTGGCCTGCGGCGTGGGGGTCTGCGACCAGACGATGGTCGGCGGGCGGTCGACGGTGGAGACGATCTCCGCCAGCGGCACGATGCCGAGCAGCTTCGCGCCTCGGTCGAACAGCTGGGCGGGGTTCGTGGGCAGGTTCGCGACCGTGGCGCCCAGCACCCGGTGGATCCGGTTGACGGCCATGTTGGGCGAGGCGATCGCGCCGGTCTGGGCGAAGCCGAGGTTCAGGCTTCGGGAGGCGAACTGGAGCAGGAAGTCGGGCGGGGTGGTGGCCGTCGAGGCGCGCACCTCCGGCGCGAGTGTGGCGGGGATGGCCGGCATGTCCTGCCCCAGCAGTTGCTTGACGGCGGGCAGCGTCACGTCGATCTGGGCGAGTCGGGGGTGGAAGCCCACGCCGCTGGCGACGGGGTTCGCGCCGAAGACCAGCGCGGCGACCTGCTGGCTGGCGCCCTCGACGGCCTCCACGGTCTGTTGCGCGGTCCGGCGCACGGCCAGCGGTATGAACCGGTTCACGACGGCGGCCGGGGGTGCCGCGGCGGCGATCCCGGTGCGGGGGCCGCGGGCGTACGTGTCGCCGAGTTGCTGGGCGGTCAGGGTGCCGTCGCCGAACAGCAGGGGCAGCCGCATGGTGACGGCCTCGCCGGCCGCCCAGGCGCGGATGGTGAACTGCACGGCGGTGCCGCCCTGCCTGGGCCAGAAGGTGTGTTCGTCGTCGGGCTGGTCCAACGGGACGATCTGCACGGGCTCGATCTCGACCCGCTGGAACGGGAACTCCCGCTCGTGGCTGGCGTCGATGCCGTACCGGCACACGGGTTCGGTGACGATCAGGGCGATGGTGCGTTGCAGGCCTGCGACCTTCGTGGCGGTGTCGAAGCGCCGCTCGGTCACCTCCACCACGGCCGCCCGGTGGCCGAACGGAAAGAGCGCGCCGCGCTTGTGCAGCCGCACGTAGTAGTCGCGCCCCATCGCGGCCCGGTGGGTCCACTGCAGCGCCGGGTAGTCGACCGAGCCGGAGAACCAGGCGCCGCAGGCGGTGAGGATCAGCTTCTCCGTGGCCACGGGCTGGGTGGGGTTTCTGCAGCCCTGGTCGGCGATCGTGGTCACGCTGGTGCCCAGCGGCGTGCCGAACGAGCTCTCCACCGGCAGGCTCGCGAAGGGGTAGACGTCGGCGTACCCGGAGGCGGTGGGCGCGACGATGCGGGTGTGCCACATCGGGCTGACGGCGTCGCCGGCGGGCGGCGGGGCGCTGCGGTGCCGGCACCGCGCCCTGACGTCGAGCGCGAGCAGCAGCCGCCACGGCAGTTCGAGGGCGCTGGCCCGCCCGCGCTCCCGGGGTTCGACGATCAGCGGCAGGGTGTTCATCGCGGCGAGCACGCCCTCGACGCTCTGGGCGACCACCTGGTTGCGGGGCACCCGGAAGTACAGGCTGGACGGGCCCGCCAGCCGTCCCTGGCTGGTCGTGGAGCCGGGGGCGAGCACGGACTCGGCGAGGTGCTGCGGCGGCAGGTCAACGATCAGTTGGCCGTCGGCGTCCGCGGCGACCCATTCCGCGACGCCGGTGGCGCTCACCCGTTCCCGCAGCCCGGTCGTGCGCACCGTGAACGAGACGAGGTCGCGGGGACGCAGCGCGGTGACGGCGGCGGCGGTCGCCGCGGCCGGGTCACGACGGGCCGCAGCGACGGGGGGATCGCCGGCGCCGCCCGCCGCCGGGTCGGCGGGCGGCGCGCCGGCGTCCGGCAGGTCGCTCACGGCGCGCTGCGCGTTCCCGCGGCGGCCGTGTCGTAGGCCGGCGTCTGCGCCGTCGGCGGGAGTTGCGCCTGGGAGGTGTCGGTCTTGCGGACGCCCCACAGCGGCTCGGGGGGTCGGCCGTCCTGCCAGAACTGTACCGGCACGACGGTCGACGGGTCGGCTGTCTGCAGGCCGAGGAAGAACTGGTAGAGGTCGAAGCCCTGGTACTGCCCGTTCGGCGCGCCGCCGATGATCTCGACCAGGGCCAGGTGCAGGTGCGGCGGGATTCCGCCGAAGCGGTGGATGGTGCCGAGAAAGTCGCCGCGGGCGACCGTCGAGCCCACTCCCAGCCCATCCGGCAGGTTGGTCAGGTGGGTGTAGAAGCCGCCCATCATGTCGTTCGGGGAGCGCATGAAGATCTGCGCGCCGTAGACCCTGCCGTTGTCCTGCGCCGGGTTGTGCGGCTGGAACCGGGTGATGTGGCCGTCGAACGCGGCGTACACCGGGGTGCCCTGCACTCCGCCGATGTCCATGCCGTACCTGATGTACCAGTTCACCCCGACATGGCCGCCCTGATTCGGGCCGCCGTGCCCCTGGGTGAAGCCGGCCGTGTCCACCGGCGCGGACATGTCCATCGTGAAGGGGTTGGCCGACTGGATCAGCGCGTCGCGGCGGGTCGGCTTGCGCACGTAGGGCGGCAGCAGCGCGGCGATCTCGACCGGTATCTCGTCGGAGTCCCAGGCCAGGCTCGCGCCGGGGATGACGCCCTCGACCTCCTGGATCTTGTCCTGCATGACCTCCATCTGCCGGTCGGTGAGGTTCCCCACCCGCGTCGACACCGGGATGTTGAGGGCGGCAGCCACGGCGTTGGCGTACGCGACGGGGTTGTTGCCGTCGGAGGCCGGGGCGTACTTCTTGAACGCGTCCAGGATGGACAGGTTCACGTACTGGTCGGACCGCAGCAGCAGGGCGATCGCCTGGTAGCCGGCCGCCCAGGTGGGGAAGATCAGGAAGTTGTGCCAGTTGAACTTGCCCGGGTACTGCCCGAAGTTGGGGCCGCCGGGGCGCCCGGTGATGTTTCCGGGGTTGTTGTTGAGCCAGGCGAAGCTGCCCTCGTAGTTGCGCATGTGCGGCCGGCCGCGGGCGATCTCGTCGGCGTGGACGACGAAATTGCAGATCTCCTTACCGTGCCCCTGGTAGTCGTTCGGGTCGTGCGGGTCCGAACCCGGAAACCACTGCGCACGTGGGATGTTCTGGTCGAAGGAGATCCGGTGGTTCCAATACCACACGTGGTCGCCGAGTTCCAGTCCCATCATGCACCTCTCAACACGAGCGGCTGCGCCGCACAATGTGTCACGCGACGGTCAGCGCCGGTGCCCGGCTCGTTGGCGTATTCGCGCGGTTGACGGGTCGACCATATGGGCGTTTGCTGGCGAAGTCTCCCGATTCGCCCGTCCTTCCGGGCGGCGCGCGGGTCGGATCACCCGCGCGGGTGATCCGCCGGTGACCGGGCCGGCGGGGGAGGGTGGGCCGGCGAGGCTAGCGGCCGCCGAGGTCGCCGGCGCGGTAGTGCCGCCGGCACAGCACCTGGTAGCGCACCTCGGCGGTGTCGACGGTGTCACCGATGACGACCTGTTCGCCCTCGCGAGCCACCCGGCCGTCGACGACGCGGGCGTTGAGCAGCCCCTCGCGGCCGCACCAGCACAGCACCTCGACCTGGATGCGGGCGACGGAGTCGGCCAGTTCGAACAGCCGCTGGGCGGCGGGGAACAGGCAGGACCGGAAGTCGGTGGCCAGGCCGAAGGCGTACACGTCGACGTCGTAGTTGTCGACCAGGTCGGCCATCTGGTCGATGTGTTCGAGGTTGTAGAACGACGCCTCGTCGCAGATCAGGTAGTCCACGCGTACGCCCTCGGCCCACGCGTCGCGGACCAGGTCACGCAGGTCGAGGGTGTCGGTGACCTCGACGGCGGCGTGGGCCAGGCCGATGCGGGTGGTGACCTGTGGGCCCAGCGAGCGGTCGATGCGGGTGGTGACCAGGCCGCGGCGGCCCTGCCGGGCGTGGTTGTGGTTCATCTGCAACGCCATCGTGGACTTGCCGCAGTCCATCGGCCCCCAGAAGAACTTCAGCGCGGCGGCGTGCAGCGGCCGGCCGTCGACGGCGCGGGCGGCGGCGCAGCCGGCGCGCAGGTCGTCCGGGCCCGGTAGGGGGCGGGCCAGGCAGATCGGGGCGGCAGCGGCGTCGTCGGTCACGTCCGGGCAGCCTAGTCGATCGACCCTCGACGATCAGGCTGGTGCGGCGCCGGCCGGCGCCGCACCAGCGGACGGTCACAGCACCCGGGGCGGGGTGTTGCCGGCGGCGACGATGGCCCGCCGGATGGGTACGGCGGCCAGCAGCGCGAACCCGAGCACGAAGAAGATCAGCAGGGAGACCAGGCCCACCCGGTAGGAGGAGGTGAGCTGGAACACCAGGCCGAACGCCAGCGGCCCGAGCCAGCTGGTGCCCTTGTCGCTGATCTCGTAGAACCCGTAGTACTCGCCCTCCTTGCCGGCGGGGATGAGCTGGCTGAACAGCGACCGGCTCAGCGCCTGGCTGCCGCCGAGGACCAGGCCGATGGCCCCGCCGAGGACCATGAACGGCAGCGGGGCCTCCGCCGGCAGCCGGAACGCCGCCACGATCACCCCCGTCCACAGTACGAGGCTGAGCAGCACGGTCTTCCAGGCGCCGATTCGGCGGGCCAGGGCGCCGAGGGCGAGGGCGCCGCCGAAGGCGAGGAACTGCACCAGCAGGATGGTGACGATCAGGGTGCCCTGCTCCAGCCGCAGCTCCTCGGTGCCGTACTGGCTGGCGAGGGTGATGACGGTCTGGATGCCGTCGTTGTAGACGAGGAAGGCCAGCAGGAAGAACAGCGTCAGCGGGTACGCCTTCATCTCCCGCACCGTGCGGCCGAGTTGCCGGAACCCGTCGGTGAGCACGTTGCCGCCGCCGCGTAGCGCCTCGGCGGTGGGGCGGTCGCGCAGCCAGCGCAGCGGCAGCAGGGTGAACGCCGCCCACCACACCCCCGCCGAGACGATCGACCAGCGGGCCAGGTCCAGGGTGCGCTGCGGGTTGCCCTCCTCGCTGAGCGTGCTGACCGCGACGAGGTTCAGCGCGAGCAGCACCCCGCCGCCGAGGTAGCCGATGGCCCAGCCGCGGCTGGAGATGGCGTCGCGTTCGTCGGGGCCGCCCAGTTGCGGCAGGAACGAGTTGTAGACCACCACGGCGGCGCCGAAGGAGATGTTGGCGACGAGGAACAGCACCCCGCCGAGCAGGTACCGGTCGCCGGTGACGAACGCCATGCCGATGGTGGCGCCGGCGCCGGTGAACGCCGCGGCGCCGAGCAGCCTCCGCTTGTGCGTCGTCCGGTCGGCGATCGCCCCGACCACGGGCAGCACGAACACGGTGAGGAACACCGACAGGGAGATCAGGTACGGGTAGTAGGAGCCGGCGGCGACGCGGATGCCCAGCGGGTGGACGTAACCGTCGCAGCTGTCGGCGCCGAGTTCGCAGCCGGCGGCCAGCTCGGCGACGGTGGTCAGGAACGGGCCGAGGAACACGGTGATGACGGTGGTCTGGAAGGCCGAGTTGGCCCAGTCGTACAGGTACCAGCCGCGCCGCTCGCGGGCGGTGCTGGCCGGCGGTGGGGTGTCCACCGCCGGGGTGACGGTCTCGGCCATCGGTTTCCTTGTCTCAGGCGGCCCAGTGGCCGCGGCTGCGGTAGACGTCGCGCAGCACGCCGACGTGATCGGTCATCATGCCATCCACCCCAAGATCAAGTAACTCGTGCATCTCGGCAGGTTCGTCGATCGTCCAGACGTGCACGTGCAGCCCGAGCCGGTGGGCGTAGGCGAGGAACCGGCGGTCGACCACCCGGACGCGTCCGTAGCGGGGCGGCACCTGCGCGGCCACCACCGACGGGGGCAGCCGCACCGGCCGGCCGTGCAGCGAGGCCATGCGCAGCCGGGCCACGCCGCGCATGCCGAGGCCGGTGGCGACGCGCCCCTGCGTGAGCACCCGCAGCCGGGCCAGCCGGGCGTCGCTGAACGAGGCCAGCAGCACCCGGTCACCGGCGCCGGCCCGGGGCACGGTGTGCGCGGTCGGCTCGACCGCGCGGTCGGCCTTGACGTCGATGTTGAACCGCACGTCGGGCCAGGCGCCGAGCACCTCGTCGAGGCGGGGCACCAGGGCGGCCCCGCCGACGCGTACCGAAGTCAGGTCGGCCCAGCGCAGGTCGGCGATGCGGCCGCGTTCACCGGTGACCCGCTCGAGGGTGGGGTCGTGGAACACGACGGCGATCCCGTCGGCGGTGGCGTGTACGTCGGTCTCGACGTACCGGTAGCCGAGGGCGACGGCGCGGGCGAACGCGGCGGCGGTGTTCTCGTCGCCGTCGGCGGCGCCGCCGCGGTGGGCGAAGGCCAGCGGCGCGGGGGCGTCGAGGTAGCCGGACGGGGGCTGCACGCCCGGCAGTATGCCGGGCGTGGGTGGCCTCCCGGTGACCGGCCGGCGACGTTATGCGCGTCATGGCGGCGACATGGCGCGAACCGGGTCGCCCGGACCGCGCCATGTCGGCGACATCGCGTTCCGGGCGGACCCGGCGGGCGGTCACGCCGGGGGCCGGCGGCGGTGGGAGCGGCTGGTGTCGCTGGGGCGTCCGGGGTCGACGTGCCGGGGCCGGTCGGGCTCGTCGGGACGCAGCGGCCCGAGCGTGTCGGTGATCGCGTCGATGATCCGCTCGGTGGCGCGCAGGGCGGCGCCCGGCGCGGCGGGGTCGATGTCGGCCAGGTCGACGGGGTCGCCGAAGCGCACGTGCGCCACGGGGCGGCGCAGCAGGGCCCGGCCGACGGCCCCGGCCAGGCCGCGGGGCGTCCGGTACGGCAGCACCTCGTGGGCGCCCCACTGGGCGACCGGGATCACGACGGCGCCGGTGGCCAGGGCGAGGCGGGCCGCGCCGGTCTTGCCGCGCTCGGGCCACATGCCGGGGTCGAGGCCGATGCGGCCCTCGGGATAGACCAGGACCACCGAGCCCTCGGCGACGGCACGGGCGGCGGCGTCGAGGGCCTGGTGCACGGCGGCGGTGCCCCGGTCGACGCGGATGTGCCCGGCGTGGCGCATGGCGGCGCCGACGACGGGGGCGCGGAACAGCCCGGCGGTGGCCATGATCCGTGGCGCGACGCCCCGGGCGCGGCAGGCGGCGGCCATGACGATCGGGTCGAACGGGCTGATGTGGTTGGCGGCGAGGATCAGCGGCCCGCGGCGCAGGTGCGCGGGAACCTCGCCGCTGACCCGCAGGCGGGCCAGGGCGCCGACGACGGCGCGGGCGAGCAGTTGGGCGCCGCGCCAGATCAGGGGCGGGCGCCAGGTGTCGGTCGGGGTGTCCATCAGCGGTTGATCGTCGCACGGCCGCGCCGGCCGGACGCGGCCGGGCGGGATCCCGGGCTGGGCGGCCGGGGTGAGCAAGGTCATTGGTCCCGGGCGGGATCGGGACCTGCTGCCCTGCCGATCCGTCTACGACGGCGAGTAGTATTTACTACGTCCCGTAGTACGAAGGCTGGGGGGTTCCAGGTGGACGCGTTGGACGTCGCCCGCTGGCAGTTCGGTGTCACCACCGTCTACCACTTCCTGTTCGTGCCGTTGACCATCGGCCTGTCCGTGCTGGTCGCGATCCTGCAGACCCGGTGGCACCGCACCGGCGACGAGCGCTACCTCAAGCTCACCAGGTTCTACGGCAAGCTGTTCCTCATCAACTTCGCCATGGGCGTGGTCACCGGCATCGTTCAGGAGTTCCAGTTCGGCATGAACTGGAGCGACTACTCCCGCTTCGTCGGCGACATCTTCGGCGCCCCCCTGGCGATCGAGGCCCTCGTCGCGTTCTTCCTCGAATCCACCTTCATCGGACTGTGGATCTTCGGCTGGGACCGGCTGCCCAAACGCCTGCACCTGGCCGCCATCTGGGCCGCCGCCATCGGCAGCAACCTGTCGGCCTACTTCATCCTCGCCGCCAACTCGTTCATGCAGAACCCCGTCGGCTACCGGATCAACCCCGACACCGGACGCGCCGAGCTCACCGACTTCCTGGCCGTGCTCACCAACAAGGTCGCCCTCGTCACGTTCCCCCACACCATCGCCGGCTCGTTCCTCGTCGCCGGGTCACTCGTCGTCGCCGTCGGCCTGTGGCACCTCGTCCGCAACCGCGACAGCGCCGACACCCCCGCCTACCGCTACGCCACCCGCTTCGGCGCCTGGGTCGTCATGATCGCCACCGCCGGGGTGCTCGTCACCGGCGACATCCAGGGCAAGATCATGACCGAGGTGCAGCCGATGAAGATGGCCGCCGCCGAGGGCCTCTACACCACCGAGAGCCCCGCGGCGTTCTCCGTGCTCACCGTCGGCAGCCTCGACGGCAGCCGCGAGGTCTTCGCCATCAAGATCCCCTACCTGCTGTCGTTCCTCGGCACCGGCGACCCCAACGGCACCGTGCAGGGCATCAACGACCTGCAGGCCCAGTACGCCAGCCAGTACGGCCCCGGCAGCTACACCCCGATCATCCCCGTCACCTACTGGAGCTTCCGCTTCATGATCGCCTTCGGGCTGGCCGCCGCCGCGATCGCCGTGCTCGTCCTGTGGGCGCAGCGCCGCGGCCGCACCCCCACCAGCCGCTGGCTGCTGCGCGCCGGCCTGGCCATGCCCGTGCTGCCCCTGCTCGCCAACGCCTTCGGCTGGATCTTCACCGAGATGGGCCGCCAACCCTGGATCGTCTTCGGCGAGATGCTCACCCGCGACGGCGTGTCCCGCAGCGTCTCCCTGACCGAGGTGCTCACCTCCTTCACCGCCTTCACCCTCGTCTACGCCACCCTCGCCGTCGTCGAGATCAAGCTCCTGCTGCGGTACGCCAAAGCCGGCGTACCCGACCTGACCCCCGCGCCCGAACCCACCGACACCGACGACGCCGAGCGTCCGCTCGCCTTCGCCTACTGACCTGCGGAGCCCACCGTGGAACTGACCACCGTCTGGTTTCTCCTCGTCGCCGTGCTCTTCACCGGCTACTTCGTCCTCGAGGGCTTCGACTTCGGCGTCGGCATGCTGCTGCCCGTCCTCGGCCGTGACGACCGGGAACGCCGCGTCCTGATCAACACCATCGGCCCCGTCTGGGACGGCAACGAGGTCTGGCTCATCACCGCCGGCGGCGCCATGTTCGCCGCCTTCCCCGAGTGGTACGCCACCCTCTTCTCCGGCTTCTACCTGCCCCTGCTGCTGATCCTGCTGGCCCTCATCGCCCGCGGCGTCGCCTTCGAGTACCGGCACAAGCGCCCCGAGGCGTGGTGGAAGCGCCGCTGGGACACCGCCATCTTCCTCGGCTCGCTCGTCCCGGCCGTGCTGTGGGGCGTCGCGTTCGCCAACATCCTGCGCGGCGTGCCCCTTTCCGCCGACCACGAGTACGTCGGCGGCCTGCTCGACCTGCTCAACCCGTACGCCCTGCTCGGCGGCGCCACCACCGGCGCGCTGTTCCTCACCCACGGCGCCGTGTTCGTCGCCCTCAAGACCGTCGGCGACATCCGCCACCGCGCCCGCGCCCTCGCGGTACGCGCCGGCGCCGGCGCCGGCGTGCTCGCCGTGGCGTTCCTGGCCTGGACCCTGAGCATCCGCTCCAGCGCGGCCGCCGTCGCGCTCGCCGCCGTGGCGGCGCTGGCCCTGCTCGCCGCTGTGTCCGCCGCCCGCGTACGCCGCGAGGGCTGGGCGTTCACCGGCACCGCCGTGGCCGTCGCCCTGACCGTGGCGACCCTGTTCACCGCGCTGTACCCGAACCTGCTGCCCTCCACCGCCGACCCCGCCGGCACCCTGACCGCCGCCAACGCCGCCTCCACCGGCTACACCCTGAAGATCATGACCTGGGTCGCCGTCGTGTTCACCCCGATCGTGCTGGCCTACCAGGGCTGGACCTACTGGGTGTTCCGCAGGCGCATCGGCGTCGCCCACATCCCGCGGCACTGACCCACCCCGTGGCCGGGGGGACCCGCCCCCGGCCACGGAAAAACCGGTTTGGCGCCGGCCGAGCCGTGGCTACCGTCGGCAGGTGCACCCCGTCGCCGCCATCCGTGAACTCACCCCCGACGACATTCCCGCCGCCTGGACCCTCGGCGGCCACGCGTTCGGCTCCGACCCGCAACCCCCACCGGACGCCACCACCCGCGCCCGGCCCGGCATGACCGGCTACGGCGCGTTCGACCCCGCCGGGCGGCTGTGCGGCAAGGCCGTCGACCTGCACCACGAGCAGTGGTGGTCCGGCCGGACCGTGCCCGCCGTCGGCGTCGCCGGCGTCGCCGTCGCCCCCGAGGCCCGCGGCCGCGGCGTCGCCCGCACCCTGCTGGCCGCCCTGCTGCGCGGCGCCCGCGAGCGCGGCGCCGCCGTCAGCGCCCTGTATCCCACCACCACCGGCCCGTACCGGGCCTGCGGCTGGGAGGTCGCCGGCACCCTGCGCACCGTCGACCTGGCCGCCGCCGACCTGCCCCGCCACCGGCCCGCCCCAGCGTCCGCGCCGCCGGCGCCGAGGACATGCCCGCCGTCGCCGGCCTGTACGACCGCGTCGCCCGCCACCGCCGCGGCCTGCTCACCCGCCGCGGCGAACTGTTCGACCACCTCGGCGCCACCACCGCCCTGCCCACCGACGGCGTCACCCTCGTCGAGGACGCCGGCGAACTGGTCGGCTACGCCAGTTGGGACCGCGGCCGCGGCGGCTACGGGCCCGATTCCGTCCTCACCGTCGAAGACGTCCTCGCCACCACCGCCGACGCGGCCCGGGAACTCGTCAGCGTCCTCGCCAGGTGGCGCAGCGTCGCCCCCACCCTGCGGCTGCGGCTGCTCGACGGCGACGCCGTCACCGCCCAACTGCCCCTGGATACGGTCCGTGAGCACCGGCAGCAGCCCTGGATGCACCGGCCCGTCGACCTGACCCGGGCCGTACGGGAGCGCGGCTGGCCGCCGCACGCGCGCGGCGTCGTCGACTTCACCCTCGACGACGACCTCGCCGACTGGAACACCGGCGCCTGGCGCCTGGAGGTCGCCGACGGCGCGGCCGAGCTGCGCCCGGCCACCGGCGAGCCAGCCCTGCACCTGAGCGTGCGCGGCTTCGCCCAGCTCTACGCCGGCGCCACCACCGCCGAGAGCCTCGTGCACGCCGGCCAGCTGCGACACGGCCCCGGCGTCGACCCCCGTGCCCTGGACCTGCTCGCCGCCGGCGGCCCCGCCCACCTGCTCGACTACTTCTGACCGGCCTCCCGACAGCGCCCGGAAGGCCCGCGCGCGGGGACACGTTCGGTCCACCGCGCGGGGGCCCTCGGCGGCCGTCAATACCCCACCCGGTGCACGCGGCCGCTGGACGTGTCCCCACCGGCTGTCGATCGACGGTACCGGCCGCGCGAACAGCCGATGCACCTTGCGTAATCAGGCTGTTACTTTTCGTGCCTGGACTCGGTGATCGCCTTATGTCGACAGGCATCCCGACACATGTGTTGGAGGGGACATGAGACGTGCTCGACCATTGATCGGGCTGGCCGCGCTCTGCCTCGTCATCCCGGCCGCCCCAGCGCTGGCCGCGACGACCGCCGAACCCGTGGACGCCGCGGCCAGCGCGATCTACAGCGTCAGCGGCGGCGAACTGACGGCCGGGCAGCAGGGCAGCGTGCCGTTCACCGTAGCCGCCGACGACTACACGCCGGCCGGGCACGGCCGGATGCTCATCGGCTTCACGCTCGACGCCGCGCCCGGCAGCGCCCTCGACCCGGGCATGATCGTGGTCCGCTCGAAGTCCGGCCCGCCGCCGTACGTCTCCGTGCCCTGGCGGGCCGACACCCCCGGCAGCAAGTCCAGCTTCACCGTCGCCGCCCTCGCCCCCGGCGGCGCCTACGACGTCCTGCTCAGATCCGACAGGAACACCTCCGGCGCATACCAGCTCTCCGCGTTCCTCGCCGGCGACGCCAACGCCGACTTCCAGGTCGACCAGGACGACCTGGTGCTCATCGACTCGCTGGCCGGCACCGCGTACGGTGCGCCCGCGTACTCGCCCTGGGCCGACGTGGACCGCAGCGGCAGGATCAACCGGTTCGACCGGATCGTCGCGGCGCTCAACCTCGGCGCGGCGACCCGACTGCGGCTGACCGTCGAGAACCCCCTCGACGAGGCGCTGCCCGCCGACGCGCTCGCGCTCACCGGCGCCGCGCCGGACGGCTTCAACGCCGTGTCGACCCCGGTGGCGTTCAGCCTCTCCGGGGCGCAGTTCCACGACGACCCGGCCGAGATGGCGCTCACCGTCAACGGCCACCGGGTGCCGGCCGACCGGATCGCCGTCGAGGCGCACCGGGTCACCGCGACCTCCGCGCTGACCGACGGCCGCAACGAGCTGCGGCTCGCCGGCGTCGACGCCATCGGCCGGCCCCTCTACCACACCGCCACCGTCTGGGCGGGCGCGAACACCCTGCGGGTCGACGTCGTGGACGACACCGGCGCGCCGGTCACCGACCCGGTGACCGTACGGGTCAGCCTCACCGACGACCAGGACGTCTTCACCGAGGACGCCACCTCCACCGGCCACCTGACCGTGCCCAACGTGCCGTCCCGCACCGTCCTGGTCAAGGCCACCGCGAGCGGCAACCGGCAGGGCGTCGCGGGCGTGTACGCCGGCGACGGGTCGGTCCGGGTCACGCTGCTCGGCTTCGCCCCGCCCAGCACGGTCGCCAACAACGACTTCAGCCAGGGCACGGCGGGCTGGAACACCGGCACCGCCCCCGTCACCATCGCCCCGCACGTGGAGGGCATCCCGAGCCTGGCCACCGCCGACGGCCTGTCGGCGCAGCGCGGACAGCGCGCCGCAACGCCGCCGATGACCCCGGCCACGCCTCCCGCCACCGACGCGAAGCCGACCCCGTCGAGCATCGTCGACAACGACCTGACCCTCGGCACCGCCGGGGAGGGCGAGCAGTCGGTGTCCCGCGCGTTCACCACCGACGCCGACGTCACCGCGGTACGCGTCCGCTACCGGTTCGTCACCAGCGAGGTGCCGGGTGGCTGGTTCGGCTCCGAGTTCAACGACTACTTCCGCGTCTCCCTGCGCAGCCAGCAGGGCGGCGGCTCGTCCGCCGAGGCCAACAGCTTAACGATCCCCACGGATAAATCCGGGGGATTTTCCTCCGGGGCCAGGCCCTGGATTCCCAGCTCGGACCGCACCTGATCCACCGTCCCGGAAG